>CAMAPJ010000003.1 GCA_945860085.1 Synechococcus sp. UW140 | reverse complement strand
CACGCTCTGCCGCGCAGGCGGACTCATCCGCCTTTTCACATCAGCTTTGATCGTCTCGTTGTAACGACGCATTGCTCTGCTCCATCAAGCCCCCTGGTGGGTGGTACTGGTCGGGTTGGAGAGGCGTCATCTTTCCTGGCAGAGGGGGCATAGGCACTGCATTGGTCAGCAATCACTGGCACTCAACCTGCCCATACTGCAACACTACCTAGAAGCACTCCTGTGAAGTCAAACCTAGCCGCGTCAATCCGCTAGCGGTTGCTGAATCGCATCGTTCATGTTTTTGGATGAGAGGTCAGGTCATCCCGTCGACACGGAAATAGCCAAGAATCATTTCTGGTTTGCAGATTGCTATCTGCACGTGAGTCTTATCCTTGAATCCGGATCCTGGATAGACCTCGCTTCCTTCTTCAAAGACGCCATAGACGGTGTCGTAAGGGGGTTCTTCTTGATCTCTTCTCAGTTCATGCACCATCTGAATAACAGCGCAGTCAAGCTGTCGCTTCAGGTAAATTCCATTTTTGCGATCTGAATTGACCGGCAGTGGGGTCTTGGCTGTTTTAAAGAGTGTTTCTGTGGCTCGGTACGCAAGCGCCAGCTCGTCCATGACCCCGTAATCGGTCAGATTGAGGCAGTTCCCTGGATACGCAAAGGCTCCCAGCACAGAAGGATCTCCCAGCTCTTGTGGATGACGCTTTTTGCGATCTTTTGCCCAATCGAGTGCGCGATCTGGACTATCAACCCAAAAGTAAATGCCCGGTCCCAGCCAGTCGTAATCGTTTTCGCTTGGTTGGAGGGTCTCTATACCGTTTAACACTGCCTCGGCGATTTCCCTGTCGCAGCCGTGATAGAGAATCAGGGGTCCAAGGCTGTTCTTAGGCCGTCTGGGCATCCTGGCTGCGATAGGGAGGGCTGAGCTGGCCGTCAGCATCGATCAGGCCTGCGTCCATCAAGAATTTGCGGGCAAGGCTGGGGTCACGCAGCTTCAGCAAGAGAGCGTCCACTTGCTCTCGAGACAGCTGTCCTGAGCCTTCGCTCTGCGTTTTTGTCGTTGGAGGGGAGACTGCCATGCAGGCGGAGGGGGGAGGCAATGCTGGATCGTCACGTTAGGGCCTTGGAGAGCTGCTTCTTGGTAGGCGCTGCGACTTTCATCATGAATGCCGGAGGAGACTTTCGCCAGCACTGCCGGAGTTGGGGGGGCTTGCCACTTCCTGAATGGAGGCGAGCTTTTGGGTCCTGGTCCTCCGCAGCGCGATTGCCCAGGCCGAGGAACTGCTTGGCCGCCAGCAGAGATCCCTCCGGGCGTGTGCCCGCGGCGTCCAGGATCTGCTCGCTCACCTCTTGCTGAAGGACGCCAGGTAGGTCTCGTCGCTATGCCGCCATAGCGGCAGCAGCAACCTTGCGCGGCCGTTCACAGATCAGATGGGCACGGAGCGCGTAGTTATGCCTTGCCGAATAAAGAACGAGCTTCTCTCCTGCAGCTACGTAGCCCTGGCCTAGCTGTTCTCCCGCCGCTCGTGGCGCAGCCACTAAAGGCCAGGAGGGAAGCAACCGGTCTCCCCACTGCTCCAGGGCAAGCACCTCAACATATCTGCCTTCTGCCGTGCTGCAATCACAGAGAAACTCCAACGACTTCAGCAGGAGGCACTCAAATGAAAACCATTACCTTGCGGATCCCACCAGTAGAAGCAGCAATGCTCCAAGAGTTACAGAAAACTCACAAGCAGTTTCGCAACCTTGAGGTGCTGGTGCCGGGTCTTAATCGGGAGGTTTATGGGAAGAAGAAGTAGTGATAAATGGTCTTTGCGGACCCTTTGCGATGACTGGTTTTTGTAGGTGTGGTGAAGTAAAGGTTATGAGGTAAAATCGGTTCAGGAGACTCCTTGGTTGACTGGGTCCGTCTGGTATTTGGGGCCTTCATTAGGGAAGATAGGGAATTTCTTCCCGCTCCCGCTGGTATCCCCCGCATCCATCAGCGAAATCTTCGGTGTGACCCACTCCAACTTCTCTTGTGCGGGCATCAGGTCGTTGCGGTCAGCAGAAGTCATAAGTAGGCAACAGGTATGACGTTGCATGATACCAGAACTGCAGTGGATTCGCAGCACACTTCAGCACACTTCAGCACACGACCACAAGAACCCACTGCCACCACCACCCTTTCAGACCCCCACAAAGTCCACAAACCCCCTCCATACCGAATCCACTTCCGTATCCACTTTCCCCGTCCTCCGCTGCTCCTGACCCTCTCCAAGACCTCAGAGGCACTTCCTCAACCAGAAGCCCTGCCGTCCCGTTACTGCCTCAAAATCCAGTGCCAATCAAGGTTTCAGCACCCCAGCACTGGCACCCTGAGAGCACCTCAGAAGGTCGTTGAAGTGCTTTGAGGGGGTATGCACCACTGCGTCTCAGGCTGTCACTGGTGTGTTCAGCGCGTAGCCAAAACGCATCAGCGTTTCTGAGAAAGCCTCCTCTAGTTGCAGGATCTGCTCAGTCGTGAGCTGTTCACGGCCCTCGCCGCTGCGGCCGGACCGGAAAAAGCGCTCACATCCCTCCGGTTTCTCGCGAAAGCCGCCTTCTTCTTCTTCCTTAGCGCGGAGCTTGTCGAAACGTGTGTTGGCCACTGCTTCGCTGATCAGAACCTCGTCAGTAGGTAGGTCGAGAAAATGTGCCAGCCGCGTGAACTCAGTATTGGGATTTGCTAGTAGATCTTCGTAGCGGAGCAGCAGCACGGGGATCAGTTGTTGATCTACCCAGCTCTGCACATGGTTCGCCCAGGTGCCCATAAACTGCCGCACTTGCTGGCCGCCGCGTTTACTAGACCTGCACAACCCAGCCTGTTCGTCTAGCAAAAAAGCCACGCAACGATCTATGGGCCAGGAGAAGAAATGGCTCAGAGACACTGCCACATCTGCCGGATGACGAATCACCACAACCGCACCGCAGCAGCTCTCCACTGGCACCACGGGTCGCCCGCCGGAATCAGCACTCAAAAAAGCATCATGCACTTTGTGATAGCGCAAACATTCGGCATAGAGCGCTCTCTGGTGACCCGCGCGACCGCGCATTTTGTCGAGTTCAGCCCAGCTCAGGTCGCTGCTGTCGATGCCCAGTTGATCATCGAGCCAGTGGCGACTGCTCACAATCGAGCCTGTCGCAAGGTCACGGTTTAGTCGCAGTTTGCGTTCCTCCTGCAAGGCTGCAGATGTGGCCTCCTCGCTATCGAATCCGGCCAGGCGCCGCAGCTCAGTGATGAAAACGCGGCACCAGGTGTTGCCCGATTTTGGATAGCTGGCCAGATACCAATAAGGCTCCTGCTCACTCATACCGTCACCAATTCCGCGGCCATAAGGAGATCCTGTTCTTGCAGCCAGCTCTGCATGGCAGTAATTCCCTGTGGTAGCGGCAGTGTTGCCAGCGGCACCCGCTGCTGCAGCATTGCTAATGCCATGAAGTTTGGGCCCTCCTGGCCTAAGCCGCGCACAAACCGTGGCCGAAACGCCTGATTGCGCAGGCGCAGCGCTGCCGTTTTTTGGCTGGTGATGCGGCTGATCTGCCCAGCATCAGGATCTGCCGCGTCGGGGCGGTGCTGGTGAATCAAATACATCGCCTGCAGTGGCGCCGATTGGGGTGCACGTTGAAGGGCATCCCCCATCAGTAGATATTTGTGCATCCCCTGCCGGATTGGTGGCAAGCGATCCGGATCCAAGCCAAACGCTTTAGCAGCGTCATGCCAGAGCTTGATCCGTGGGATGCCAGGAAGCACCAGCCCATCAGGGCTTACCGCCACCAGATCGTCGGCCAGGAGCCTCCAGCCCTGCTGCATGAGCGCGTAGGCCAGGGTGGATTTACCGGCGCCGGAATGGCCCATGCACACGATGGCTTTGCCATCTTTTTCCAGCGCATTGCCATGCAGCACGAAGATGCCGCGCTGAATCAGCAAGGCCCCCACTGCCGAACCGAGCAGAAAGGTGCTGATGTCCTGGTCACTCACGCCACTGTGCAGCCGGTGCCAGGCGATGCGCTTACCGCCCGTAATCCGAAAGCAACCGATATCGTCGACGGTGAGCCGCAAATCGCCGCGGGCCATCTGCAGGAATGGTGTGTCGTGGGGCCCAGGCTCCAGCTCGGGCCAGCAGTTCGGCTCTTCTGGCTCGATTGCGATCAGCGGATCGGCTCCGGCCAACGCATCCACTGAACAGCTTGGTAATTCAGGAATCGCCAGTCCATAGGAGTGCCAGTTCAGCTCAAAAGCTCGGTAATGCGCCTGGCTGCCGTTCATCCGCTGATCGAGGAATTGGTCCTAGTTTCGTCCCGGCCCCTCTCGCCGCTGCCTGGGTGGACACCGTATTGACACCAGCAGCCCTGGAGGCGACCAAAGCCCTGGTTCAGCTGGTGTTGCAGCGGCAACGCGACGGCCACCTGGAGGTTCCCGTTGCTTTACGACATCAACTTGATGCCGTGCCAAAAGAGGCGCTGCTGGCCTCCATCCGGCGCCATCGCTTGGAGTGTCTGCTGCATGGTGATCCGCTCGTAGCCAGCCTGTTGCCCGAGCTGCAGACCGCACTTCAGGTGCTGGCGCGGCAAAACGCCATGGCTGCCATGGCCCTCGCCAGCCTCACCCGTGAGATGGCGGCCCTGTTTGAGCGGGCCGGCATCCCGATGCTGGTGATTAAGGGCATCCCATTGGCACTGCAAACCACGGGCTCCCTAATCGCCCGCGGCCGCGGCGATCTGGATTTGCTGGTGGATAACAAGCGGTTGCCTGCCGTTGTGGCGTTGCTGGAATCCGCGGGTTTTTCACGCTGCCCAGGCGAGTTCCCCAGCCAGCTCAGCAGCGTCTGGGGGCGCTACAGCCGCTGGGCTGGTTATGAATTCTCATTGACTCGCCAGGGGCCGGCCGGCGTCCAGTGGATCGATTTGCACTGGGCCCTCTCGAATGTGCGCGCGCCACTTCCCAGCTTTGCGTTGGCGTGGCAATTCGGCGAGCAACTCGAACTCAATGGCCAGTCTGTGAGGACGCTCAGTCGCCTCCATGCCTTCCAGCACGCCTGCGCCCATGCGGCCAAGGATCAGTGGATGTGCCTACGCAATCTGATCGACATTGATCGCCTGGCCAATCAGCTCAAGGGCTGTGATCTGAAGCGGCTACGCCATCAGCCCACCGTGCGCTGGTCAGGCGCCGTCACCCAGGCGGTCACCGCAAACGAGGCCTTACGCCAACTCAACCGTGGCAGGCCATCCGCCGGCTCAGCGCGGGCAATGGTGCTGGCAGCCCATGCCCAGGCCAGACCATGGCGTAGCCAGGGCCCGGGCCCCTGGACGCCGCGGCGTTGGGCCGCCTCGGTGGGGCTGCTGCTGCTGCTGAGCCGTGCCCCCCGCGACTGGCTACGGACCCTGCTCTTCTTTACATTGCTGCCTGGCGCTTTTTCAGATCCAGAAACTGGAGAAGACCGCGGATTTGCTGGTTTTCTGCAAGCCAGAATTATTCGCCTCAGCCAGCGTCTGAACGAGCGACGACCCAGCAATCAAGCAGCCAACGCCTCACTGCCAGAAGCAGATTCCAAGCCAAAAGAGGTGGTAGCCAGATCAAGTTGAGCTCACCGCGCCTGATTAGGACGCCAATGGCCCTGATCGATCCCAAGCGAAGTTTGAGGCGCTGCCTAGAGAGTGAGTACCTATCTGCTAGAGGTGCCGGAGCCGCCGCTGATCGACTGGCCAAGTCGTAGGGCAACATTGCGAGCGGCTGGATTTTTGCAACCATGGCCAGCATCAGCCAGTCTTCGCTGAAGCGAAATGGCTCGGGTTCGTAGGGCCACAAGGCGCGCCGAATCATCACCGTGGAGTTGTGTGGTCTGTACCCACCAATTAACAGTCGCGTAAAGCTGACTTCATGCCCTTTTGGAATGGTGTTGTATCCATGCCCGCTAGCGAGTCGCTCCGGATTGGCTTGATGCCAACCCCACTGCAGGGCCAGTTTGCTCGGGTGCCAAACATCATCATCATCAAGTAATGCAAGAAATGCGCCTGAGCAATGGCGATAGCCAGCCTTACGAGCGCCGCCGGCTCCGCGATTTTGCTTTAGGCAAACCATCGTGATCGCCCAGCGCCTGCTGCTGCCTTTGCTGTCAATCCAGCGACAAACGGCTTGCTGATCTTCCTGGCGTCCATCAACCACAACTACAACCTCAACGCCAACATGCTCAGGCAAGCCCTGCTGGGCTTCTACTGAGTCCAAAGCGCCGCCAATCGTTAGTTCTCCGTGCCAGCAAGGGATCAACACGGAGATCTCTACTGCCGTTGCCCCCATAAGGCCAGGCCAACGCGTCACCTCAACTCCGTTAGCCATGGTGCAGTCGTTCTGCTTGCTGCCTGTCGTTTACTTGCAGCCTCAAAACCTTGCCGGCCTGCTTGATCAGCTCCGGGTCATGGGTGCTCACGAGCACCAGCCGTTGTCTGGCGCGTTCCGCCAGGATCGCCCTCACCCGCTGGGCAGATTCCGCATCAAGAAAGGCTGTGGGTTCATCCAGCACTTCCACCGGGCGGTTGCGCAGCCAGGCTCGCAGCAAGCCGAGCCTGTGAATCTCGCCACCGGAGAAGTGATCCAGCGCCAGGGGCAGGGGGTCGTCTAGGCCGCGCCCGCGCTTGCAGAGATGGCTTAATCCCAGCCGTTCCATCCAGTCCTCAACCACACAAGCAGGTGCCTCTTGATCGAGCAGCAGGTTCTGGCGCAGGCTGGTTTCAAACAGCACTGCCTCCTGCGGGGCGTAGGCCAGCAGCCCACGCAGCTGGCGGGCTCCCGCTGAGCCGCTCAGCGCAATTGCGCCCATCGGCGATGCGATCTGCCACTGGCTGCTGTCTTCCCCCAGCAGGCCGCAAACGCGATCCAGGAGGGTGGTCTTACCGCTGCCGGAAGGGCCTGCCACCGCCACCAGGGTCCCTGGCTTGAGTTCAACCCTCTCAGCCTCCTTCCCAGCGGTTGCTGGACTCCAATGCAGGGCTGTCCAATTTTGAGGGCCATTCAAGCTTGCCAGGGTTTGGCTTGTGGCCGTCCTGCCTTGCTGCGCCGGTACTGCGGGCCTGAGCAGTTGGCGCCGCTTGCAGAGCTCGTCGTAGCCGGGCAGCGCACCTAAGCACAGGCGCTGGGCATTGATTACTGCGCTGAGGGCGGTGCCGCTCCGGTAAGCCAGCAACAAGGTGGTGGCAATGGCGGCGGGCCCCAGTCCCGCCCGGCCCCAGATCAGCCACCCCCCCACCACCAGCACCACCAAGGTGTCGCGCCAGGCTGTGAACAGGGCTTGACGCTGCACGGTTTGCCTCAGCACCCGGCGAAAGCGGTCGTTGTCTTGCGCAAACCGCTGCAGCAACCAGGATTCAGCCGCCGCTGCCCGCACGGCTTTGAGCCCATGCAGGCCATCGCCAACCGTGCGCTGCAGTGCGCCATTGAGGTGGCTCTGCAGGCGGCCCAGTTGCCAGCTGCCGGAGCGTTGCAGCAAGGCCGCGCCGCCCGTGGCTGCCAGGGCCAGCACAAGGGGGAATGCGGCTTGCCGCCCCACCACCAGCACACCTGCCGCATAGATCCCTAGGGAGAGCAGGGCCTGGAGTGAGCGCATGCCTTGATCGAGCGCCAACACCGAGCGGCTGATATCAGCCATCAACAATCCCAGCAATTCCCCCCGTCCCAGCTGCTCCAGTTGGGTGGAGGAGGCATGCAACACCTGGCCGAACAACTGCTGGCGCAGGCCATCGGTGAACCCGGAGCGCAGCCGTTCCTGCCCGATCGCCACCAGCGCCTGCAGCAGGCCGCGCAACAGCATCAGCCCCACCAATACCGCCAGCCCCTGCTGCAAGGGGAGTTGCACCGGCAGCTGCCAGCTGGTGCCTGGGGCAGCACCGAGCAGCAGTGACACACCAACGCCCAGGCCGGCGATATCCAGCACACTGCTCAAGCCGCTCAGCAGCGCCAGGCCGCTCAGGTGGCGCCAGCCGGCTTCCCGGGCCAAGCGAGCCACAAGCCGCCACCGCTGTAGCCGAGGCAGGATGCGCTGGCTGATGAAGTCGGGCGGCATGGGGCAGAAGGAGTGGACGGCCCTTGCCGCGACCTTAATGGCCGGCGTTGGCTTGACCCGCTGGCTCTGGCCCCAGCTCGAGCCGGCTTACAGCCTGCCGCTGCTCCCCCCCTTGCCTTGGCAGCAACCAGCAAGCAGCAAACCAACGGCGGCGCCGCTGCAGGTGCTCAGCAAAGGCTGGCAGGCCCGCAACCTGGGCAATCCCGCCGCCCTGCGCTACCCCGCCTGCTGGCAGAGCCTGCCGCGCACCCCCTGGGATCTTGCGCGC
Organism: Synechococcus sp. UW140; assembly: GCA_945860085.1. Taxonomy (GTDB): domain Bacteria; phylum Cyanobacteriota; class Cyanobacteriia; order PCC-6307; family Cyanobiaceae; genus BAIKAL-G1. The sequence goes on along the minus strand of CAMAPJ010000003.1, from coordinate 63,470 downwards.
TTTGACGGGCGGCTCTACGTGGGCTTAGGCAATGCCGCCAACGACGGTCCCACTGCTAACGCAGGCCCAGTGCCGGTGTGGGCCTATGCCCTCGATCAAGGGCGCTGGCTGCAGGAGGCAAGCCTGAGCGAGGAGGAGATCAGCCGCTTTGTGCCCCATGGCCAGCAGCTCTGGATCACCGGTGCCGATGCCCGCGGCAGCTGGCGCTGGGGCAATCTCTACCGCCGCTCCAGCACTGGCAGCCTGTGGTGGCAAGAGCGCAGGCTGCCTCGCTTCATTCACGCCTACGACCTGGCCTGGCACCAAGGCGCGATGGTGGTTGCCGGCAATGTGCCGGACGCGGTGACCTCAGGTCCTGCGCTGGAACGCCATGGTTCGGCGCTGGCGGTGTCGCGCGATGGCGGCAGCCGCTGGAGCGTGCAACGGCTGGCGGGCAGGCGGGCCACGGCCCTGCTGCCCCTAGCTGGCGAATTGTTTGCCGTTGAGGCGTTGCCAGGGCCAGGTCTTAAGCGTTGGCTGCAGGCCGGCGGCCGCTGGCAGCGTTTTGCGGCGGTGCACCAATTGAGGCCAGATGGCCTTTGGCAAGCGCGCCAAGACATCAGCGCAATTGATCTGCTGCCAGGAGTACCCGGGGCTGGGCAGCGCTTTGCCTGGATTGAGCGGGCCACCCCCGCCCAAAACCAGCTGGCTTGGATTGGCAGCCTGGGCCCCTGGCGTGATGATCCGGCCCGGCGTCTGGCCTTCATTGCCAAAAAAGGTGAGTCCGGCAGGATTCAGGTCCAGCCCATTCCTCTGAGATCCGGCGTTCAGGCAATGGATCTGATTGCCAACCAAGCGGGCTGGTTGCTGCTCACCAGCGAGCAGCGCGCATCACAGCGCTGGCGCAGCCAGATCACAGCGGTGCAAGCCAGCGGTCAGCGCATCAACCAAACGCCGCGGCTGAGCTTCGAGGCAGAGCTACCGGCCTGGTCACTCGCCAGCGATGGCACCACCTTTTGGGTTGGATTGGGCCATCCGCCCTTCCAGCCTGAGACAACGCCCGGGCCATGCAGCGCGGCGGATCAGCTCAGTGGGAGTGTGGTGGCCATCTCGCCCGCCAGCCAACCAGCCGAGTTCGAATGAAGCTCGCAATTGCCAGCGACCAGCCAGCCACCGCGGCGCTCTTAGCGGAGATTGCCCACCTGTGCGCTGCCCATGGGGCCCAGTGGCATCCCCAGCTGCAAGTGGAGGTGGCCCAGGGCGCCATGCGCCTGCTGGCACCACCAGAAACAACTGGCGCTCTGATCAGCCTGCCCGTCGAGTTGCTGCTGCCGATTGAGGCGGCCCAATGGTCCGGCTCAGCCGATGCCCTGCAGTTGCTGCAGCCACCACCAGCCGCCACCGCGATACAGCGCGAGCTGCTGCAACTGCATGTCGAGCTCTACAACGCCACTGGCAAGTTGCATTGGTGGAGCAGCCAGCATCCTGCCCGGCTTGTTGACGGCTCAGCCAACGTCGCGGCTGCCCTTGCACCGCTCAAGCCTGGCCATGGGGCCAAGGCGGAACGCTCGGCGGCCGAGGGCTTCCTGGCCACCCGCAGCTTTGGCTGGCGATCCGATCTTGAAAAAGATCATCGCCAGCCGGTGCTGATGCCCTTGATTGATCTCCTCAACCACCATCACCAGGGAGCCCCTTATGCGATCAGCGATGGTGCGATGCGGATCAAAACCGCGCAAGCAGGAAGCCGCGAGTGTTTTGCCCACTACGGCAATCGCCGCGACGTGCTCGATCTAGCCCTCCACTACGGCCACTGCGATCACTCCACCCCGTTTGCCCACAGTGCTCCTCTGGAGATCACGGTTGAAGGGGTGGGAACCATTCGAGTGGAGCATCAAGGCCAACGAGCACCCCTGCATCCCTTTGATCCACCACGTGTAACGCTCGAGCCCGATGGTCTGAGGCTCAGCCACCTGTGTTGCCACCAGGAACACCCTGAGCGAGTGCAAACGATGCTCAAGCTGGCACTGCAAGGAAGCCTTAAACGCAGCGGCCACGACGCGATCGGGGCCCGGCAATTAGCTCAGAAGGGCTTGAACGCCATTGGAGCAGCAAACCTGCGCCTGCTGGATCAGCTGGCAGCTGCAGCTCAACCCTCACTGCATCCAGGCGCTGCAACGCTTGCGGCAGCAGCCCATCGCCAGGCGTTAATCATCCAAGCGGTGCTGGGCACTTAGCCATCGAGCGCTTGCCACCAGCCGCTGAGGGCCTTCATGGTGGCGAGGGCACGGCTAGTGCCCATCACTCCTTTCATCGTCGGCTCAGCGCTGGCCAACACGTCTTCTGTTTCGCGGCGAATCGCCTCCAAATCCCAATACCTCGCCAGGGCTGGATGCCAATCGCTCGTTGCCTTCAAGCTGCGTTCCAGCGCCTGATGTTGCTTGCTGATCAGCTCAGAACGCCATTGATCTAGGCCGCCTTCTGGCTCACGGTCCTTGGTGGGGTTGTCGCGTAGAAACGGCGGCAGAAACGGTGCAAAAGCCCTGCGGTGCAACAGCCGCCCGCGGCCAGCACCCTCACCAAACAGCGCCGGATCCTGCTGCAGTAGGGCCGCAATCAAGCGTTCATCCAGCAGGGGAAATGCTTTGGCCATCCCAAGAGAGGCGGCCAGACGGGTTTCGTCTTCTGCTCGTACGGCGACCCAATCGGCTAGCACCCGCCGGCGAATCGAGTGGTGCTGCCTCAGGTAGCCATCGATTTCCCAGGGGTATTGCTCCTTGATGTGAGGCCCTAACCACTTGCTGCCTTCAGGGGTGAGCGTGCGGCTCAACACATCACTGGAGCAGAAATCGCGGGTGCGGCGCAGCACCTTGTTCACTGCCCAAGGGCGATAGCTCAGCGCCAGGGCGCGGCCCCCTGCGGTTTTTAATGCCGCCCGCCTGCCGCCCATCCAGTGCAGCAAGGCCCGCCAGCGCCCCAGCGCCACCAGGTCACTGGGCACATTGGCGGCGTTGTGGCTGATGGCCTGATCGCCACCAAAACCGCTGAACAGCACGGTGCAGCCCTGCTGGCGCAGCAGCGCCACGGCCTGGGGATTGCCGCCGATTTGGGCTGGAGCCCCAAACACATTCAGCTGCTGCTGGAGCAGATCAATGCCCAGCTCCCCTTCACCATTCCCTGGTTCAAAGCGATGGCACTGCTCGGGCAGCAAGCGGTGAAACGGCCTGAACTGCTGCAGGGGAGCTCCCTCACCGCCCCCTTCCTGGCTCCAGGTATGCAAGCGCTGGGGCTCCACACCGATGCCATGCACCAGGGCACCGAGCACCGCATTGGAATCGAGGCCGCTGCTGTGCTCGCAGCCGATCGCGCCGTTGTGCCCCCCCAGGGCCTGTTGCACGTGGTCCAGCAACCCCTGCCGCAGGAACTGATGCAGCGTCTCTGGCTCCATGGCCGTTGCCCCACCAGCTAGCGGGTCATAGGCGCTGGCGTGCACCGCGCCGTCGCTACCAACCAGCACGTGCTGAGCCCGCGGTAAGCGGCGGATGCGGGTGTAGGGCGCCGCTTCTGCGCTGTGGTTGCCGCTAATCAGGGCAGCCACATAGGCGGGATTCACATCGTCCGGCCGGGCATCCCCATGCAGGGCGTGGGCTTCCGTCCAGCTGCGCACCAGCTCGGAGCCCACCGCAAAAAGGGGTTGGCGATGGAAGGCATCCGTTCTGTAAAGCCCCGCGGCCAGAGGTTGGGGATCTGTGCTGGGCAGCGGAAGAGGCATGACTGCGGCTGGGGATCAGAACTGGGTGAGGGGCGCACCAGCGCCAGGGCTGAGCCCAGGGGTGTAGAGCCGGCCGGACTGGGGATCTCTGAGCCAGGCATGGGGCACCTTGCGGCCATCACTGAACTTGCTCATGCCCAGATGCAGTTCATTGGCCACGCCAATCAGATCCAGCAGCAGCCTGCCACCTAGCGAACGGCTCAGGCAGGTGCTGGCCCAACCTGCGCGCCGGCAGCGGGTGCGCATCAGCCAAGCCAGGCGGCTGCGCCAGAGCTGCTGCCGGGCTGGGGCGAGCTGCAGTTGCCAGCGTGTCCAGGGGCGCTGGCGGGCCAAACCGATCAGCGTTGGGCCGGGCAGCAGTTGGATCAGCAGCCAGATGCTGTGATCCAGCAGACAAAACAAACCATAGGCAAACAGCCGGGTGGGCCAGCGCAGCAGCGGCCTCATGCCGGTTGGGCTTCCGCGAGCATGCCTCGCTTGAGCGCTTCTGCCACAAAGGCTTCCGTCTCATGGCGGCAGGTCTCCGGGTCCACGGCGTAGCGCGCTTGCAGGTTGCAGATCAGCTCTTCCAATTCGGCAGGCGCATCGAGCAGGTTCCAGATGCTGGAACCGGTGCCGTTGAGGTTCAGATACTCGGCGTTCTCGGGGTTGAACAGGCACATCTCGCCATCCAGTTCAGCGGCACAGATCTCGGGGTTGCGGCTGAGGGGCACGGCTCACATATCAAATATGGATATCCTCTCAGCGATTGGACCTGGGCTCAAGGCTGCACGGGGGTGTACTGAGCTGGGCAAACAGTTGGGGCACCAGCAGACCAAAGCCGCCATTGCCCTCCAGTAGCAAGGGCTCGGGAGACGCGGGAATCCAGTCCCAGGCCACCTGGTCCATGGTTGGCAACCGCTGGTGCATGGCCTTCGCTGCCTCCAAACAGGCACGAACACACAACGGAGCATTGCTTTGGAGTTGTTGTGTCCATCGATCCAGAGCGTCCTGTTGGGCCGCCGTCAACGGCTCCCCTGGCTTCGGCAGGCTGACGCCATCCGCACGGATGAAGGCCACTGCGCCCTCGCCCAACGGCACTTCCAGCCAGGCCTGCTGCACGGCAACCGGCCCCCCAGGCGATGGCCGGGAGGTAATCACGCGAACAACTACGGCCGGGTCGGCGGCCGGCAGCTCGCTGCTGTGGCAAAGGTAGGGAGCAGCCAGGGCTGGTTCGTCGCTGCGGCAGAGCCGATGCCAATGGGCCAGCAGCTGGGCGGGGGTGGGAGGTTCGGCATCGGCTGCAGGCGGTGCTTCGGCTGCATACGGTGCATCAGCCGGAAGCTGGCCGAATAGGGCCTGCTGCTCCAGGGCTGAGCCAGACCAGCGGAAACGGATCACCCCCCGGCCGGCATGGCCGCGTTGGGGCTTGAGCACCACTCCTTCTGCCCTCAAGGCCTCCCACCACCAATTCGGAATCTCTGGGTGTCCCTCATCGATGCCGTCGGGCTGATGAATGTTTTGTTGTAGGTGGAGCAGCGTGAATGGAGCTCGCCAGCGCTCGGGCGTGTAGGCAAGGAGGGCCGCTTTGTCGGCCAGCAACTGCAGGGCAGGGCGGCATTGATCCGGCCAGTGCTGCCGGCGCTTTGCATGCATTGCACCGGCCAGGCTGTCTGGGGTGTACTGCGCCAGCTGGCTCCAGGAGCGAACGCCCAGGGCCCACCACCACGACACCTCCGCTGGCCGATAGCTGTTCAGCCAGCAGGCCGGCAGGGTCAGTTGCCAAGGCAGTGCTGGCCGGCCCTTGGGCGGGCGCCTTGGCCAACGCCAGGGACGAATCAACCACCAGTGCAGCTGCTGGAGCAGTTCCAGCGGCACCCGCCACAGCGGTTCTGACCCCAGCCTTAGCCAGAGTCGTCCTCCTGCTAACCATCTCCAGGGCGGAGGGCGATGGAGGGTCCTGATCAGCCGTTGGGAGCCCATCAACGACCCTGAAACGGATTGGGCAGCCGCACCCCGCAGCCGGCGAAGTTATCGATGTTGCGCGTCACCATGGTGAGATCGTGCAGCAAGGCGATGGCGGCGATCTGCTCGATCGTCCTGGCGCTGGAAATCGGCGTCCACCCCAACATCCGGCATGGCAGCCAGTAATTCAGCCAGGTTGCGCCGCGGGGGGCTCACCAAAGCAGCGGCCAAGATGGCCCGCAGTTCCGCTTCCTGGCTGCGGCCCTGCTCCCCGGCCCGCTTCTTGAGCGCCTGAACCAGGGCGTCATCGACGCCGCGCACCAACAGATCAGCCATGACGCCCCCACTCGTCAATAGCAATGCTATCGGTGTTGCTTGGTGGGGCCGCCGCTGCGGCCATTTTCCATCCGCCATACGGATGTTTCAGAGCCTGCTCTCGGGTGCTTTGAGCGGCGCACGCAGCAGTCCACCGATCTCGGCGATCACCCGGAACGCGCCTACGGCGGCATTGAACTGGCCGGCGGCCATGGCCTGGTGGATCAGTTCGTTTAAACCGTAGATCTGCTCGGCCTGGTGTTGGAGGCGGTTCTTAATCAGTTCTTCCACCATGCGCTGCCGCGCCAGGGAGAGATGGCGGCTGACGGTGCGCACGTTGGTGATCCCCCAGTTTTGTCGGGCATTGGCCCGAATGTCCACCAGGGGCAGGCGCTGGGCAATCCACAGTTGAGCCTCTGCGACACGCCGCTCCACCTCCTGGCGGCTGGGCCGCGGCGAGAAAGGTTTTGCTTTGGTGGGCCGGGGTGGCTGTTGATGCCGCCGGCTGCTATCGCGGCGTTTTGGTTGGGCGGGCGACTCTTGGGCGGCGTTCCACAGCGGTCGCCCATCGCCATCTTCTTCGCTTGCTTGGGAGCGCAGCACTTCAATTAAATCGCCTGCGCACTCACTCCTGTCAGGTGCCTGTGTGAGATAAGCTCCGGGCCGATGTCGCATCGCCATGGAGGTCGTTTGGGAAGAGATCAGGATCATTCTCCTGTGATCACATTTGGCTGCAAGTGTTGTGTCTAAAGCAGCTTTGTGTTGCCTTGTTGTGTCTTGCTCTCCCCCTTGTTTGGGCCGCTGACGAGTTGCTGCTGGCGTTGCAGGTTGCCTTGATGCGCTGGAATTTCCAGCCGTGCCCGCGCCCGCACGCTGGATTGGGTCTGGTCACCACATAAAAGCTGGGGATGCCGCGTAGGGGGTAGGGCCCTGGTCCGCACAGCCAGGACTTTTTGGCGCAACGGCGGATCGTCGATTCCTGGTAATTGAGCTCCCGGGCCACGTCACCGCAGGAGAAGAGCTTGGACTCCAGCTCTGGGTTTGTCAGCTGGCTGCTGGCTGGCGGTCCATCCAGCCCTGTCGTTGGCTCGGATAGTGCGCTGGGGTCTTGCTGCTGCAGCCATGAGCAAATGAAGCCATGCAGCAGGGCCACCAGCTCGCTGCTGTCGGAATCGCTGATGGCCGTTTCATGCAACTTCCACCAGTTCAACAGCTCTGCCACGGCCGTTTTGATGTCTGCAGCTGCATCGGCTTGGGCCAGGAAGGCACCGAGGTGAGACTGCAGCTGCTGCTGGCTTGCCGTGACCCACTGGGGACGGGAAGGGCGCTGAGGGTTCGGTGATCGATCTGCAGCGGCTGGCACGCTGCGATGGGGCACATGTCGATCGCCGTCGCTGCCTGGCGGGTGAATCGAGAGCCGGGCGACTAGGACCCAGCGGCCTTGGCCCAGGGTTGAGCTGTTGGCGGGCCTGTGGGGGCTCAGGGGTGCAACCGGCGTCACCTGCGGCTGAATTTGGATCGGAGGTGTGCGGGGCTCTTGGCTCCCATCTGGCTGGATTCGCTGGATGGCTGCGGTCATAGCCCCTGAAAGCCAGCCCAAGCCCTCGATCCCCATCGCGCGAGCATCGCTGCCGCCAGCGGCTTGCGGGCCTGCCTCTGTCTGTTGCTTGCGGGCGGCGTCCAGGATGGCTGCGATGGCATTGAGTGTGCCGAAGCGTTCCAGCCAGTCCGTCAGTTGGTTGCCCTCCTCGTGAGCAGAGGCCCCGAGAGCCTGCAGGGGACGCGAACCGGCCGATGGGGGCGGCCCTGTTGGTTGGAACGCAGGTGGACTATCCCGTCGCGCATGACCCGAGCTGATGAAAAGGCCTGGGAATTTCCGTCGGGAATCCCGATAGCTCCCAATTGTATCGATGTTTAGCTCATTTGTGCGCTGGTTATGCGCTAGGGCTGGTGCCTTGGCGGCTCGCCGACGCCCAAAGGGCTCCATTGGTGGAGTTCTTCGTTAATCGCCACTGACCATCCGGATTGCCGGTGTGGCCGCAGTCAGCCTGCTTTTGTCAGGGTTGGACACATTACCCACCATGGCTAGGCATCCGCTAGGCATGGCGTAGCTGAAATCCATTGCTAGATCTGGCCTCCAGGCTCCCTCATAATTCGCCTTAGCCGGGTTCGATCCCCGGGACCCCCATCCAGAGCCCGATCCATGCGCTACCTGGCCCTGGCGGCGTTGCTTGCCCTGCTGGCTTTCTTTGCGGCCGGGGAATTCGCCCTGATCCATCTGCGCCCCAGCCGGGTGCAGCTGCTGGCTGCCGATGGCCATCGCGGCGCCCGCTCCGTCGCCCGCTTGCAACACCGTCTGCGCCGGGCCCTTGTTGCCACCCAGCTGGGGGCGGCCCTGGCCCTGGTGGCCCTGGGCTGGGCCGGCCGCGGCGTGGCGGTGCGCTGGGATCCAACCGCCCAGCGGCCCTGGATCGACCTGGGGGTTTTTCTGATGCTGGTGGTGCTGGCCACCCTGGTGGGCGGCCTGGTGCCCAAGGCCTGGGTGCTGCACCGGCCGGAAGCCTCGGCCCTGCGGCTGGCCCCCCTGCTGGAGGCGGTCAACGCCACGCTTGGGCCCCTGCTGCTGCTGCTCGAGCGTCTCGGCGATGGGTTGTTGCGGCTGCTGGGCTTGCCGCGCAACTGGGATGAGCTGGTGCCCGCCCTCTCGGCCGGCGAGCTGGAAACCTTGATCGAATCCAACAGCGTCACCGGCCTGATGCCCGATGAGCGCAGCATCCTCGAGGGCCTGTTCGCCCTGCGCGACACCCAGGTGCGTGAGGTGATGGTGCCCCGCAACGGCATGGTCACCTTGCCGTTGGGGGTGCGCTTCGCCGAGATGATGGAGGTAGTACATGCCACCCACCACGCCCGTTTCCCGGTGATTGGCCAGTCTCTCGATGACGTGCGCGGCATGCTCGACCTGCGTCGCCTGGCCGAACCGATCGCCCGGGGCCAGCTGCAGAGCGACACGCCCCTAGCCCCTTACATCACCCCGGTGGCCCGGGTTCAGGAAACCGCTTCGCTCGCCGATTTGCTGCCGGTGATTCGCAGCGGCCAGCCGCTGCTGGTGGTGGTGGATGAACACGGCGGCACCGAAGGCCTGGTCACCGTGGCCGATCTCACCAACGAAATCGTCGGCGATGGCGTCGATGCCGAAAGCGCCGATGACGACCTCCAGCAGCTGCGTGAAGACAGCTGGCTGGTGGCCGGCGACCTGGAGATCGCCGAACTGAACCGCCAGCTCGCCTTCAACCTGCCGGAGGCCGATGGCCACCACACCCTGGCGGGCTTTTTGCTGGAGCGTTTGCAGCACATCCCAGCCCCCGGCGAGAGTTTGCGCTGGCAAGGCCATCAGTTTGTGATCGTGGCCATGGATGGCCCGCGCATCGAACGGGTCCAGATCACCGCCCGGGGCCGCGAGCCGGACAGCTGATCGTCGATAATTGCGGCGCTGGCATCAAGGGAGCGCTTCTGTTGCCCCCCCGGCTGCCGTGATCCTCAACCCCGACCCCAGCGCCATGAAGCCCGTACGCGTTGGCGTCATCGGTATCGGCAACATGGGCTGGCACCATGCCCGGGTGCTCAGCCTGCTGCGGGATGCCGAACTGATCGGTGTCGCCGACCTCGATGCCCAGCGTGGTCAGCTCGCTGTCGAGCAGTTCGGTTGTCGCTGGTTTCCCTCCTACACCGACCTGCTTCAGGAGGTGGAGGCGGTCTGCATCGCTGTGCCGACGCTGCTGCACCACCGCGTCGGGATGGCATGCCTGCAGGCCGGTCTGCATGTGTTGATCGAAAAGCCGATCGCCGCCAGCCAGGAAGAGGCCGCTGACCTGATTCGGGCGGCCGAAGGTTCGGCACGGCTCCTGCAGGTGGGCCATATCGAGCGCTTTAACCCCGCCTTCCGCGAACTCACCAAGGTGGTCGCCAACGAGCAGGTGGTGGTGCTGGAAGCCAGGCGCCACAGCCCCAATGGCGACCGGGCCAATGATGTGTCAGTCGTGCTGGATCTGATGATCCATGACATCGATCTGGTGTTGGAACTGGCGGCATCGCCGGTGGTGCAGTTGGCGGCCGCCGGCGGCCGCAGTGGCGACGGCCCAATCGACTACGTCAACGCCACCCTCGGCTTCGCGAATGGGGTGGTGGCCAGCCTCACGGCCAGCAAGATGGCCCATCGCAAGATCCGCAGCCTCAGCGCCCACTGCCGCGACAGCCTGGTGGAAACCGACTTCCTTAACCGCAGCCTGCATATCCATCGGCGCACCCACCAGTCAGTTTCCGCCGACCACGGCGAACTGCTCTATCGCAACGATGGCTTCATCGAAGAGGTGAGCACCACCTCGATCGAGCCCCTCTATGCCGAATTGGAGCACTTCCTCCAATGTGTGCGCGGCCGCGAAATTCCTGCCGTGGATGGCCTGCAGGCCTCCCGCGCCCTCCAGCTTGCTGATCTAATCGAGCAGTGTGTTGAGCAGCCCAACATCTGCATGACCCTGAGCGCTCCGATCTGAACCCGGGTCGCCGGCGGCCCTGCCTTGCGCGTCGGCGGTCCTGTCTTGCGCGTTAGCGGCCCCGCCTTGTGCCTCAGCTTGGTTCTGGGCCAGTTCACCCTCAGCCAGCTCTTTGAGGGCTAGCAGTTGCCAGCGCCGGCATTGGCCCGGAGAGGACACGTAGAAGCGGTCCCAGGCCTCGGCCTTGTGCTGGCCGTAGAGGGAGCTGGGGGTTTCGGGATGTTCCTGTTGCCAGCCCACCCGCACGGCGTGGCCGATCACCACATCGAGGGCCAGGTAGTCGTTGAAGCGCACCTCCGGGTTGGCACCGACGAAAGTCACCAGGGTGAGCAGGGTTTCGGTGCAGAGCTGGCGGTATTCCGAGGCGTCGATCTTGCTAAGCAAATGTTCCACCAGGCTGGCGAAGTTGCGTTCGCCCGGGGTCTTTTCGCTCATCAAGGGACCGCTTTCGAGTCGGTTGCGGCGATCGAGCTTGTCGCCGATCACCAGGCCGCGGCAGTGGTGCAGCAGGTCCCAGATGCCTGGGTAGAAATCGCGCGGCACCTGCTGCAGGGCCCCGAGCCTTTGGCGGTGTTGCAGCCAGCCGCTGCCCCGGGGCAGCTCTTCGAGGGGATCGGGCACCTCCCAGCGCACCCGGCCGCTGACATGCAGCTGTTCCTTGCGTTGCAGGGTGGCCTTGGCGTGTTCGACGTCGGTGAGCACGGCCCGTAGGCGCCGCCGGATCGCATGGGGAGCCAGGCCGCAGAGGGCCTCGAAGGCCTCATCGGCGGCGAGATCCCGCTCCGCCGCCAGTTCGCCGGTCAGCAGCAACAGCAACTGGCCGAGCTGCAGGGTTAGGCTGCCGCTGAGCAGGGCCGGCTCTAAGCGGGCCAGGCCATCGAGGGCCAGCAGCAGCTCCTGTTGCAGCATCCATTCGCGGCCGTCGATGCCGCTGAAGCGCTCGATCATGGCGGCGATCGCCAGGCTGCCCTGGGGCTGGCTGATCAGGGACTCGTGGGTGTAGTTGCGGCCCACGACCACCTGCTTCTGGCGCACCAGCAGGTCGGTGAGGGCATCCTCCAGTTGGGGATGGACCAGGCCGATCGTGCCGGCGCAGCGGCGCACCACGGTCCAGTCCCCCTGGGCCAGGCCGCGGCGGTAAATCTCCTCTACCAGCACCTGCAACGCGACGCTGTCGCTGACGGCCGGACCCTGCAGCAGGGCGTGGGGCCCTAGGCGCCGTACCAGCTGTTCCAGCACTTCCGCCTGCTCTGTCAAGGAGGTGCTGCGCCAGAGCCGTTCGGCCAGGTCGGGAATTGGGATCTCCTCGAGTTCCTGCTCTTCGGTGGCCGTGAGGGTCCGCTTGCTGGTGCTGGCACGCAGCAGCGGGCGCCCCAGGGGCCGGACGCTGCTGCTCGGTTGGGCCTGGGCCGGTAGTTCCACCCAGCCGGCCAGGTCCTGGAGCTCGGCCAGGCGGCCCAGCTGCACAGGTACTCCCTCGAGCTGGCCGCTTTGTAGTTGGGCTCCCAGGCGCAGGATCGTCTCGGGGGTGCGCTGAAAGGGGCCTTCGGCCACAGGGATCAGCAGCAGGGGCGGCTGGCTGTGGCGCCAGTGGCGCTGCAGCAGGCGTAGCTCGGCGCCGACGGCATCGGCTAGCTGGTCGGGATCGTCGGAGAGGTAGAAGGTGCTTTCCTCCAGCACCGCCGCCAGGAAGGCCAGCTGTTCGCCGCCACAGCGATAGAGGCGGGCGGTGGCCATCGCTTCCATGCGCACCGCCGGATGGCCGCTGAGGCCCAGTTTCGGGTTGGCGCCCACAGCCGCCATCCGTTCGCTCAGCTCCCGGGAGCTGGCCACCCGCGGGCTGGATGGCTGATCGGGGCCGGGATTGGCCGGGGTCACGGGCAGGCCGGCTTGCGCCAAGGCCTCGCCTATGGCGGTGCTGGCCGGCACCAGGGCCACCAGCACCCGATCGGCGCCGAGGGGGCGGGCTAGGCGCCGACCACAGGGGTCGAGGTCTTCAGGCAGAAGCAGGCCCTGCAACATCAAATCTCCCAGCCAGGCGAGGCTCTGGGTCCAGAGCAGGGGCACGTTGGGGTTGGCAATCCGCACTTGGCTGCCCGGTTGGCGCCGTTCGGCGCTGATCGCCGCCTCCGGCACCAGGTAGAGCTCGGGCAGCAGGGGCACCCCCTCGACGTCAACGGCCAGGCGGTCGAGCTGGTCGCGCCAGCTCCAGGCCTCTTGCCAACGCCCTTCGCAGCAGGCTGTGACTAGCTCATAGGCGATGAACAGGGGCCATTCGCATTCAATGCACTCGAACTGGGCCAGCTCCTCGCGCTGGTAGTGGAGCCGCGTGTGGTCCTCGATCACGGTCTGGTGACCGTCTCGGCGGAAGCGCTTGTAGCCGTAGGGGCCGCCCAGGTCCTGGCGGATCTTCTGGCGGGTGCGCTGGACCAGCGACGCGTTCTCCACCGCCCAGGCCGGGTAGCCGATCACCGCCAGGCAGGTGCTGTCCACCTCCTTGCTGGCCGATTCGCGCGGCAACAGGCTGCGCAGGGCCCGCCGCAGCCGCACGATTGCGTCATGGGGAATCAGCAGCCGGCAGCGGCCGTCGCCATGGGGGCCATAGAGGTCGAGACCATCAAGGGCCTCGAGGGCCGCTTTCACCAGGCCAATCGAGCTGGCATTGCGTTCCGGCAGGCCGTGGTTGCCCTTGTCGCCCCGCTCCCAGATGCCGTAATCGGCCACCCGGTAGGCGCGGCTCACGTAATAAACAAGATTCTGGAGGAAGTCCCGCTCGTGGCTGGTCTGAACCACCACCAGGCCCGAGCGGGTCAGCTGGGCCAGTTGTAGTAGGAACAGGGCCGTCGCGTCCAGTTGCAGGTGGCCCCAGCCGTCATCGGCCACCACCGGTTCGCCGCTGGCGGTGTCGAACTTGGCGTGGAGCGCATCGAGGGGCGCCAGGCTGATCTTGAAGCGCTCCACCTTGGCGGCCTGGCGCAACATCGCCGCCAGCAGGCCGCGCATCAGCTGCAACACCCGCTGTTCGAGCTCAAAGGCCCGGGTGTCGTGGCCGCCTAGGCGCCGGTAGGCCAGGGCCAGCCCCCAAACGCACTGGATCGAATAGACGCAATCCCGCACCCAGGCATCGCCGTAGTTGCCATGCACGGTGTGGGCGGTGCTGGCCGGCAGCAGGCCACTAATCGGGTGCTGGCGGGCCAGCACCACGGCCTCGATCTGGGCATCGAGGGCCTGAAGCGTGCGCCTGGCCTCGGCCGGCTCCAGCTGCAGGGGCGCCTGGCGTGCGCCGGCGGTGGCCTGGGTGCTGCACTCCAGCTGGAGTGGGGCCGGGGTTCCGGAAACGGGCGAGGGGACCATACCGGCGGGGTCCAGGGCGCGGGCCATAGATTCTCTCGCGCCGACCGTCCAGCCCCGAGCCTCCAGCCCATGGCATCAATGGCGACTGCCCCCCCAGGCCCTCCGGCCGGTTCAGGCCTTGGCGACCCCATTCCCGCGGTGACGGTACTGGGGGTGCCGGTGGCGGTCTGCGCCGATGTCTTTGATGCCGCTGTGGCCCTGCATGAGCGCGGTGGCGGCCAGATCGTCACCCTTAATGCCGAGATGACAATGGCGGCCCGGGCTGACCGGGCCCTAGGGGCGGCGATCGCCGCCGCCCAGCTGGTGATCCCCGATGGTGCTGGTGTGGTCTGGGCCCTGGCCCGGCAGGGCCAGCGCGTGCGCCGCAGCCCTGGCATTGAATTGGCCTGGCGCCTGCTCGAGCACGCCGCCCGCCAGCAATGGCGGGTGGCCCTGGTGGGCGCCAGCCCCGAGGTGATGGCCGCCCTGCGCTCCCGCCTGGGCCAGGCGCTGCCCAGCCTGCAGCTGGTGCTGGCGGTGCATGGCTATCAGGAGCCGGGGGCCTGGCCGGGCCTGGAGCAGCAGCTTCAGGGCTTGCAACCGGATCTGGTGCTGGTTGCCCTGGGGGTGCCGCGCCAGGAAACCTGGACCCAGCGGATCCACCAGGGTCAGCCGGGCCTGTGGATGGGGGTGGGTGGCAGTTTCGATGTCTGGGCGGGGGTCAAGACCCGGGCGCCGGGCTGGATGGGCCGGTTACAGATCGAATGGCTCTTTCGCCTGATCCAGGAGCCCAGCCGCTGGCGCCGCATGCTCTCGTTGCCCGCCTTCGCCTGGCAGGTGCTGCGCCAGGGGTAGCCCAGCCACCAGGTCCCGGGCGGCAACGCTCGAGACGCACGGCCCTGGCCTGGGGCTTCCCTTCGATGGGGGCCAGGCCCCTATCACAGCAAAACAGGCCTGAAGCCCTGAGCTCCTGGCCTGTTTGTGGGACAAATCAATAGAGCCCTGAAGGTTGTTCAGGGCTCAATCGCAAAAGGCAGCAGCAACTTTGCCCTTCTGGGACCCAGCTTCAGCGGAAACCGACCGAGGCTTGCCAGACGAAGGCCAGTAGCAGGAAGAAGAAGGGGATAATTGGCAGGATGTCCACCAACGGCGCGAAGGCCTGGTAGGCCTCTGGCAACTGGGCCATCGGGTGAACAGCGGAAGCGGCCAGTAGCGCGGAAAGGGCCATTCCTGGGTGCGTAGGCGATCGGTCAGCGGACGTTACCACGTGTGGGCGGCCTCGGAGTTGGCCTCCCAGGGAGCGAAATCCTCTGCAAAGGAACCATCGGCAATCGCCTGGCCCATGGCCGTCGTGAAGCGGATCAGATGGGTGAGGTTGTGAAGGCTGAGCAGGGTGCGACCCAGCAGTTCCTCACTGCGAATCAGGTGGTGCAGGTAGGCGCGGCTGTGGTGCCGGCAGGCCGGGCAGGGGCAGCTGGGATCGAGGGGGCTGTGGTCGTGGCGGAAGCGGGCGTTACGCAGGTTCCAGCGCTCCCCCTCCACCAGGGCCGTGCCGTGGCGGCCCAACCGGGTCGGCAGCACGCAGTCGAACAGGTCGAAGCCTTCGGCCACGGCGATCGCCATCTCGCGCAGGCTGCCGATCCCCATCAGGTAGTGGGGCTTGTCCTCCGGCAACAGCGGTCCCACTTGACGCACGATCCGGTGCATCTCCTCCACCGGTTCGCCCACGCTCACGCCACCGACGGCAATGCCCGGCAGGTTCATCGAGGCCACAACCTGGGCCGATTCGGCGCGCAGGTGGGGGAAGCAGCCCCCCTGGACAATGCCGAACAGGGCCTGGTCGGGGCGGCTGTGGCGGCTGATGCAGCGCTCCAGCCAGCCGTGGGTGCGGCGGCAGGCGCTGGCCACATCGGCCTCGCTGGCCGGGTAGGGGGGGCACTGGTCGAAGGCCATGGCCACATCGGCCCCCAGGGCCATCTGGATCTCCATCGCCCGCTCGGGGGTGAGCTCGATGCGGGCCCCATCCCGGGGCGAACGAAAGATCACCCCCTGGTCGTCGATCTTGTTGATCCCGCCCAGGCTGAACACCTGAAAACCACCGGAATCGGTGAGTAGCGGTCCGTTCCAGCCCATGAAGCGATGCAGGCCGCCGGCCTCCGCCACCACCGCCTCACCGGGCTGGAGATGGAGGTGATAGGTGTTGGCCAGAACCATCTGGGCGCCGGTTTCGGCCAGCTGGGCGGCGCTCACCCCCTTCACGGTTCCCAGGGTGCCCACCGGCATGAACCGCGGCGTCGTCACCACCCCATGGGGGGTGTGGAAGCAGCCGCAGCGGGCCCGGTTGCGGCCGCTGCGGGCGGAGATCTCAAAGCGAAACGTCGCTGCCTCAGGCTGGGCGCTCTCGTCCCCGAAGAGCAAGGGCTGGGTTGGGCCACTGGAGCTCAAGGGAGCGTTGGATCAGGACGACCTGGAACCTAAGAAGCCGTCGCGCCAGGATCAGCCTCCTTGCGCCGGAGCATTTGCGTCGATGGCCCCGCCCCAAGCGCCCTTGCGGTTGGCGAAGACGCCCGGCTGGCTCGCCGACCTAGCCGGGGCCTGGATCTTTTACAGCGTTCTGCCACCCGCCCCCTGGCCCCAGCCCCGTTTTGAGCGCATCGCCCGCTTCGCCCCCTGGATCGGGGCGGTGCTGGGCGCGATCGAAGCCCTGGCCTGGGGGCTGGGCCAGGGCCATCTGCCATTGCTAGCCCAAGTGGCCCTAGTGATGGCCCTGGCGATCTGGCTCAGCGGCGGGCTCCATCTCGATGGCGCCATGGATACGGCCGATGGCCTGGCCGCCGGCGAGCGCTGCCTGGAGGCGATGCAGGACAGCCGGGTCGGGGCCAGTGGCGTCCAGGCCCTAGTGGTGCTGTTGCTGCTGCGGGCCGGGGCCCTGGTCACCCTGGCGGCCGCGGCCCCCTGGGCCCTGGTCTGGGCCTCGGTGTGGGGGCGGATTGCCCCCCTAGTGGCGATGGGCGGCTTCCCCTATTTACGCGAGAGCCCATCCTCTGGCGACAGCCCTGGGACAGGCGGCAGCGCCGGTTTCCATCGCCGCCACTGGGCGGGCTTTGCCCAGGAGCTGCTGCCTGCGTTCCTGCTTCTGGGCCTGCTCACCGCCTGGAGCGCGTCAACGGACATCCCCTGGCAGGGCTGGCTCGGTGTGATTCCGGCAGTCCTGGTGCCCTGGGGGTTGGGGCGGCGCCTGGGGGGCCACAGCGGCGATAGCTATGGGGCCTGCGTCGAATGGACTTGCAGCTGGACCCTGCTGCTGATGGCCCTGGCGCTGGTGCTGGCTCCTTGATAAGGGCCCCTAGCTGCGGGGGCAGCCCTCCTGACTCGCCTTCGCCCCTGCCCACTGCGGCGGCCCCTGCCCCCTCGCGGCCCAATCGCGACGGCCTGGTCAAGGCGGGAGTGTCTGCTGACTCCCGGGCGAGGACGTTGCCCGGGTGTTGGGCCGGCTTTGGGATGGCTGGGTTCAGGGCGCCGGCAAGGTCAGGCGAAAGGCGTTGCCCTGGTCCGGTAGGGCCGGATCGACAGCCTGGGGGGGGACCACCAGTTCCAGGTCGCCGCCGAGCCGCCGAGCCAGGTCGCGGGCCAGGGCCAGCCCCAGGCCACTGCCGGGGATGGCGCCTTGGGCCCGGCCGCGCACGCCGCGCTCAAAGATCCGTTGCCGCTCGTCCAACGGGATCGCTGGACCCGTTTCCCAGACCGTGAGGCTGATGGCGGTGGGCACCGCCTGGGTGTCGGCGTTGGGTTGAGATCGGCGAGGCGCAGGGTCTGGGCCCCGATCAGCGCCCGCCTGGCCCTGGTTGTCCAGGGCACTATTCAGGGCACTCTCTCGGTCAGGGTCTTGGGCGCTGTCCAGGGAATTGTGAAGGGAATTGTCGAGGAAGTTGTCGAGGGAGTTGTGGATGGCCTTGTCGATGGACTTGTCTTTGCTGCTGGCGATGGCGGCGCAGTGCAGGCCGATGCAGGCCTCGTTCGGGCTGTAGCGAAAGGCATTTTCGAGCAGGTTGGCCAGAATCTCAGCCACGGCTCCACCGGCGCCCCGCCAGGCCGGCAGCTGCTTGGGGCCCTGCCACGGGCGCCCCTGGAGGCTGGCGGTAGCCGCGGCCCGCTCCAGTAGGGGCGTCAGCCACTCGGCCAGGGGCTGCTGGGCCGGGCCGTCTAGGGAGGGAGGCAGTAGCAGGGGTTCGCTTCGGGATCCGGCGGCCACTAGGGGGGTGGGATCGGCCAGCTGGTCGATGGCATCGACATAGCGGTTGAGCTGCCGCTGCTCGGCCAGCAGGTTCTCGACCAAGGGGCGGTTGAGCGGATCCCGTTCCAGCCGCCGCAGCAGCAGCTGACCGAAGGTGCGTAGGGCCGTCAACGGGTTGCGCAGCTGGTGCACGAGCAGGCGCAGTTGGTCGTCCTGCTCGGCCAGGGCTCGGCTCAGCCGCTGCTGCTCTAGGTCCAGGCCCAGGGCCTCGGTGAGGCAGCCGGCCGTGGCCTCAAGGCGCTCGGCCAGGGCCTGGGGCCAGGGCCAATCGCGGCTGTCCACCCGCAGGGCGCCGACCAGTTGGGGGCCATCGCGCAATGGCAGCCAGCGGCGGGTCACGGCCTGGGGGGTGGGCGCCAACTCCAGGGCGCTGTCATCGGGACCGGCGGCCAGGGCCTGGGCCGAATCGGGCCACTGGCCAATCGGTTCGAGGGCGGGCTTGCCGTTGGCCGAGGGAATGGTGAGATACACCACCAAGGCCACTAGGTCAGGGCGATCGCCGAACTGGGCCAACTGCTGCTTCAGCAGGGCGACTAACCGGGCGGAAACAGGCGTCATCGGCACCGATCCCGAAGCTGCTGGGAAATTTTCGAAGCCCGTGTTCGAAATCCGGGGAAAAGTCTTAAGATCTACGTATCGACCAATACCTCGCGGACCGGGAACGGATCCAAGGGCACTGTCGCGTCGGCCTTTGTTGCGGGTTTGCCGCATTCAGGCTACAGCAGGAGCAGTTACGTCCCCTTGCTGTTTGGCTGCCTGCTCACCAGGCGGCCGTGTCGCTGTCAGTGCGGTTGCCAAAGGCCTGCCCCTCAAAGGGTGGCCCGCGGCGCTCTCCCTCCCGGTAGACAGACGTTTGGGCGTTCCCGGGCTTCGGGCTCCGCAATCGTGCGGGTCCCCTGGCCAGACCGGATTGGAGCCTCGTCGTCCCTTTCCTTCAAGTCCCATCCCTCAGCCTCCCTTTTGGGGAGTGAAGTCCATGTCCAAGAAGCGCAAGCGCATCAGCCGTCGTCGTCTGGCCGGACAGCGCGTGCTGGCCCATGTCCCGACCCACAACCTTGAAACCGGCGACCACAAGCCGGTCACCGCTGCTCGCCGCTATATCGCCGAGTCTTCCTTGGTGCCGCCAGCTCTGCTGAACGTGCGCCGTAACGAGCACACCACCGATCGCTTCTTCTGGGGCGAAAAGGGCCTGTTCAGTGCCCAGTACGCCGAGGAGAACCACTTCCTGTTCCCCTCCCTGCGCGCCATCGTCGATCGCATCGGTGAGGACGCTCTATTTGCCGGTATAGAAGCTATGGCGGCCGACGACTGGGAGGAAATGGAGGAGTACGAATACGCTTTCGTTTGAGCAGGTTCTTCTGAAGTCCGGTCCCTGCACATAGCAGATCCCTTCAAACAGCAGATCCCTTCAAACAGCAGATCTCTGCAAATAGAAGGTCTCTGCGAATAGAAAGTTTCCTCACGCAGAAGGTTTCTCCACTCAGAAGGCTTCTTCACGCAGAAGGTCTCCTCACGCAGAAGGTCTCCTCATACAGTAAATATGCAAATGGTGGGCATTCCAGATGTCCACCCCATTCATTTCCGTCGCAGGTGTCCCTTTCCCGTTGGGGGCAACTGTGGCGGTAATTTTATTGCCCAGCCGTGCCAGCGGCAGCGCTCAAGCGGCCGGCCTGGCGGGAGCGGTTTGGTGGTCAGACCACTTCGGGATCGATAAATCGGCGGATCGCCGGCAGCAGCTCCGGATCAATGCCGTGCTGACCAGGGCTGCTCAGCAGCTCCACTGGGGCCTGCTGCAGTCGCAGCAATCGCAGCAGCTCTTCACTGGCTGCGTAAGGCACCACCGGGTCGTTCTTGCCATGGGTTAGCAGCACCCTGGCCATCGCTGAGCTGGCGTGCCAGCCCGGGTGGGGGTAGCCGCTACAGGACACGATCCCTTCCAAGGGCAACTCGCTGCCCACATCCAGGGCCATGGCCGCCCCTTGAGAGAAGCCCAGCACAACCGTGTGCTCCAGAGGCAGGCTGCGGCCCAGGGCCTCCAGGCGCTGGCGCAGGGAGAGCCTGGCTGCGGGCAGGTCCGGCCAGGTCGGGTTCTGCAGGTCATACCACTGGCGCCCGAGGCCGCCCGGATGGGGCTGGGGTGCCCGCAGGGCCAGCAGTTGGCGCCGCTCACCACAGAGCAACCGGCCCAGCTCCAGCAGGTCATCGGCATCGGCCCCCCAGCCGTGCAGGAGTACCAGCCGTTTGCTGGCGGCCTCTGGCCCGCTTTGCAAGGCCTCGCCCACCGCTTGCTCCCCTTGCCAGATCTCCATGGGCACCGGCGCAGCAGCGCGTTCACAGCGCTCCATGCTGCTTGGTCCCAGCCCGTAGGTCCCAGGTCCCTGGCGCCAGGATCCCGCCCGCTTGGGCGCCCGGGCCGGCCGGGCTCGGGCGCCTGCCTGTCAGGGGGCTCCAACCCCCGTGGGGCCCCTGGCCTTGCTGCGTAGGTTGGCGCTAGCCCCAGTGAGCGCGATGGCCCCTACGGCCCTTCTGAGTGTGTCCGACAAGCAGGGACTGGTGCCCCTGGCCGAAGCCCTGCACCGGCTGCATGGCTTTCGGCTGCTCTCCAGCGGCGGCACGGCCTCGGCCCTGGAGGCGGCTGGCCTGCCGGTGACCCGGGTGGCTGACCACACGGGGGCTCCGGAAATCCTCGGCGGCCGGGTCAAGACCCTGCACCCCCGCGTGCATGGGGGCATCCTCGCCAAGCGCGACGACCCATCCCACCAGGCCGACCTGACCGCCCAGGCGATCGATCTGATCGATGTGGTGGTGGTGAATCTTTATCCCTTCCGCGAAACCGTTGCCGATCCGGCTGTCAGCTGGGCCAAGGCGATCGAAACAATCGATATCGGCGGTCCGGCCATGGTTCGCGCCGCCGCCAAAAACCACGCTGATGTGGCGGTGCTGACGAGCCCCGGCCAATACGCCGCCTTCCTCGCCGCCCTGACCGCCGGCCGCGTCGATGGCGCCTTGCGCCGCCAGCTGGCACTGGAAGCCTTCCGCCACACCGCCAGCTACGACAGCGCCATCAGCGCCTGGATGGCCTCCCGCCCCGAGCTGGCCAGCCCTGAAGCGCTCCCAACACAGGAATCCGTTCCAGGCGAAGGAGCGCCCCTGCGCCTGGAGCTGCCCCTGCAGCAGAGCCTGCGCTATGGCGAAAACCCCCACCAGCCCGCCCATTGGTATTCCAAGGGCGGCGCCGGTTGGGGCGGCGCGATCCAGTTGCAGGGCAAAGAGCTCAGCTACAACAACCTGATCGACCTCGAGGCCGCCCTGGCCACCGTGCGCGAGTTTGGCTATGGCCTGGCTGACTCCGCCGGTGAGAGCGTGTCTGCCCAGAGTGCAGCCGTGGTGGTAAAGCACACCAACCCCTGCGGTGTGGCCACGGGGCCCGATCCGGCGGCAGCCCTAGGCCGGGCCCTTGACGCCGATCGGGTCTCGGCCTTTGGCGGCATCGTCGCCCTTAATGGCCCGGTGGATGCGACCGCGGCCAGCCAGCTCACCAGCCTGTTCCTGGAATGCGTCGTGGCGCCGGCCTTCAGTCCCGAGGCGCGCCAGCTGCTCTCGGCCAAGCCGAACCTGCGCCTGCTGGAGCTAGCTCCGGCCGCCCTGGCCCTGGCCTCGGGCCAGCAGCTGCGCAGCCTGCTTGGCGGGGTCTTGGTGCAGGACCTCGATGACCAGCCGGTGCAGGAGGAGGTCTGGCAGGTGGTCAGTGCCCGCCCGCCCAGCGCCGCCGAACTCGAGGACCTGCGCTTCGCCTGGTGCCTTGTGCGTCATGTGCGCTCCAACGCCATCGTCGTGGCCGGCGCCGGCCAGAGCCTGGGCATTGGTGCGGGCCAGATGAACCGGGTTGGTTCGGCCCGCCTGGCCCTAGACGCTGCCGCAGAGCGGGCCCAAGGGGCGGTGCTGGCCAGCGATGGCTTTTTCCCCTTCGATGACACGGTGCGCCTGGCGGCGGCCCATGGCATCACGGCCGTGATCCAGCCGGGCGGCAGCATGCGTGATGGGGACTCGATCAAGGCCTGCGATGAGCTCGGCCTGGCGATGGTGACCACCGCTCGGCGCCACTTCCTGCACTAGCCCCCCGCCAGGCCCCCGTTAAGCCCTGCTTGGGCCCCTTTCTGAAGCCTCTGGCGAGGGGCTCTGGGCCAGGGCGGCCTGGGCGGGCAGTAGCTTCGCCTCCATCGCCAAGTCCTCCTCATGCCGGACGCCCTCGCCTTCAATCTCAACTTCCTCCATCCCTTGCTGATGTGGGGGCTGCTGGCCCTGTCCGGCTATTCGATGGTTCTTGGCCTCAAGGCCAAGAAAACCCGCACCGCCGATGCGGAGGACCGCAAGGCCCTGATCAAGGGCCAGTTCGGCCGTCGCCACTTCCAGCTCGGCAGCATCGTTCTGGCCGTGATGGTGCTTGGCACCTTCGGTGGCATGGCGGTCACCTACCTCAATAACGGCAAGCTGTTTGTGAGCCCCCACCTGCTGGTGGGCATCACCATGACTTCAATGATCGCGATTGCGGCCTCCCTCACGCCGCTGATGCAGCAGGGCAACCTGATCGCCCGCAAGATCCACGTTGGCTTGAACATGGGCCTGATGACCCTGTTCCTTTGGCAGGCCGTCACCGGCATGCAGATCGTCAACAAGATCTGGACGAGCCGCAGCTGAACAGGGACGAGCTGAAGGGGCCAGGCCATCAGCAGCCAGGCCCTCAACCCTGTCAAAGCCCCTGGCTGACGCTCAGAATTGGGCGCGCTTGCGGGGCGGGCATTCGAGGTTGTGACAGGCGTGGAAGTCGTCCTGAACCTTCCAGGTGAGCTTGCGGGACACCTGGCGCACGACCTGGCGAAGTAGGTGGTCGCCGCTGCTTTGCACCAGGCTTTCCGGCAGTAGGGCGATCACGCCGGGCAGCTTGATCCAAACGCTGAGATCGAGCTCCCAGCGCACCAGGGTCAGGGCTGAATCCTCAGCCTCCTGGTCAAGCCGCAGCGAGGCGTTGAACTCCACGTCGTAGAGCTCCTGCAGCTTGCTGTCAGCCCCCGTCTGGGTCACCGTGACGATGCGATAGATGCCGGCGCTCTGGGGCAGTAGTTCCAGGCCGATGGTGGGCTCTACCTCGAAGCCGAAGTTGCCGAAGCGCCCCAGGGTGAGCAGGTAGCCATTGCGTCCGAGTGGATCGACCCGCATCGGCGCCGCGCAGCGGCGGAACCAGCCCTCATGGCGATCGAGGTAACCCTCCACCGTTGCCGCCGGCGCCCGCATCTCCATCAAGTCGCTGAAGTGGCTGCTGTAGCAGCGCAACTTCGGGTCGGCGCTGTCACGCAGCAGACCCGCGCACTCAGGTGCAGCAATCGGGGGAGAGAGGGAGGTGGTCAACGGGATTTCAGTCTCCTCAACGCCCGCAGGCGCAATTGATGAACCAATGTAAAGCCAGGTCCAGATCAGCTTGGCAGCAAATGTGACAGCGTTTGGCGGGACCTGGGGTCAGGTTTGCTGCCGGGCCCTCAGTTGGCACTGAGATCCATCAGGCGATGGATCACATCCTCAACGACCCGATCCGGGGTGGAGGCGCCGGAGGTGATGCCCACCCGTAGGGGCCCGGCCGGCAGGAAGGGCTCCAGCAGCTCCAGCTCGGCGCCGAGCGGTTTGTGTTCGATGCGGTTGCCCGGTCCGATTCGCTCGGGGGTGTCGATGTGGAAGGAGCGGATGCCGCGGCTCACGGCGATTTCCTGCAGGTGGGTGGTGTTGGAGGAGTTGTACCCACCGATCACCACCATCAGGTCGAGGGGTTCGTCCACCAAGGAGAACATCGCGTCCTGGCGCTCCTGGGTGGCATCGCAGATCGTGTTGAAAGCCAGGAAGTGTTCCTGGAGCTCCTTGGGGCCGTAGCGGCGCAGCATCGTGCGCTCGAACAGGCGGCCGATCTCCTCGGTTTCGCTTTTGAGCATGGTGGTCTGGTTGGCAACCCCGATCCGGGCCAGGTCCAGGTCCGGATCGAAGCCGGGCGAGCAGGCCCGGGCAAACCGGGCCATGAAGGCGTCCCGATCGAGGCCCGTCGCTGTTGCTGCCGCCTCGGGGCTGTCGCTCCCAGGGCGCTCGCCAGCGGCGCTGGCCAGGATGTAGTCGCTGACCATCTGGGCTTCAGCCAGGTCGAGCACCACTAGGTAGGTGCCGGCGAAGGAGCTGGTGGCGAGGGTTTCCTCGTGTTTGACCTTGCCGTGAATGATCGAGGTGAAGGCATGCTTTTTGTGCTTCTCCACCGTGTTCCACACCTTCGAGACCCAGGGACAGGTGGTGTCAACGATGTGGCAGCCGCGCTCGTTGAGGAGCTGCATCTCCTGCACGGTGGCGCCGAAGGCCGGCAGGATCACCACGTCGCCGCTGGCAACATCGGAGAAGTCCTTCACGCCTTCCTCCACCGGGATGAACAACACGTCCATCTCGCGCAGATGGTGGTTCACCGATGGGTTGTGGATGATCTCGTTGGTGATCCAGAGCCGTTCGGTGGGGTAGTGGCGCCGGGTCTCGTAGGCCATGGCCACGGCCCGCTCCACCCCCCAGCAGAACCCGAAGGCCTCGGCCAGCTTCACGCTCAGCCGCCCATGCTCTAGGGCGTAGCCGTTCTCGCGGATCTTGGCGACCAGATCGCTCTGGTAGGCCTGCTCCAGGCTGCCGGCCACCTCTTCGGCGCGGCCAAACCCGCGGCGGTTGTAGCGCTCGGAGTGGTGCAGCGATCGCTTGAAGGCATGGGTATCCACGGGGCAGATCACGGCTTGCAGCAACTCTATGGGGCCTGGCAGACCGGCTGCAGTCCCCAGCTTTCAGACCCACAAACAGCCCTTCGCCAGCGGTCCCCCCGAGCCCCCGGGCTCCTAAGCGAACACCCGGGCTGACGCATGGCCAACCAGCCGCACGGCCAAGCAAAAGCCCCCGGTGGGGACCGGGGGCAGGTTGCCCCTTGGGGGCCTAGATCTAAATAGGCTCGTTCAGGCTTCAGATCGCCGCATCGCCCCGTTCGCCGGTGCGGATGCGGATCGCGGTCTCCACGGGCATCACGAAGATCTTGCCGTCTCCGATCTCGCCGGTGCGGGCTGCAGCGGTGATTGCTTCGATCGCCGCTTCCACCTTCTCGTCGGTGACAACGATGGTGAGTTTCACCTTCGGCAGAAAGTCGACAGTGAACTCATTGCCGCGGTAGCGCTCCACCTGTCCCTTTTGGCGGCCGAAACCGCGGGCCTCACAGACGGTGAGACCGACGACATCAACAGCGACCAAAGCTGTTTTGACGGCATCGAGCCTGGAGGGACGAATTAGTGCGGTGATTTGTTTCATGGATCCCTTAATACGTCATTGGATCGTAGGCCTCTTCGCCGTGGGCGACGAAGTCAAGGCCGCGCTCCTCATCCTCCGGAGTGACCCTCAGGCCGACGACGGCTCCAACCAGCCAGAGAATGATCGCCGTGCCCAGGCCAACGAATCCGTAGGTGATCAGCACAGCTTTGAGTTGGGCGATGCACATGGCTGCATTGCCACCGGCGGCGAGGATCTCAGCCGATTTCGGGAAGTAATCGGCAGGAACCAGGGCGGGCACGGCTAGGGCGCCCGTGAGGATGGCGCCGACCGTGCCGCCGATGCCATGAACCATGAAGGCATCGAGGGAATCATCGAGTTTGATCGATGATTTGACCTGAACCGCAACGAAGCAAGCGGCCGCAGTTGCGGCACCAATCAAAAGCGCCTGAGGCATGTAGACAAAACCAGCTGCGGGGGTGATGCCCACCAGGCCAGCAACGGCTCCGGTGGCGGCACCGACGGCGGTTGGTTTGCCATCTTTGAACCATTCGATCAGGCACCAAGCCAACATCGCTGCTGAGGCGGATGCGGTAGTTGTCAGGAAGGAGAGACCGGCGCCCTTGGCAGCGAAGTAGCTGGCGCCGTTGAAGCCAAACCAACCAAACCAGAGCAGGCCGGCACCCAGCAGGATGAAAGGCACGTTGTGGGGAGGACGCTTGCTTTCGGGGAAGTTGGTGCGAGGACCAACAATCGCCGCAGAAACTAGTGCGGCCACACCAGCGGCAATGTGAACCACCGTGCCGCCGGCGAAATCGATGGCGCCGATTTCACCAAATGGACCGATATAGCCGCCACCCCAGACCATATGGCACATGGGGCAGTAAATAAAGATGCTCCAGAGCAATGAGAACCAGAACCAGGCTTTGAAGTTGATGCGTTCAACAACCGCACCGGAAATCAGGGCTGGGGTGATGATCGCAAACATGCCCTGGAAAAGGGCAAAGGAGGTGGCACTGATGTTGAAGCCGTCGGCGAGGGGTGCCGAGCCATCGACACCGCCCACCCCGTTGAGCCACATGTACTCCAGACCGCCAATGAAGGGGCTCTTGAAGCCAAGGCCGAAGGAGAGGCTGTAGCCAATCACGACCCAGGCCACCCCGATGAGCCCCATCAGGAAGAAGCTCATCATCATCGTGTTGAGCACGTTCTTGGCGCGCGTGAAGCCGCCGTAGAAGAACGCCAGGCCCGGGGTCATCAGCAGAACCAGGGCTGACCCCATCAGCATCAGCAGGGTGTCAGCTCCGTCGGTGACAGCTTTAGCCAGGGCCGCATGGGCAGAGCCTGCCATCAGTGGCACGAGACCGGCGCCGGCGGCCAGCAGGATCACGGCGTAGCGCCGGAGTTGGGGCTCTTGAACTCCGGCAAGGAGCCGGAGGCGGACTTGATCGAAAGTGGCTAGCGGTGTTCGTCCACCGCCCGCCATCGGAACATGGGTCATCAAGGGGGGGAACCTCTCCGGCGATCACCCGGTTACCTTCCCCGCTTGGGCAGGCCTAATCTGTATCAAGCTGTACCAAATGCAGAGTTGCTGCCTGGCTGCGTTCCCTTTCAGCTGTGGGGCTGCACGGCCGCTAGGCCGAGCCAGTGGATGGCTGTGGCCGAGAAGCCATAGCGACAGGGCAGCACCTCCACCCCCGCCGCTAGGGCCTGGCGGAACAGCTCTCCATAGCGGCGATCGGCCTGATCCCCCGGCGCAAAGCGGTTCACATCGTCGCGGCTGAGGCAGGGCAGCAGCACGCCCCGGGCGTCTGGCAACAGCGCCGCCAATTCCTCCAGGTGTTTCTGGCCTCGCTCGGTCACGGTGTCGGGAAACAGGGCTAGATCGCCCTCGGTCCAGGTGGTGTTTTTCACTTCCACGTAAATCGGCCGCGGATCGCTGTTGGCGGCGCTGGGGGTGAGCAGCAGGTCGATACGGCTGCGGCGATTCACCCCGTAGGGCACCTCGGCGCGGATCGCCTCAATTGGCCCCAGCCAGGGCTCCAGCAGCCCCGCCGCGATCGTGGCCTTCACCAGGTGATTAGGCAGGGCCGTGTTGATGCCCACCCAGAGTGGTTCGCCTGTGGCGCCGATCACCTCGGCCTGCTCCCAGGTCCAGGCCAGCTTGCGCGTCGGCGAGGGGGCGTGGCGGAGCCGCACCCGACCGCCGGGATGGAGCACGCCGGTCATCGGGCCGGTGTTGGGGCAGTGGGCTGTCACCACGTCGCCGCTGGCTAGCTCCACATCGGCCAGGAAGCGCTTGTAGCGCTTTACAAGCAGCCCTTCGACCAGCCCCTCCAGCGGCCAGATCAGCGTCCCTGGTCCCGTTAGCGGCGCCGAAGGCTGCCCAGGCTTGGGGGCTGCGCCGGCGCTTGGGGCCGTCATGGTCATGGGGGAAGCCGGCTGGAGCCGGCTTGCTGTCCGGCGGATCGGCCCCATGGTGCCGTGCGCCCGGACGGGAGAATCGGCGCCAGTGAATGGCCGCGGCCCAACCGGATGGCGAAATCCCTGCGCCGCATTGCCCTGGTGGTGGCTGTGGCGACAGCCCTCAGCAAGGTGGCCGGCCTGGTGCGGCAGACCGTGATCGCCGCCGCTTTTGGCGTCGGCATCGTCTACGACGCCTACAACTACGCCTACGTGCTGCCCGGCTTCCTGTTGGTGTTGCTGGGGGGCATCAACGGCCCCTTCCACAGCGCCATGGTGAGTGTGTTGGCGCGGCGGCCCCGGGACGAGGGAGCCCATGTGCTGGCCACGATCAACACCCTGGTGGGGGTGGGACTGGTAGGCGTCACCGTGCTGCTGGTGGTGGCCGCCGATCCCCTGATCACCCTGGTGGGACCGGGGCTCGATGGTCCCCGCCACGCGATCGCCGTGATTGAACTGCGCTGGATGGCGCCAATGGCCTTGCTGGCGGGCCTGATCGGTCTCGGCTTTGGCGCCCTCAATGCCGCCGATGAGTTCTGGCTGCCGTCGGTGAGCCCCCTGCTCTCAAGCCTGGCCGTGATCGCCGGCCTGGGCCTGCTCTGGTGGCAGCTGGGACCGGCGATCGCCCTGCCAGAGAAGGCCGTGCTCGGCGGAGCGGTTCTGGCGGGTAGCACCTTGCTTGGGGCCCTCTTGCAATGGCTGATCCAGTTGCCAGCCCTCGCCCGCCAGGGTCTGCATCAGCAGTCCCTCTCCTGGGACTGGCGCCATCCCGGCGTGCAGGAGGTGTTGAAGGTGATGGGCCCCGCCACCCTCTCCTCGGGGATGCTGCAGATCAACGTGTTCACCGACCTGTTCTTTGCCTCCGGCATCGTGGGTGCCGCAGCGGGCCTGGGTTACGCCAACCTGCTGGTTCAGACGCCCTTGGGTCTGCTCTCCAACGTGCTGCTGGTGCCGCTGCTGCCCGTCTTTGCCCGGCTCACGGCCCCTGGGGACAGGCCGGAATTGATTGGTCGGATCCGCCAGGGCCTGATGGCCTCCAGCGCCACGATGCTGCCCCTCGGTGCCCTGATGGTGGCCCTGGCCGGCCCGATCGTCGGGCTTGTGTATGAGCGTGGCGCCTTTGACGTCCAAGCGGCCCGGCTGGTGGGAGGCCTGCTGATGGCCTACGGGGTCGGCATGCCGGCCTACTTGGGCCGCGATGTGTTGGTAAGGGTCTTCTATGCCCTCGGCGATGGCACCACCCCGTTCCGCTTCTCGATGGCCGGCATCGGCCTGAATGTGGTCTTCGATTGGTTGCTGGTCGGTGGGCCGACGCCCTGGGGGCTGCAACTGCCGGCGCTCTATTTCGGGGCTCCAGGCCTGGTGCTGGCCACCGTGGCGGTGAATGTGATCACCTGTCTGGGGCTGCTTCTGGCCCTCCAGGGCCGGCTGGGGGGGCTGCCCCTGCGGCTCTGGGGCAGGGACAGCCTGCTGCTGCTTGGCTCGGCCCTGGTGGGGGGGCTTGTGGCCTGGTGCCTATCGAGGGTGATCCCTTGGCCGGCGGGTCTGGTGGGCAAGCTGCTCGATTGCGGCCTCAGCGGTGGGCTGGGTTTTGGGGCTTACGGGCTGCTGGCCTCGGCTGCCGGGGTCCAGGAGGCGCGCCAGTTCACACGCCAGATCCGACGCCAGCTGGCTCAGCGGCTCAAGCCCCGGCCCTGATCCGGCTCTGTTGAGCCCAGCTGGGGACTTCGGCCAGTTCAGGAGCCAACTTGGCGTTCCTCGCGCACCTGCACCGGGATCTCTAGGTGGTTGCGGCCCAGCAGCTTGGGGCCTTCGATCGAGAGGATGCGCGCTTCGATGCCGAAATCCTTGAAGGCCGTTTCCAGCTCCTGGATCAGGGCCTTCTCCACTTGGGCCTCCGCATCGACGACCTTGCCGATCAGGCGACTGCCCAGGGGGCCGATCCGCTGACGCATCACCTCACGGGCGTTGGTGACCTCGATAACCAGCACTGGGTCACTGCAGCAGGGCCAAACCCTATCGGTCGGATCAAGCCCCCGCCTCAGCGGCTGTAGGGCTCGAGCAAATCCTCGAGATCCTGGAGTTGGCCCGGAGGCACCAGGCGGGCCAGGGGCAGGCGGCTGCTGCCGCCGCCGATCGGCACTTGCAGGGCTTCCAGGGCCTGGCGGGCGCAGACCGCAGCGCCCTGGTCGAGTCGGGCGGCACATTCGATCGCCAGGGGCTCGGCCAGGGCGGCATCGCCTAGGTAGAGGTGCCAGCCGCCGACCTGGATGTAAAGCCGATCGGCCAGTTCGGCGGTTAGATCGCGAATGGCTTGGGGGCTCAGGGCCATGGCACAACCTGCTGGACGGATTGCTTCAGGATGGATCGGCGGACTTGGGGGTGGGGCGTTGCTGCAACACAAGCAGCAGCTGCACTAGCCAGAGCAGGGCCCAGGTCCCTGTGAGCCAGCCCAACTGGGGCCAGGGGTGGCGCATGCCCTGCACAAACCAGAGGCCACTGTTGACGGCGGCAAAAACGCCGCCGTGCAAGCAGAGATTGACGATTCTCTCGAAGTGCCGGTAGGTCGGGTCTGTGGGATCGGCGGGGCCGTACCAGCGGATGGGCATGGGTGGGACCCGAGGGTGGGGAAGGGAGCTGGCCCGATTGTGGCCCTCGCCCGGGCCCGCTGGCGAAGGGCCGGCGGCGGGCCGGTTGACAGGCCAGAGGCCAGCAGGTTGACGGATGGGCCCTCCATGAGCCAACAATGGCTAGGTAGGCGCTTGTAGCTCAGCGGATTAGAGCATCTGACTACGGATCAGAGGGTCGGGAGTTCGAATCTCTCCAGGCGCGTTTCCAGATAAAGCCGTCCGCAAGGGCGGTTTTTTTATGGCTTCCCGAACCGGTCGCTGCCGAGGGAGGCCCCGTTTCTTACGATCCAGTCAACCCAGCAGGCCTCCCATGGCGGACTCCAACGGCGCGACCCCCCAAGGGGCCCTGGCCAGCACCGACCCCGCCATCGCGGCCCTGATCGCCCGAGAACTGCAGCGTCAGCAGACCCACCTAGAGCTGATCGCCAGCGAGAACTTCACCTCCGCCGCCGTGATGGAGGCCCAGGGGTCGGTGCTGACCAACAAGTACGCCGAAGGCCTGCCCCACAAGCGCTACTACGGCGGCTGCGAACACGTCGATGCGATCGAGGATCTGGCAATCGAGCGGGCCAAACGCCTGTTTGGCGCCGCCTGGGCCAACGTGCAGCCCCACAGCGGCGCCCAGGCGAACTTCGCCGTGTTCCTGGCCCTGCTCCAGCCCGGCGACACGATCCTGGGCATGGATCTCTCCCATGGCGGCCACCTAACCCATGGCTCGCCGGTGAATGTGTCGGGCAAGTGGTTCAAGGCCGTCCATTACGGCGTGGACCCCGACACCCAGCAGCTGCGCTTCGATCGCATCCGCGAGCTGGCCCTCGAACACCGGCCCAAGCTGATCGTCTGCGGCTACTCGGCCTACCCGCGCACGATTGACTTTGCCGCTTTCCGCGCCAATGCCGATGAGGTGGGCGCCTACCTGCTGGCCGACATGGCCCACATCGCCGGTCTGGTGGCCGCAGGCGTGCACCCGAGCCCGCTGCCCCACTGCCATGTGGTCACCACCACCACCCACAAGACCTTGCGCGGGCCCCGCGGCGGCCTGATCCTGACTAACGACGCCGAGTTCGGTCGCCAGTTCGACAAGGCCGTGTTCCCCGGAAGCCAGGGGGGCCCCCTGGAGCATGTGATCGCTGCCAAGGCGGTGGCCTTCGGCGAAGCCTTGCAGCCGGCCTTCATCACCTACAGCCAGCAGGTGGTGGCCAATGCCCAGGCCCTCTCCAGCCGCATCCAGGAGCGGGGCATCGCCGTGGTGTCCGGCGGCACCGACAACCACATCGTGCTGCTGGATCTGCGTTCGATCGGCCTGACCGGCAAGGTGGCTGATCTGCTGGTTAGTGATGTCAACATCACCGCCAACAAGAACACCGTTCCCTTTGACCCCGAATCGCCGTTTGTGACCAGCGGACTGCGCCTCGGCAGTGCCGCGATGACCACCCGCGGATTTGACGAGGAGGCCTTCCGCGAGGTGGCCGACGTGATCGCCGATCGCCTGCTCAACCCCAGCGATGACGCGATCGAGCTGCGCTGCCGTGAGCGGGTGGCGGCCCTGTGCGAGCGCTTCCCCCTTTATGGAAGCCAACGCCAGTTGCAGCCGGCTTGAGCCTGGCCCTGGCGGCATGACCCAGCTGATTAAGCTGAGCGTCCACGTCCGTCTCCAGCTGGCAGTTCTCCCCATGGAGCGACCGTGACGATCACCAGCAGTCCGGTCATTGCTGCCCTGGTCACCTTTGCCAGCTCGGCCCTGGTCACCACTGGGGTGGTACCACTGGTGCGCCGCGGCGGTTTGCGCTTGGGCCTGATCGATCGGCCCGATTCCCGCAAGCAGCACACCACGCCGATGGTGCGCCTGGGCGGCATCGGCATCGTCGCCGGCTTCGTCTTCACCTTGGCCCTGGTCTGGGGCCTGGGCTGGTTTGGCAGCCTGGAGCCCGCCAAGGATCGCCTGATCTGGACCACCCTGGAGGGTGCGCTCTGCTTTTTTCTGATCGGCCTTGCCGA
Source organism: Synechococcus sp. UW140 (assembly GCA_945860085.1). Classification (GTDB taxonomy): domain Bacteria; phylum Cyanobacteriota; class Cyanobacteriia; order PCC-6307; family Cyanobiaceae; genus BAIKAL-G1. The sequence continues at coordinate 30,875 of CAMAPJ010000003.1, read as the reverse complement.
TGACCTCTGGGCCCTGCCGCCCCTGCCGCGGTTGGCGGCCCAGGTGGCGGTGGCGATGGCGGCCTGGAGCCAGGGGGTGCGGATTGGAGCGATTGATCTGCCGCTTGAATTTCTGCAGATCAGTCCGGATGCTCCGCTGGTGTTACCGGAGCCGCTGAGCCTGCTGGCCACGGTGATCTGGCTGGTGGGCATCACCAACGCGATCAACTGGCTCGATGGCCTTGATGGTCTGGCGGCCGGGGTGGCGGGGATCGCCGCCGTCGGGCTGGTGTCAGTGAGCTTCAGCCTGCATCAACCGGCCGCGGCCATCTTGGCGGCGGCCCTGGCCGGCTCCTGTTTCGGCTTTCTGCGCCACAACTTCAACCCGGCCCGCATCTTCATGGGCGACGGGGGGTCCTACTTCCTTGGTTTTGCCCTAGCGGCGATCAGCATCGTTGGTCCGGCCAAGGGCCTCACCACGGTCAGTCTGCTGCTGCCCCTGCTGATCCTCTCGTTGCCCCTAGCCGACATGTCGGCAGTGATCATGGGGCGCCTCAGCGCCGGCCGCTCCCCCTTCCACCCGGATCGCCGACACCTGCACCACCGCCTGCTGCGGGCCGGCTTTAGCCACCGCCGCACGGTGGTGTTGATCTACGCCTTTACCCAGTGGCTCGCCTCCCTGGCCCTGGTGCTGGCCAATGCCGAAATGCGCTTCCTCTGGCTGGCTCTGGCCACCTCTGTTCTGGTTGCAGTTGTGGTCGCCTGTCACCGCAGCCTGGAGCGGGACCGGGCCAGCGATCTCCAGGCGGCGGAAGCCCAGGCTGGGGCCGCCTCAGGCTCGGCGCTGGCTGCGAGTGAGGCCGGTCCCAGCTGTGAAGACGTCCCCCTGGCTTGATCCTTTGCCTGAATCCACTCCCTGAATCAATTTCCTGAATCCCTTGGCTGAATCCTTTGCCTGAATCCCTTGCCTGACGCGCCTGCTCCGTCACCCGTAGCCCTGACCAGCGCCGGGGCTGAGATTCTCTGCATCGGCACTGAGTTGCTGCTTGGCACGATCACCAACGGCAATGCCCGCTGGCTGGCTGAAGAATTGGCGGCCCTAGGGGTACCCCATTTCCGCCAGAGTGTGGTCGGCGACAACCGTGAGCGCCTGATCGCCCAGCTGCGCGAGGCGGCGGGCCGCTGCCAGATCTTGATCACCACTGGCGGCCTCGGGCCCACCCCCGACGACCTGACCACCGAAGCGATCGCGGCGGCCTTCGGCGCCCCGCTGCAGGAGCGGGCTGAGGTCTGGGCCGATATCCAGGCCAAAATGGCCGCCCGCGGGCGGGTGGCCTCACCGAGCAACCGCAAGCAGGCCCTGCTGCCGCAAGGGGCGACGTTGTTGCCCAATCCCAGCGGCACGGCTCCCGGCATGATCTGGAGCCCCATGCCGCCCGAGCCGGGATTCCCGATCCGTCCGGGTTTCACCGTGCTCACCTTCCCGGGGGTCCCCAGCGAGCTGCGGGCCATGTGGGCCGCCACAGCCGTTCCCTGGTTGCGCCAGGCCGGCCTGGCCAAGGGCGTGTTTGCCAGCCGGCTGCTGCGTTTCTGGGGGGTGGCCGAATCAAGCCTGGCCGAATCGGTGGCCGATCTGCTGGCCTTGGAGAACCCCACAGTGGCGCCCTATGCCGGCACTGGCGAGGTGAAGCTGCGCATCACCGCCCGCGCCGAGACGGCCGCGGCGGCTGAGGCCCTGCTGCAGCCGGTGGAGGCAGAGCTACGCCAACGCACCGGCGTCACCTGCTTCGGCGCCGATGGCGATTCGCTCGCTTCGGTGGTGCTGGATCGCCTGCGCCAGCGGGGCGACACCCTGGCGGTGGCGGAGTCCTGCACAGGCGGCGGCCTCGGCGCGGCCCTGGCGGCGGTGCCTGGCGCCTCGGATGTTTTCCTGGGGGGCGTGATTGCCTACGCCAACGCCGTCAAGCAGGAGCTGCTGGGGGTGCCAGCCGAGCTGTTGCACAGCCATGGAGCCGTCAGCGATCCGGTGGCCCGGGCCATGGCCAGGGGGGTTCAGCGCCTGACCGGCGCCACCTGGACGATCTCCGTGACTGGGGTTGCCGGTCCGGGGGGCGGTAGCGCCGAAAAACCGGTTGGCACGGTGTTTATGGCTGTTGCCGGGCCCCCAGTTGCGTCCGCGGGGCTGGAGTGCAGCTCGGGGCTGTGGCAGGCCGGAGCGACGCGGGGCCGGGCCTGGCTCCAGGCGGTGGCTGCCGGCGAGGCGCTCAATCGGCTGCGGCTGCGGCTGGAGGCACTAGAGGCGGATTCCTGCCCAGGCGGCTAGAGGCCACGGTTTTAGGCTGATTTCCAGATTGGGGAACGTTCTTGAGCGCCGGCACCCTCTACGACAAGGTCTGGGATCTGCACCGGGTCGCCGAGCTGCCCGGTGGATCCACCCAGCTGTTCATCGGCCTGCATCTCATCCATGAGGTGACCACCCCCCAGGCCTTCGCCGGCCTGCGCGACTTAGGCCTGACCGTGCGCCATCCCGAGCGCACCGTGGCCACGGTCGATCACATCGTGCCGACCACGTCCCAGGAGAGGCCCTTTGCCGACCCCCTGGCCGAAGCGATGCTGGAGACCCTGGAGCGTAATTGCGCCGACCACGGCATCACCCTGCATGGCCTCGGCAGCGGCCGCCAGGGGATCGTGCATGTGATCGCGCCCGAACTGGGGCTGACCCAGCCCGGCATGACCGTGGCTTGCGGCGATTCCCATACCTCCACCCACGGCGCCTTTGGCGCGATCGCCTTCGGCATTGGCACCAGCCAGGTGCGCGATGTATTGGCCAGCCAGAGCTTGGCCATGACCAAGCTCAAGGTGCGCCGCCTCTGGGTAGACGGCCAGCTGCAGCGGGGCGTGTATGCCAAGGACCTGGTGTTGCACGTGATTCGCCGCCTCGGGGTGAAGGCCGGCGTGGGTTACGCCTACGAATTTGCCGGCCCTGCGATCGACGCCCTCTCGATGGAGGAACGCATGACCCTCTGCAACATGGCGATCGAGGGCGGCGCCCGCTGCGGCTACGTCAACCCCGATGCCACCACCTTCGCCTACCTGGAGGGTCGCCCCTCTGCGCCCGCTGGGGCGGCCTGGGAGCGGGCGGTGGCCTGGTGGCAAAGCCTGGCCAGCGGCCCCGAGGCCGTCTTTGACGACCAGGTGGATTTTGATGCCGCCACGATTCCCCCGACGATCACCTGGGGGATCACCCCGGGCCAGGGCATCGGTGTCGATGAGGCCGTGCCCAGCCTCGAGCAGACCGAGCCCGACGAACGGCCGATCGCCGAGGAGGCCTACCGCTACATGGACCTGGCTCCCGGAACCCCGATTGCAGGGTTGGCGGTGGATGTCTGCTTCATCGGCAGCTGCACCAACGGCCGCCTCAGCGATCTGCAGGCTGCGGCGGCCGTGGCTAAGGGCCGCCAGGTCGCTGCCGGGATCACCGCCTTTGTGGTGCCGGGTTCGGAACAGGTGGCGGCGGCGGCTGAGGCCGAAGGGCTGGATGTCATCTTCCGGGAGGCCGGCTTCCAGTGGCGCGAACCGGGCTGCTCAATGTGCCTGGCGATGAACCCGGACCGGCTCGAAGGCCGCCAGATCAGCGCCAGTTCCAGCAACCGCAACTTCAAGGGCCGCCAGGGCTCCGCCAGCGGTCGCACCCTGCTGATGAGTCCGGCGATGGTGGCGGCGGCCGCAGTGACAGGCCACGTGGCCGATGTGCGCCTACTGCTCGACGCCTGAAGCCCCCGCGGGACTGCCCCGTCTGCCCCCCCTATCCCCCCCACCCTTCCAGCCCGTCTGCCCCCTGATCCACCATGACCAGCGCTGCGCTTGCGTCCCTCCTGCCCGTTGGGCCGATCACCCGGGTCACGGGCCGCGCCCTGGTGCTGCGCGGCGATGACATCGACACCGACCGGATCATTCCGGCCCGCTTTCTCAAGTGCGTCACCTTTGACGGCCTGGGCCAGCAGGTGTTCGCCGACGACCGGATCGAGCTCCAGGGCGCCCATCCCTTTGACCGGCCTGAACACCAGGGGGCGCGGCTGCTGCTGGTGAACCGCAACTTCGGTTGCGGCTCCAGCCGCGAACACGCTCCCCAGGCGCTGATGCGCTGGGGCATTCGCGCCGTGGTTGGCGAGAGTTTCGCCGAAATTTTCTACGGCAACTGCCTGGCCCTGGGTATTCCCTGTCTCACCGCCTCCCACGAGCTGATGCTGGCGATTCAGGCGGCGGCTGGGGCCGATCCTGCTGCCGAGTTGGCCCTCGAGGTGACCACAGCCAGCCTGAGCTCCAGCCAGGCGGCGACCGGCTGGGAGCTGGAGCTGGCCCCCGGACCACGCCAGATGCTCAGCACCGGCCTATGGGATGGCACTGGCCAGCTGGTAGCCAACGCCCCAGCCCTGGCGGCGACGGCCGCCCGCTTGCCCTACATGACTAACTTTGCGGGTTGATTGATCAATCGCTGGGGTCGTGTGAGCGCCGGCCGGCCTTGAGCTGAAGGCGGCTGAAGCGCTCAGAAGGGCCTGCTGCGCGCGCTTTGTGCCGTGCTGGGTTGGTAGGGCACGAACGGGACGCCGGTGCCGTCGAAGTTGAAGTCATGCAGCTTGACGCGAATGCCGCCCAGTTGTTCGTAAGGGCTGTAATAGATGCCTAGTTCATAGGAGCGTCGCTGCCAGCGCAGCTCCACATAGGAGCCGGTGACATTGCCGTAGTAGGGGGAATTGGGGTCGATGTTCATGCCGATGCCGCCGTTAAACACCAGCGGCCCGACGATCTGCTGGGTCAGGCCCACGCCGATCGTGCCCAGATCCACTAACTGATCGAAACTGAGGGGGCTTTGGCCTGTGCGACGACTGCCCCCGCCAGTGATTGTGATCTGGGTATAATCGAGGAAGGGCTTGCTGAAATGGCCCAGGGTCAGGGTGGGACCACCGGAAATAGTGTAAGCATTCTGAGTATTGCCGTCACTGTAGTTAAATAGGCTCAATGATAGGTTGGTGTTTAGGCTCAGGCCGGGCACCACCGGTACAGGCGAATAGGGATAGGTGCTGGCCAAGCTCAGATCGAGCGGATGGCCGCTCCAGATCGGCAGGGAACTGTTAAGCGAGGCAAACAGACTGCTGCGCGAGAAACTGCCAGTCGTGGTGCTCTGGTAGAGATTGCCTTGGAAGGTGCCGTAGCCGATCCGGGCGTAGTAGCTGTTCTGGATCGCCCCGAGATTGGGTAGGGCTTTGTTCTGCTCCAGCGAAACCCCGATCGCGGAATAGATGTCCTGTTCACCCAGGGAGCCGTTCCAGATGCGGTAGCGGTAGGCGCCGTACAGGCGTGAGGTCACCTCGCCCAGCAACGGCAGGGCAATCGGCCGCCGCAGTTCACCCCAGCTGCGGGCGCCGTTGGCGAAGTTGGTGGGATCGAGGGTGCTGGCGTTGAGGGTCACATCGGTGTCGAAGCCGAGCAGGGGGCCATGCAGCCGCGCCACCACGCCGAACAAATCACCGATCTGGGCGGGCTGGCTGCTGGGGGCATCGCCTGCTGGCTGGCCCGGCAGCACATAGCTGTTGGTGCTGCCATTGAGGGCCCGTTGCACCATGAATTGGGGCTGGAGATCGAGCAGGGCCCGCGCACCCAGTTTGATCGGCTTGAGGTTGTGACCGATGTAGAAGCCATCGCGATCGGTGCCATCGCTGGAGAGAACCCAACGGTTGTCCACTTCCTTTTTCTTCTTGAAGACCAGGTTGTGCTGGAGAGGAATGGGCAGGCGATCTTCCAGGATCAGGCGGTTGCGCTTCGCTTGAATCACCGTGTCGCCATTGGTGCGCAGGCGAGCTTCAACGTTTTCAGCATCCACCCAGGACTGGGCCGGTGTGAACGGATCGTTGCTGAAGGCGACCCGATCGCCGCGCCAGCCTTCGGGAGTGAGCGAGAGCGTGGCGGCCTGGAAACGCCAGCGGCTGACCGTGCCGCTCACCAGCTGGCGGTTGCTGGTGGTGCGGATCGACTGGATCTGGGCCGGCCTGGCGCCGCCGTAGGTGTTGGCCTCATCGGGTGTGGTGAAGGTGCCTGTGACACCCGCCCGTTGCTGGGCCGAAAGGCTGCCGCGGTATTTGAGGGCCGTGATGCGTTGATCAACGCTGGCTGCAATTGCCTGTTGGCGCAACCCCTCGGCCTTGGCAGGTGGCAGCTCCGGGGGCGTTGGACCCGGCAACGGGGCCGCAGGGGTGGGGGCCAGGCCCTGGCCCGGTGGCCCCATGGCCACGCTGTTGAGGATCTCTCCAAGGGGCCTAGGCCGGACCCGGTTGGCCCGGCCCGGATCGGCGCAGCCCAAGGGCGGCGCCATCACCAGCGTTTGGCGCGACGGCGGGGCGGTGCCGAAGCGATAGCGCAGGCCGATTAGGTAGGCGTTGCTGCCTTCAGAGACGCCGCTGTAGGTGCCGTAGGCGCCGGAGCGGTGGTGGACCCGCCCCACCAGGGACCATTGCGGCGCCACTAGGGCCTCGATCTCAAAACCGAGGTAGTTGAGGAACTGGGTGTAGTTCTGGCGGAAGGTCTTTTCGTAGTTGCTGGTGGTGCTCAGCCAGCTCACCCCCTCGACAAAGGCCAAGCTCAGCCAGGGTTGGACCCAGAGGCGCAGGCCCAGGCCAGTAGTGAGTTCGCCAAAGGCCTGGGATGGGGAATTGGCGTATTTCACGCTCTGGTTGAACTCGCCGCCTGCCTGCTCTAGGGCCCGGTGACCCAGCAGGTTGCTGTCCCATTCCAGGGCCACCGGGCCGGCATCGATCAAACGCTTATTGAAGCCAAGGCCGAGTTCGTATTCGGGTCGAAGCCGCCCCTGGAATTTGAAGGTGTCGCCGAAGTTGGAATCGATGCTCTTGCCACCCCAGAGCGTCACGGCCATGGGGTAGGGATGCCAGTTGGGGATCGGCGGCAGCAGGGGCGGGCAGGCCATCGACTGGGCTGGGGGCGCCAGGGCCACCGGCGGCATGATCCAGTCGCTGATCGCCAGGGGCCTGATCGTGGCGGCCACGCTGCGGTAGCTCTCAATCCCGGCGTTGGCGTTCGGGCCCCCTGGGGCCAGGGGCTGGAGATCTAGGGCCTGCAGCACCCTTGCCCCCGGCGCCGGACTGGCGTCGGCCACGCCAAAGGTGGCTTGGCGGCTTAAGAGCGGATCGGGATTATCCCAGTCACTGAGAGGCAGGAGGGCGCCACTGGGCTGGCGCGCCAGGTCGAAGTCGGAGTCGGCGGTCTCGAGGTCTATGACCCCGTAGACATCCTCCAGCTCCCCTTCGGACTGGATCAGGTTGAAGCGCAGGCGGCTGGCCTGCAGATATTCATGACCCCGTTGGAAACGCACGCTGCCGCTGGCATAGACGCTGCGGCTGCTGGGGTCGAATTCGAGCCGGTCGGCCAGCAGGCGGCCGCCATTGAGCAGGGCCTTGACCTGGCCCGTAGCCACGAAACGGCCGATCAGCAGGTCGAAACCCGGCTGATCGGCCTGCAACTCAAGCTCCAACGGCGGCGACTGTTCCGGCGTTGGGCTGGTGAGCGGCCGGGCCGTGGGCGGGGCTGGGACCGGGCCGGGTTGGCCTGGGATTTGGCCCGTTTGGCTAGGAGCTGGGCCTGTTGGGCTAGGGGCAGCGCCCGTTGGGCTTAAGGCAGGGCCTCCAGGGGCAGCGGCAGCCTGGGTTGCAGACGCGGCCGGTTCAGGGGCTGCGGCTACGGGAGAAACGGGCTCAGCGCTTGCGGGGGGCAGGGCCACCAGCAGTGCCGATCCCATCGCCGCAAGTGTCCATCGAGACAAGTTGGGCGAGGACACCGACGCAGCGGAAACGGCGCCGATCCTGCCATGGGGTCTGGGTCAACTCCAGGCCGGAAGGACCGGTTTGTGCTTCCGGTTGGGGTTTTTTAGTCTTCCAGGTCCTTGCGGCTGGGGGTGCGGGTGGGATCGCTGGCCAGGAAGCCGAAGACGAAGATCCCGATAAAGAAGAAAACGACCGAGTAAACCGAAATCTTGAGGGCGAGCATGGTCCGTCCGGCGGGTGACAGGGAGTGACAGGCGCCAGGTGGGCCCTGGGACGGCCCTGCGGCAGCCGCATCATCCTATGGGGCACAGATGGCGCTGATCGATGCCAGAGGGCCTGGAGGGGGTGGTTCGCCCCTGGATTGAAACGTTTCAGTCACGGACGCGGCGCGATTTGCAGGCCCGCTGGCTGGCTCCAGGTCCGGCTGGAGCGCTGCAACCGGCGATCGAGAACCCCTGGGGCGCCAGTCAGCGGCCCGATTGGTTCGCCCGGGGCCTGCTGACTTGGCCCCGGGGCGGCCAGTGGTTGCGACTGAGCCTGCAGCTGGAGTGCCCGCCCGACTGGCGGCAGCTGTCCCGGCTGCCGCCCCCGCAGGGACATCAACTGGGGCACCAGCCGCTACAGCCGCTGCGGGCACGGCTGGTGCTGGGCTGGTGGGCCGATGCGGTTGTGCTGGCGGTGGATGGCCAGGCGGTGCATCGCGGCGACCTGTTTGACACCGCCTGCCGCTGGGTGCTGCCAGAGCGCTGGTGGCAGGGCGAACCCCTGGCCCTCAGCCTGGCGCTGCGCAGCCCCTGCCACGACGACGGTGCCCTGATTGAGAGTCGGCTGGAGCTGGAGCCCGGCGATCGCTCCGATCCCGGCGGGCTACTGGCGGGCACGGCCCTAGAACTGCTAGCCCTGCGGGCGGCCCGGGGCCAGGACCCTGCGGCTGCGGGCTCGCTCCAGGCCGCCCTGGCCGGGGCCGATCCCCAGGCGCCCGGGGCGGCAGAGCGGCGTGGCGCCGCCCTCCAGGCCCAGCAGCGGCCTGCTCAAGGCGGTTTTCAGCTGTTAGGCCATGCCCACCTCGACCTGGCCTGGCTCTGGCCGGTGGCGGACACCTGGCGGGCGGCGGAGCGCACTTTTGAGTCGGTGCTCGGCCTGATGGAGCGCCACCCCCAGCTCCATTTCGGCCACTCCACGCCGGCCCTTTATGCCTGGATTGCCCAGCACCGGCCGGCCCTTTTCGCCCGCATCCGCCAGGCCATGGCAGCGGGCCGCTGGGAGCCGATTAATGGCCCCTGGGTGGAAAGCGACTGCGTCTTGATCGCCACGGCTTCGCTGCTGCGCCAATTCCAGTTGGGGCAGGCCTACAGCCGCGCCACTTTCCCGGAATGGCAGCACCAGCTCTGCTGGCTGCCCGACAGCTTTGGCTTTGGCGGCGGGCTGCCGGCCGTGGCCCAGGCCACGGGCGTGCGCTGGTTCTGTACCCACAAGCTGGCCTGGAACGCCACCAACCCTTTCCCCCATCGCCTGTTCCGCTGGCGCAGCCGCTGCGGCTCAGAGGTGCTCGCCCTGGCCACGGCGCCGATCGGCACCGGCGGCGACCCGGTGGCGATGGAGCGCTATCGGCTCGATTGGCAAGCCGCCACCGGCCTCGATCAGGCCCTGTGGCTGCCGGGCGTCGGCGACCACGGCGGCGGTCCGACCGTCGAGATGCTCGAGCAATTGGAGCTCTGGCAGGACCAACCCCTGGCCTTGCCCCAGCGCCATGGAACCCTGCGCCAGTACCTGGCCGAGCTGGAGCCCCTGGCGCCGGGGCTGCCGGTGTGGCGCGAGGAGCTCTATCTGGAACTGCACCGGGGCTGTGCCACCAGCCGCCCGGATCAGAAGCGCCACAACCGCAGCCTTGAACGGCTGCTGCGCGAGGCGGACATCGCCCGGGCCCTGCGGGCCAGCCAGGCCGGTTCTCAGGGGTCTGAGCCGGCTCCCGACTGGCGTCCGCTGCTGTTTCAGCAGTTCCACGACATCCTGCCGGGAACCTCAATTCCGGACGTGTTCGAGCAGGCCGAACCCCAGTGGCGTGCGGCCCGGCGCGCGGCCTCCGGAGGCCGGGATCGGGCCCTTTGGGCTTGGCTTGGGGCCGCCCCTGGCTCCTGGAAGCCAACCCCCGGGCCGGGTCAGGGGCCCGAGCCCTGGGCCCTGGTCCAACTACAGCCCCTGGCCGCGGCCGCCCTGACCCGGCGCCTGCCCCCTGGCCGCTGGTGCCTGGCGGGGCGGCCCCTGGTGGGCCAACCGGCCCCTGGCGGCGGCCAATGGCTGCAAGTGCCGTTGCCTGCCGGGATCACCAACGTGGTCTTGCAGCGCCATCTGCCGGCGAGGGGTGAACGGACTCCGGCCCAGGCGGGATCGGCCCGCCTGGGGGTGCCAGGGGATGGGGCGGATTCGGCGGCGGGGGCCACGCCAGCCGGGGCGTTCTCCCCAGCCTCACCGCTGCCTGTGCAATACCCCGTGACCCTGGTCCCCGAGCCCGAGGGGGCGGCGGCTGAGCGGGTAGCTGCTGATCTGGTGGCTGTCGATCTGGCGCCTGCTGACCAGATGGCCGGAGAGCTTGCTCCGGGGGCTGCCGCGGCGGGCAGTCGCTGGCGGCTGAGCAACGGCTTGGTGACAGCCCTGCTTGGTCCCGCAGGAGTCGAGCAGCTCTGGGGGGTCGATGGTCTGGCCCAGCTGGCCGCGCCGCTGCAGTGGTGTCGTTGGGGCGACCGGGGTGAGTTCTGGGATGCCTGGGATCTGGCCGCCAACTACCGCAGCCGGCCCCTGCCCCTGAGCTGGGAAGGGCCGCCGCAGCTGGCTGAAACGGGGCCGCTCTGCGCACGGCTTGTTTGGCGGGGCCTGTGTGGACGCTCGCGGCTGCGGCTCGATGTCGTCCTTAGGGCTGCTAGCCCTTTTCTGGAGCTCACCCTGGCGGTGGATTGGCGCCAGGTGCATGAACTGCTGCGGCTGGAGTTGCCCCTGGCCCAGCCGGCCCTGCGCCTGGCTGCCGACACCAGTGGCGGCGTGATCGAGCGGCCGGCGGCGGCGCAGACGGCGCGGGAGCGCAGCCGCTGGGAGGTGCCGGTGATCAGTTGGCTAGCGGCTGAGGCGGCCGGCTCGGGCCTGGCCGTATTGCTGGATGGGCCCCAGGGGGCGTCCGGCACACCGGAGCGGCTGGGGGTGTCGCTGCTGCGGGCGCCCACCTGGCCCGATCCCGGCGCCGACAACGGCCCCCAGCGCCTGCGCCTGGCCCTGATGCCCTGCCAGGGGGGCTGGCGCCAGGCCGGCGTCAGCGAGCAGGCCGTGCGGTTCCGGGAACCGCCCTGGCTGCGCCCCTGGCCGCAGGGCTCCGGCCCAGAGCGGCTGGCTGGGGCCGGCAGCGAGGGGCAGCTCCAGCCAGCCCCGCCCTTGGGCTTGGGCGATCCCCACTTACGCCTGATCGGGCTGCGCTGCTGGCCCACAGGCTCCAGCCAGCCCGCTTGTGGGGCCGCGGCCGCGGTGGAGCCGGGCCAGCTGGCCCTCACGGTTCAGAACCTCAGCCCCATGCGGCAGCAGCTGCGCCTGGGCCCCGGCTGGCAGCTGCTCGGGCCGATTGATGGACTGGATCAACCCCTGGATCAAGCCCTGGATCAAGTCTTGGCTCAGCCGCTGGCTCAGTCCACTGGGGAGGCCGATCCCAGGCCCAACGCCCGCGGTTCAGGGCCCTGGGATCCTCAGGGGGACGGGGGGGCGGTGCTGAGGCCTTGGCAACTGGCCAGCTGGCTGATCAGGCGCTTGGCCTGAGGCCTCGATGGGCTCGCCTCCTGGCGGAGGTGCTGGCTGGCAGGGGTTCAGGCCCCAGGCCAGGTCTCAATCCTCGTGCTCGTCGAAGGGATCGGTGAGTTGCTTGGAGGGGGGGCCAAAGGCTGTGTAAATGCCAAAGCCGGTGAGCGAGAGCAACACCGCCAGCACAGTCAGGGCCACGGAGAGGGCTGGGGAGGAGGTGGTGTCCATCGGCGCGGGGGCTGGGGGTGGTGGCGAAGCCGGCCGGAAAGGGCCGCAGGGCCCTTTCCATCACAACTCTCGACAGCTGGGCTCACTAGGGGCCTCAACACCCCTAAAGTAACCAAACCGATCCCCTGCCAGAGAGGACCGAGCCGTCATGGCCCAACGCACCCGCCTCGGAGACCTTTTGCGTCCCCTGAATTCTGAATACGGCAAGGTCGTACCAGGTTGGGGAACCACTCCTGTTATGGGAGTTTTCATGGTTCTCTTCCTTGTCTTCCTGCTGGTGATTCTCCAGCTCTATAACAAGTCCCTGCTGCTTGACGGCATCACCGTCAACTGGAACGGCGCCGGCTGATTGCCAACCCTTGAATTGGATGTCATGTCCGCCCAGGCCCCTGGTCCACCGACCATTGGCTTGGGCGGCTTGATGCTAGATCCACCCTTCGGTGTTTCGAAACGATGAATATTTTCGGAATCGGCCTGCCGGAAATGGCTGTGATTGCCGCCATCGGCCTGCTGGTGTTTGGCCCCAAACGCTTGCCCGAACTGGGTAAAACCCTCGGCAAGACGCTTAAGGGCTTCCAATCCGCCTCCAGCCAGTTCGAGCAGGAATTCCGCAAGGCGGTGGACACCGTTTCCAATGACACGATGTCCACCGCCGTTCTCTCTGCTGACTCGGTGGCACCGGCTGGCAGTCAGGTCAGCCCTGCGGGCCCCGACCTGGTTGCTGGAGCCACCCCTACTCCCGTAGCCGGGTCCCCGGAACCAGGGGCTCCTGAACCCCGGGCCCTGGACACCGTGATGGCCGAACCTCAGGCGTTGACCGCCATGGCGGCGCCAACCCCGCTGGTGGCATCCAGCGAGCCCCCAGTCGTTTAAGGCCGCAGTTGATGAGGGCAGCCCCTTAAACCAGCTGTTGCAGGCAGTGGTTGCCGCCATGGGTTGCTGGAAGCCGCTTTTTGAATCATTTGCGCGACGCGTGGGCCGGACGGTGTCACCGGACGCGGATTTGCAATGCGGGACAGGGCCGCGATGCCCCTTTCGCCCGTCGTCTGCTGGGCTAAGCCAGCTGGAGTCGTTCCGGCTCAGGTGGCTTAGCCCGTCGCGGCTCCGGCCGAGTCGCCAGATCCTGCTTCGCCCGTGTCGGCAGCTCCTGAGCCCAGCACGAACTCCATCGGGCCCCATCCGTGAGCCGTCCTGGTTGGATGGGGCCTGATTAGAGGGTCTGGCTGTTGGCCCCAGAGTCCCCTGAGCGGGATCCTGCCCCTGTTGTTGCTCGATGTTGCACGCCCGATGACCGCCTCGCCCACCGGGTCCCTGCAGTTGCTGGTTGGCCTGGGCAACCCCGGTGAGAAGTACGCCGGCACCCGCCATAACGTCGGTTTCATGGCCCTGGAGCGCCTGGCGGCGGCCAGCGGGGTCGCGTTCAAAACCCAGGCCAAGCTGCATGGTCTCTTCTGTGAGGTCGGGCAAGGTCCTACCCGGCTGAGGCTGCTGATGCCCCAAACCTTCATGAACGACAGCGGCCGCTCGATCCGGGCCGCCCTCGACTGGTATGGCCTAGAACCCGGCCAGCTGCTGCTGCTGGTCGATGACATGGACCTGCCCCTCGGCCGGCTGCGGCTGCGGGCCTCCGGTGGTGCCGGCGGCCATAACGGCCTACGCAGCACCATCGCCCACCTGGGCGGCCAGGACTTCGCCCGGCTGCGCATCGGCATCGGCGCCCCGTCCGCCAATCCGGTGGAGCGCAAACAGCGCACCATCTCCCATGTGCTTGGCCGCTTTCAGACCTCGGAGCAGCCGATCCTGGGTGAGGTGCTGGCGGAGGTGTGTGCGGGGATCGACCTGATTCAGCGCCTGGGCCTGGAGCGGGCCGCCAATCGGCTGAACAGTTTTGTGGCCCCTTCTGCCGCCAAGCTGGTCGAGGCCGCTGCTCGCTCCCAGCCGCTGGCCCAGCTAGCCAGCCAGCCAGCCCCCGATCCGCCAGCCAGCGCGCCAGCGTCTACCCGCCCTTCCCCTTGAGTCGCTTACCCACCACCACCGCCCAGCTGCGGGTCTTGCACCAGAGCTTCAGCAGCAAGCTCCTGGAAGGCGAAGTGGCGGCCGGCGGTTTCCGCTGGACCTTCCGTTGGGCCTTCGATCGCGGCGAGTTGACCGTGGAGCCCTCCCTCGGCCGCGCCCTGATCCAGGACGCCCTGCTGCGCTTCCTGCTCAAGGCGGATTACCAGCTGGAGCCTGGTGGCGACTACGTTTTTACCGTGCGCGCCAAGTTTTAGCCGCCAGGCTCGGGGCCAGCCTGGCGGCTTGGTACGGGCCGGAGGGCCTCAGGGACCGCCGCTCGGCTCCCCGTCGAGTTGACGCGGCAGGCTGCGACCCAGGTGCCGTTCCAGCAGCAGTTGGGCGACCACGTCGTCCCAGTCCCGGGGCGGCTGGCGCAGGCCCCGGGGCAGCAGGCGCCGCCAGCCCTGGGCCGGTTCCAGCTGCCAGTAGCGCTGCCGTGCCGCCAGGGTGGTGCCCGCTTCCGGCACCACAATCAACGGCGCGATCGGGGCCAGCCACTGGCGCCAGGGGCCACTGCCTGTGCCATTGCCCAGCACTACGGCCCCAAGGGGAGAGCGTTCGGCCTGCCATTGACGCAACTGGGCCAGGGCCTGCTGCGGCGCCAGCACGGCCGCAAAGACGATCCAGCGGGCCTGGTTGTCGCTGATCACCAGGCCACATTTGCTGCGTCCCGGATCGATCGCCGCCAGGGGGCCGGCGCTGGTCTTGGCCTTTGGGGCGTCGCCAGCGAGGCCGCTCAAGGCTGGCTGCGGCTGCCCGGGGCCCCGGCTTGGGCACTGCCTGGGGCTTGCAGCCAGCGCAATTCGACCACCAGCGGATCGGCGATGTCACTGTCCCGCTGGGACACGGACTCCAGGCGCACTGTCTGACCGGCGGGCCGCTCACTGAGCTGCTTGCCGAGGCGGTTGAAGGTACTGATGTCGAATTGCAGGCCATCGGCTAGGGCACCCTGGCGCTGGGCCCGGGTGAAGGTGGCCGCCAGCAGCAGGTTGAGCCGGCTCTGCACCTCCTGGGGGCTGCGTTCCTCGGCTTCGAGCACGGTGGTGGCCATCTGTTCGCCTTGGCGCACTACCTGGCGGTTCGGTCGGACGTCGGGGAAGGCCACCACGCGCCGTTCGCCCCGCAGCACGTTGCCGGCCGAGACGATGCTCACCACCCAGGTGCCCGGCTTGGTGATCACCTCTTCCAGTTTGGTGATGTCGCCGCGGGGCACCAGCAGGACCTGGCGTTCGGGGGTCTGGCCGGGCAGCACCCGCTGGAAGGCGAACTTATTGGCCTGTTGCAACAGGGCTTCGATCACCTCCTTGCTCTGGGAAGACTTCTGCAATTTCACCTTGGCAATCACCAGGGACTGGCCACTGCTGATCACCACATCACCGCGGCGCAGGGCGAGCAGATTGGCTTCCAGTTCCTTCAGTTCCTTGCCCGCCGCGGCGATCCGGGCCCGGACCTGGGCCAGGTCGTGCTGGTTGCGCAGGATGTCGGCGTCTTTGGCCCGGATGTCGCGGCTGAGTTGGTCCCGCTGGGTTTCCAGGGCCTGGCGCTGCTGCATCAGCGGTCCGAGGGCGGCGCGCAGCTGCCTGGCCTGCCGTTCGGCCTGGGCCAGTTGCTTGCGGGCCTGCTTGCGGCCTTTTTCGGCGTAAAGCAGGTCGCTATGGCTGCGTTGTAGGTCGAGCTGGCTACGGCGCAGGGCGGTGCGACTGTCCCGCAGTCGATGCTGGATGCGATCGAGCTCAAATAGGCCGACCCGCAACTGCTGGCTCACCAGCAGCATCAGTCCTAGGGAGAGGGCACTGATCAAGCTGCCCGTCAGCACCGTGATCAACACGGCTGTTTTGCGGGGGCGCAGGTTGAACAGGCTGAGTCGGGACTTACCGATCAGGCTGCCGAGCCGGTCGCCCAGGGTGGAGAGCACGCCACCGAGGACCAGCAACGCCAAGATCAGGAGCCAGCCGGACACGCAAGGAGGCGGGGACAGCCAGTATCAACCGCCGCGCGCAGGGAGGCTCTGTGCAGGGCTCGTCACCGGGCTGAACAGAGCAATGACCCCACCGGTCAACAGATCGGTCAACAGATCGGTCAAAGCACCGGCCAACAGACCGTTCAACGCACCGGTCAAACAAGCGATGTAGAGGGCGAAGTGCATAGCGGTCGAGACTGCGTTCTCCTTAGCGGTGAACAGTCAGACAGCTACAAGAGTCAGCTCAAGAGTCAGGTCAGCTGAACTGTTTGGCCAGGGCCAGCGGATCGAACACGGTGATCTTCTTGCGGTCGATCTGGACCAGGCCGGCGTTGCGCAGGTCGCCGAGCAGGCGGGTGATCGTGACCCTGGTCGAGCCGATCGCCTCGGCGATCGCCTGATGGGAGAGGCGCAGGTCGATGGTGATGCCTTCCCCCCCCGGCACGCCGAAATCGCGGCAGAGCACCAAAAGGAAGCTCACCAGCCGGGAGGACATGTCCCGGTGGGTGAGGGTTTCGATCATCGTTTCGGTTTGGAGGATGCGGGAGGACAGGCCCTGCAGCATCAGCAGTCCCACGGCGGCGTCCTGTTCAATCGCCCGTTTCACCGAGGTTGCCGGGGCCGTCACCATCTCCACCCGGGTGAAGGCGACAGCGTGATAAAAACGGTCGGAACGCTGGCCCGTGAGCAGGGACAGCACTCCAAACAAGCTGTTTTCGCGCAACAGCGCAACGGTAATTTCTTCACCGGATTCGTACACCCGCGATAGGCGCACGGCGCCGCGGCGCAACAGATAGACCTTCTCGGCCGGATCGCCGGGAAAGAAGATGGTTTTGCCCCGTTCCACCGTTTCAGTGGTGCTACCGCCCAGCCCGCGCATCACCTCCAGCAGGGTGGTGCTGCTCGGGGGCGTGGCCAGGGGCGGGGGCGAGAGAGCCGGAGCTCCGGACGCCGGGCCGGAATAGCGGCTGAAGCCGGCGTTGGCGCCAACCATTCCTGCGGTTCAAGTTAGGGCGACCCTAAGGATCGCCCTTGGCCCGCCTTGTAGCGATTGACACCAATCCGGCCCCGGTGCTGCCCGTGCGCTGCGGCAGTTCTGGCGTCCGAGGGGCGAGGGGCCTGGCCGATCCGGACTCTCTCTGTGTTCGTTTCCCCCTGCTGTTGGCGAAGAGCGCTCCTTCTCCGGCTCTGGAACCTGCTTGGCGACCGACTCCAGCTGGGATCCGCCTTAGAGCTGAGGCAGCGGTGGTGCAAATGTTCGCACTACCTGTAGCGCTTGTGGCTTGTTTCGCGGCCCCGCACCGCTACATTCGGTTTTCACCCCCGGCGCGCCGGGCACAGGGATTGACTAGGGGCCAGGCATGCAGGGCATTGCACCAACAGGCGGGTCCTTGCCGCCCAAGTGGCTGGCAAGTGGGAGGCCGGCAGGCCAGTTGGTGGCGAACTGGTTGTGGGCGAGGGGCTGGCTATCAGCAGTCCTGGGACCAGTCGTCCTGGGACCAGCAGTCCTGCTGACAGGGCCCTCTGGGGCCGCCCATGTCCTGGGACTGGGACAGCAGCGATGACAGCGAGCCTGATCCAGCACCAACCGCGGCGGGAGCCCGGTCGCTCCGTCGGAACGGCCGGCCGGTCCCAGGTGCCGACGCGGCCCGCCACCAACCGCAGCTTGCGCCTGGTGGCCCAGCAGGAAGGCCTGATCCAGATCCATACGGCCCCCTTCCGGGGCAGCTTCAGTGGCGTGTTCAGCCAGGCCCTGCGCAGTGCCGGTCTGGGCAGCCGCGTGTTGATCACCCAGTTCCTCAAGGGCGGCGTCGACCAGGGACTCGATTCCAGCCTCTGGCTCTGCGGCCGTCTGCAGTGGCTACGTCCCGCCGTGGCTGGCTGCCTGTCTGAGCCCTGTGCCACTGCCCCTGCGACCAATTCGCTCCTAGGGGCTGGCCATCCCGCCCTCGCCGGTGACCCCCAGGCCCCTCCTGGCTGTGATCCGGATCGCGAGGCGGTCGAAGCGGTCTGGGCCTACAGCCGGGAGCAGTTACTGGGCGGCCAGCTCGACCAGCTGGTGCTCGATGAACTGGGCCTGGCCATTGACCTGGGCTACCTCTGTGCGGCCGAGGTGAGCTCCACCCTGGAGCGCCGCCCCAGCCATGTGGATGTGATCCTCACTGGCCCGGCGATGCCGGCGGCCCTAATGGCCATGGCCGATCAGGTGACCCAATTGCGCCGCGGCTTCTAGCCTGCTCCCACCGGCCCCTGCGGCATCCCATGCTCAAGAACGACCGCTGGATCAATGCCCGGGCTGCCGAGGGGATGCTCGAACCCTTCCAGGCCCAGCTGGTGCGCCATCTCGATCCTGACCAGGGCACCTCACCGGTGCTCAGTTTTGGCTGCAGTTCCTACGGCTACGACCTGCGCCTCTCGGCCAAGGAGTTTCTGATTTTCCGCCACGTGCCCGGCACGGTGATGAATCCGAAGCGCTTCAATCCGGCCAACTTGGAGCCGGCGCCCCTGCATGAGGATGGCGACGGTGCCTATTTCATCCTGCCCGCCCATTCCTACGGGCTGGGTGTGGCCCTGGAGCGGATGCGGGTGCCGGCCAACATCACGGTGATCTGCCTGGGCAAGAGCACCTATGCCCGGTTGGGCATCATCGTTAACACCACGCCGGCCGAAGCCAGTTGGGAGGGCCATCTGACCCTCGAATTCAGCAATTCTTCCGGCGCCGATTGCCGCATTTACGCCAACGAAGGTATCTGTCAGCTGCTCTTCTTTGAGGGTGATCCCTGCCAAACCACCTACCGCGATCGCAACGGCAAATATCAGGATCAGGCCGAACGGGTCACCCTGGCCCGGGTCTGACGATCAGCAGGGGCCGCTTCTGGCCGAAGGGCTGCGCTAAGAGCCGGGCCCTCAGCAGTTACATCCCCAGCAGTTACATCCTCAACGGCTCCATCTTTAATGGCTCCATTCTTAATAGATAAGCCTTGAATAGCCGCTGACCTGAGCTCCTGTGTCCTCAGCGCCAGCGGCGCGGCCACCAGGCCCAGCCCACCAGTTCCACCACCGCCCAGAGCAGCGCCAGGCCCACCAGCCAGCCCGGGAGCAGCACCAGCGGCCACCAGGGGCGCAGCAGCATCACCAGGCCGGCTGCAGCCAGGGCTGAGAGGGCCCGGCGGCGCTGGCGCCAGCCGGGCAGGCTGGTGAGAGAGGGCGGCAGGTTCGGGCGCCGCAGCTGGGGCAAACCCATGGGCAGGGAAAGAGGGATGGGGGGAGAAGCCTCCCCACAATGGCAATAGCCACACCCCGGCCGTTGACGCCCCAGCTCCTGTCGCCCCAGCCCCCCCCGGCCAAAGGTCTGCGCCTGCTGGGCGGTACCTGCCTGGGCACGGCCCTCGCCCTGCTGGCCGGCCGAGCCCTATTGCTGCAGGTCGCTCCCACCTTCACGCCGGACACGCCGCTCGCCAGCCTGCGGGCCTGGCGGCTGCTTAGCCCTGATCCGGCCCTGCGCCGCGAGGCCAGCCTGCTGCTGGCCGGTAGGGAAGCCGTCGGCAGCGCCAGGCAACGGCAGCTGCTCTTGGGCCAGGGCTGGGGCCGCGATCCCCTGGCCGCCCTGGCCCTGAAACGGGCCGCCCAGGCGGCTGAGGCCACGGGCCGCACCGACCAGGCCCGCTCCCTCTGGCAGAGCCTGCTGGTGCGGTTCCCCCAGAGCCCTGCCAGCGCCGATGCCCTTTACAGCCTGGGGCGCCAGCAACCCCGCTGGCGCCAGCTGCTGCTGCAGCGCTTCCCCGCCCATCCCGCTGCCCTGGCGGCCGCCCAGGAGCTGGGCCGCTCCCCCTCCAGCCGCCTGACGGCCAGCCTGCACCTGGCCCGCTGGGGGCCCCGCTGGCCCGGGGCCGAGGCCCTGCTGGTGGCAGCCTGCCGCGGCCAGGACGGACCTTTGCAGAGCCAGCAACGGCGCCAGCTGGCCCTGGGCCTGGCCCAGCTGGGCCGCGGCGAGACCGCCCTGGGCTGCCTGCAGGGCGCCCGGGGAGATCAAGCGTTGGAGCTGGCCCTGGGCCAGGCCCTGAACAAGGGCGATGCCAGGCAGCAAGGGCTGGGCGATCGGCGGCTGCTGGCCCTGGCCCAGCGCTGGCCCGCCAGTGCGGCGGCCCAGGAGGCCAGCGCCCTGCTCAGCCAGCGGGAGGGAACCGATACCGAGGCCTTGCTGACCCAGTTGCCCGCTTCCCTGCAAGACAGCGCCTCGGTGCAGGCCCGGCTGGCCCTCGATGGCCAGCGCCCCTGGCAGGGGGTTCTCAAGCGCTGGCCCCGGGATCCCGCCAGTTGGGAGCTGCAGTGGCAGCTGGCCCGTCAGGCCCTGGTGCAGCAGCGTTGGGCTGGGGCCGCCCTGATCCTCCAGGCCCTGCCAGCTCAGCAGTTGGCCGCGCCCCTGGCCGCCCGCCAGCTCTTCTGGCTGGGCTATTGCTACTGGCGCCTAGGCGATGGCGCCAGGGCCGGGCAGCTCTGGCGCCAGGTGCTGGCCCTGGTGCCAGGCGGCTATTACAACTGGCGGGCGCGCCTGCACCTGGGCGAGCCAGAGCCTGAGCTGCGGCACGCCCCGGCAGAGTCGCCGCAGGGCCTGCCCCGCAGCCCCTGGCAGCCCCTGGCTAGTGGCGATCCTGGGCTGGATCGGCTCTGGCGTCTGAACCAGCCGCTGGAGGCTTGGGAAAGCTGGCGCTTCCGGCGCGGCGGCCAGTCGCCCCAAGCGGCCCGGGACCTGCAGCTTGAGGGCCGGCTACGCAGCGCCGTGGGCGACGACTGGATCGGGCTGGGCCAACTGGAGCAGGCCAGCCTGCGCTTGCCGAAGGGCAGCTGCCGGCAGCAAGCGGAGCTGGAGCTGCAGCTGCATCCGCAGCGCTACGGCGAGCTTTTCAGCCAGGCGGCGGCGGATACGGGTGTGGATCCGGCCCTGCTCCAGGCCGTGGCCCGGCAGGAATCCCGGTTCACGGCCGGGGTCGAGTCGCCGGTGGGGGCGGTGGGCCTCATGCAGCTGATGCCAGCCACCGCCAGCGACCTGGCCGGCCGCCGGCTTGAGGGAGCCAGCCTCAGGGATCCGGCCCTCAATACCCGCCTCGGCGCCCGCTACTTGCGCCAGCTGCTGGAGCAATGGCAGGGCAATCCGCTGCTGGCGGTGGCCAGCTACAACGCCGGTGCCGGGGCCGTTGGCCACTGGCTCCAGGCCGGCCTGGGCCGTGACACCGGCAGCACGGGCCGCTTGATCGATTTCCAGCGCGATCCAGAGCTGTGGATCGAGGCGATTCCATACCCCGAAACCCGGCTTTACACCAAGAAGGTGCTCGGCAACCTCTGGAGCTACCGGCGCCTCAATCAGGGGGTCGCGCCTGGCTGCTAATCGGCTGACGGGCCGCCCCTGAAGCCGGATCGGTGCAGCGGCCCCAGGAGGGCCTGGCCCCTCAGGAGTGGAGCGGGGTCAGGCCCAGGACGTGTAGGCGATGGCCGATCCAGACCCCGGTGAGCACCAGGGCACTCAGGCCGGAGGAGACCCCAACCGGATTCATCGGCATGCGGATTCGGATCAGATCCAGCCGGGCCAGCAACACCGCGGCCCCGAGCAGGAGCACATCGGTGAGCACATTGAGATGCATCAGGTACACCCCGCCGGTGATCACCAGAAACAGGGTCGTCACCAGGGTGAGCACCTTGCTGCGGGCCATGAAGAAAGACATCTCTCGCACCAGTAGGTCTGGCACGGTGCAGATCACCACCACCGCCACGGCCTGGAGGCACTCCAGCGGCATGACCAGATCCTGGAGCAGGGTGACGTTCTGGCCGTTACCCGGAAACCAGGGCAGTACCACGGTCTGGGGGGCCAGGGTCGACCAGTTCAACCCCAGGTAGGCACTCACCACAAGCAGCACCAGCAGCATCGGGGCCCGGAACGGCAGCAGCAGCAGGCGCAACATCGTCATTCAGGGTCCTTTTAGCTCCAGGGCAATGGCCCCCAGGGGACAACTGGGGATGCACTGCTCACAGACGAGGCAGCGTTGTGCATCGAAGTGCAGCTGCCAAGTGGGAGCCTGGCTGGCCAGGGCGCCACTGGGACAAAGGCTGGAGCAAATGCCACAGTCCACGCACAGATCCCGATTGATCGTGATCTGGCCAGGGGTGCGGTTGAGGCCCAGGCCCTGGGCCTCCAGCCACTGCTCGGCTGCCGCCAGATCGTCGATGTCGCCGGAGAGCTCCACCACCATGGTGCCGCTCTGGTTGGGGGCGATCTGGGCGCGCAGGATCTTGGCGGCCACATCAAATTCGACGGCCAACCGATAGGTGATTGGCTCGTGAACCGCTTCTCGCGGGAAATGCAGGGTGATCCGGCGTTTCAAGGGTGCACCGTCGCCCGGGTGGACGCTAGCAAGGGTGCCGGCTGAGGCGCCGTTCCGGCTGGAGGCTCCGGCTCCTGGCGCCTGCGGCGAGCAGCGCTAGCCCCATTCCCCAGCCCATCTGCCAGCGCTATTCGCCAGCGGTGACCGGTGGACGCTGGCAAAGTGAAGTCCCGCCCATGCCCCCGTCCGTGACCGAGCCTTCGCCCGCACCAGGTTCCGCCCCAGCGGGTCAGGCGA
This sequence comes from Synechococcus sp. UW140, assembly GCA_945860085.1. GTDB lineage: Bacteria > Cyanobacteriota > Cyanobacteriia > PCC-6307 > Cyanobiaceae > BAIKAL-G1. Next base: position 8,430 of record CAMAPJ010000003.1, on the reverse strand, counting down.
CGTCCCTGCCCCTGGCGGCGGCGGCCGCTCCGCTCTCGGGCCGCCGCGAACGGATGCTGCTGGCGGCCGTGGCCGCCGCCCTGGCTCTGTTGCTGTTCCTGGTGCGGGGCGGGCTCCATCCGGCGGCCCCCCTGGAGCAACTGGCCCGCCAGTCCCTCGACCTACCTGTGGCCCTTAAGGACGGCCGCCCCACCTTGGTGGAGTTCTATGCCGATTGGTGTGAGGCCTGCCGGGCGATGGCGCCGGCGATGGCCTCGCTGGAACAGGAGCACCACGGCAGCCTCGATGTGGTGCTGCTCAACGTGGATAACCCCCGTTGGCAGCCGGAGCTCGACCGCTATGAAGTGAACGGGATCCCCCAGTTGGAACTATTCAATGCGGCGGGCACGGCCGTGGGCCGCTCCCTAGGGGCCCGCAGCAAGCCCGAACTCGAGGCGCTCACCAGTGCCCTGCTTGCCGAAACCCCCCTGCCCCAGCTGGCCGGGGTCGGTAGCGTCAGCAGCCTGGCGGCCGGAGAGGCCGGCTCCAGTGTGCGCCCAGCCGCAGGGGTTGCCGGAGCTGCCGCCGGCCCGAAGGCTCCTGCCGCCATGGCCGGTCCCCGCAGCCACGGGTGAGCCTGTTTTGCCTCGATTCCCCTTGTTCCTTGTGCCATGAAGCGCTTCCGGGTTGAGCTGATCGCCGCCACCCCCAACCCCCAGCAGTGCATCTTTGCGGCGATGCACCAGGACTATTTCGAGGGCTTCGTGGCTTCAGAGCGAGCCAACTGGCCGGAGGAGGCCAAGGCCGGTGAGATCTGCGTCAAACGCTTGCTGGCCGGGGAGCGGGGCCATTACGGACCGTTGGAGCACCCCCAGATCACCCTCAATGTGGGCTGGTTTCCCCATTCGGTGATGCAGCAGGCCCGCACCCACCGGGTTGGGGTCAGTTTCGATGTGCAGTCGATGCGGTATACCGGGGAGCGCATCTCGCGGGCTGCCACTGGCGAGCTGGAACTTGAGGAGGTGTTTTACCTGCGGCCGGTGGGCAGCTATAGCGATCGCCAGGGCAAAAAATACAACTACACGCCTGAAGAGCGTGCTAAGGATCTGGCCCTGTGCGTCACGGCTGCGGAGCGCTATCGCGAAATGTTGGCGGCTGGCTTTGCCGAAGAGCATGCCCGCGGCATCCTGCCCTTCGACTATCGCCAGCACTTTGTCGTCAGTTTCAGCCTGCGGGCTTTCCTGCATTTCATGGACCTGCGCGCCAAGCTCGATGCCCAGCAGGAGATCCGCGAACTGTGTGATCTGCTTTGGCCCCATTTCCAGGCCTGGGCTCCGGAGATTGCCCTCTGGTATGAAAAAAGCCGCCTGCACAAAGCCCGGCTGGCGCCCTAACTGGGCCTCGATGGGCGTGGCTTCGGGCCCCCCTGGCGGATCGGGGCCAGAAGCCACCCCTTAGCCTTGGCCCCAGATGGTTTCTGGAGATCTCCCCATGGCGGAGCTGGCCCGCTTCCCGTTGGGTGAGCCCCTTCCGGCCGGACAGGCCCGCTTCGGCACCGATGGCATCCGCGGCCGGGTTGGCGCGGTGATCACCCCGGCCCTGGCCTTGCAACTGGGCTATTGGTGCGGCCAGGTGTTGCCGGCCCAGGGGCCGATCGTGATTGGGGCCGATTCGCGCAGCAGCGGGCCAATGCTGGTGGCGGCGCTGACGGCCGGTCTGGCCGCGGCGGGTCGGGAGGTCTGGGACCTAGGTCTCTGCCCCACCCCCGCCGTACCCGGCACGATCCGCGCCCATGGTTGCGCCGGCGGCCTGATGGTTTCGGCCAGCCATAATCCGCCCCACGACAACGGCATCAAGGTGTTTGGCGCCACTGGCGCCAAACTCAAGGAAGACCAGCAGCAGGCGATTGAGGCCGGGCTGCATGGGACAGCGGCTGAGCGCCTGCCCTTCAGTGGCGTTGGCCGGGTGCGTCAGCGCCCCGATCTCCTGGCCGCCTATCGGGATAGCCTGCTCGCCAGCGTGGCCGGCGCCCGGCTCGAGGGCTGCAAGGTGGTGCTCGATCTCTGCTGGGGATCGGCAACGGCCTGCGGCGAGAGCGTGTTCCGGGCCCTCGGCGCCGATCTCACTGTTCTCCATGGCGAACCGGATGGGGAGCGGATCAACCTGGGCTGCGGCAGCACCCACATGGAGCCCCTGCGCCAGGCGGTGCTGGCCCAGGGGGCCAGCATGGGCTTTGCCTTCGATGGCGATGCCGACCGCATGCTTGCGGTGGATGGCCAGGGGCGGTTCGTTGATGGCGACCAGATCCTTTACCTCTGGGGCCAGGCGCTGATGGCCCAGGGCCAGTTGCCGGATAACCGCATCGTCGCCACGGTGATGTCCAACCTGGGCTTTGAACGGGCCTGGCAGGCCAAAGGCGGCCTGCTGGAGCGCACGGCCGTGGGTGATCAGTACGTGCACCAGGCCATGGAGGAGCTGGGTGCCGGCCTGGGCGGCGAACAATCGGGTCACATCCTCTCAGCCCGCCACGGCATGAGTGGCGATGGTTTGCTCACGGCCCTGCAGGTGGCCGTGTTGATCCAGGCCCAGGGGGGTTCCCTGGCCCAGTGGCTGGAGGGCAGCTTCCAGCCCTATCCCCAGAAGCTGGTGAACGTGATCGTGCCGGATCGCCAGCGCCGCACCCACTGGCAGCAGTGCGACCCGTTGCGCAGCGCCGTGGACGAAGCCGAGGCGGCGATGGTCGGCCATGGCCGGGTGCTGGTGCGCGCCAGCGGCACCGAACCCCTGCTGCGTGTGATGGTAGAGGCGGCTTCCCAGGTTGATGTGGATCATTGGGCAGGCCATCTAGCTGGTTTGGCGGAGAGCCAGTTGAACCAGCCTTAGAGGCGGATTAATTCAGTCAAGCTCCCCAGCTAGCGGGCCAGGATTGCTGGCTCTGGTGGGAGCCTCGGGATCAGCCTTGGATTGGGGCTCTGGGCGCCAGGCCTTAAGCCAGCAGGCTCACCCTGATTTTGGTGTCATTGAAGTCCCAATCAGATCCCTGGCTTGCGAGCAGATCTTCAAAGCCAAAGGTGTTGGTTCCCAGCAGTTTGACGTGCTGGCGCCTATCGCTGGCGGTGCTGGCGCCAAAGGTGAGGACTTCGCCGTCCTGGGTAATCATCACGGGGGCGTAATAGCCGGATTCAGTGCTGTCTAGGCTCCAGGTGATCGTCTGCTTTGATTTATTGTAGAGATGGCTGGTGCCGCTGCCTTCATAGGGGTTGATCCACTGGCTCAACACGGCGCTGCGGAAGGCAGCGCCATCGTTCTGGGCGACGCCTGCCACTTGGTAATAGGTCGTTCCGGTGAGCGGATCAATTTTGACAAAGCCGAATCGGTTATGGAGACCGCAATCGGTTGAAATATCGAGCGTTAGGTGGATACCACTGGCTGAGATGTTGGTGAGATCAAGGATGGCATCGCTACTGGTGAGTTGCTTGCGGGCCATAGCAAGGCTGGCGGGAGAGCTGGCAGCGATCGAGCTGCTGATGTCAAGCATCAAGTCGGTGTAGATGCCGTTAAGGTCGGCATCAAGGCCTAGGCTGAAGCCAGTGGCTGTGCTGCTGATGCTGATGGCGGGGTTGTTTGTGGTTTGACCAGCACCATTGCTGTAGCGGAAATTTAGAGTGTTTCCAGAGGCGAGATAAATCGACTGTTCACTAGTGGGACCTGAGCCCAGGGTGGCACCGATGGCGCCATAGGAGTCGCCGGTGCTGGCGTTGTAGAGCTCCAGGTTACCTTGGGTTAGGGAATTGAAGCCTGTCACATCCAGCGAGAGCCAGAGTCCGGTACCATCTACTCCATCAACGGCTAGTCCCTGGTCAGCGGTGATGTGCAGGACGGGAGCGGAGTCGAGAGTGCTAAAACCAATGGGATCGACGATTTGGCCATTAACTGTTTCATCAAAATCGCCAAGTTCGCCATCTTTGAGATAGAGCTTGGCTCCATCGATTTTGCCGTTGCCATCGCGATCCAAGAGGATGCCGCCTAGGCCTGTTAGGGGATTATAGTTGAATAGGTAGTATTCGATGGCGTTATTATTGGCCTTGGTTTTATAGAGCGAATTCCAATTGAAATAAACTTCTTGCCCTCCAGTGACTTCGTGTTCCGGAAGGTAAAGATCAACTTCCTGGATGTTTGCCTTGAAGGCGTCAATGGCACTGGTTGTAATGTCAGCAATAATAGAAGAATTGACGCTGCCAACCGTCGTGACGGTTGGGTTAATTGTGAAGCTTAGTAGGTCTGATACAGCGCTGACATGAACGCTTGAATCGCTGCTATCAACCCTTAGCTGTAGGCCACTGCTCGCCTGCGGATCAGTGGTGGCATTGTCAAAGTAAAGCAACGTATTGGCTGACACGGGGTGCCGCCCGTATCTGGATCGGTTTCTTCTGCGATGATCTGGTCCCTGATGGCGATACTGCTAGTTCCGTCTGAAGTGATAAATGTTGCCACGTTGGCTTGATAGTTGTCATATGTACCGTCGCTGTTGGCATCTTTGTTGCTTTCATAGCTATCAAGTGCCCCATCATTGTCCAGACCGTCTTGACTGTTGCTGGTATCGATCACCAAGGCCGCATTCGCCCCAAGAGAGCCCGCTTCGCCTGGAGTCGAGAGGCTAAGGATGGCGTCATTGCCTGCAGCATCTTGGATTGTGCCGCCATTCGGGTCTAGAGCAATAGTGCTGGTGTAATCGAGATCGGCGCTTGTATCTCCGGTCTGAACGGTGTAGGAGAAGGCGAGAGTATTCGTCCCACTGCCGGAGCTATAGGTAGCGGTGCGATCGGTGGCACCAGTTTCGAGCAGAAGGGTGGGTGTACCGCTAGATGTGTTGACAGTTACGACTTCTAAGAAGGGCACCAAGATGGTGATGGTACTGCCAACGGCATAGCTGCCGTTGGCAGTAGTGGTGGTGAGTCCGCTCGGGTTGCTGAGGCTGGGGCGCTGGGTATCGATTGTGTAATTACCACTATCAGCGCTGCCGCTGCCTGCATTACCAGCGAGGTCAGTGATAGTGGTGAGATTAAGGCCGATTAGATTGCTGGCATCAGTTGTGTTGGCTGTGGGCGTGAAGGTAGCAGTCCAGGTGTGGCCATTATCAGCTGTGCTGAGATTAGAAAGCAGGCCGTTGTCACTGGTGATATCGTTGAGGTCGAAGGCCGTGACCGCTTCTGAGAAGGAGACGGTGACGTTGGCGGTATCGCCGATTGTGAGCGCTGAATTGGAGAGGCTTATAGTGCTGGTCAAGCTGGGCGCCAAGGTATCAAAAGTTAGCGCTGGCGTTGTGCCAGCTGCGCCGTTATTGCCAGCCGAATCGCTATAGGAACCAGCTGTAACGGAGATCGAGGCGGTGCCGGCATTGTTATTTGCTGTTGGCGTAAAGGTTGCTGTGCGCGTTAAGCCACTGCCACTGAGGCTCGACAGAGTTCCGCCACTCACCGCTAGATCACCGGAAGTTCCATCCCAGTAGAAGGAGCTGCCTGGATCTTCTGAGAAGCTAAAGGTGATGGTGGCAGTTTCAGTAGCTTTTAAGGTAGAGAGATTGCTAGATATCGAAACTGTTGGAGCCACTACATCAATTATTAATGCCGCATTTGCCCCAAGCGAGCCAGCGGCACCCGGAGCCGCGAGGGTCAAGATGGCATCATTTCCTGCAGCATCTCTGATCGTGCCGCCATTCGGGTCCAGAGCAATGGTGCTGGTGAAATCGAGGTCTGAACTGGTATCCCCCGCCTGCACGGTGTAGGTGAAGGAGAGGGTAGTGGTGCCACTGCCAGAGGTGTAGGTGGCATAGCGATCAATAGCACCGGTTTCCAGTTGCAAACGCGGTGTGCCGCCGGTTGTGGTGACCAGCACCGCTTCTGAGAACTGCAGCGTCAGCGTGATCAGGGCGCCGCTGGGGTAGCTGCCATTGGCGGTGGTGTAGGTAGCGGGGATGACGGGCGCGGCGGCGGTGTTGCTGAAATAGATGGTATTTCCGGCACTATTGCCAATGAAGAGATCCAAATCACCATCGCCATCACCATCGGCAAAGGCTGGACTGGCGAAGGTGCCGTTGCCAAGCGAGTTGATGCCGAAGGGATTGCTGGCGGCAGCGGCGTAGGCGGGAGCCGAGACGCCAAGGGCAGCAGTGTTATTGAAATAGACGATATTCCCGTTATTCGTGCCGATGAAGAGATCCAGATCGCCATCGCCATCGGTGTCAAACAGGGCCGGCTTGGCATAGGTACCGACACCAGGAATATTGACGTCAAGCGAAGTGATGCCAAAGGGATTGGTGGTGGCAGCGGCGTAGGCCGGGTTCCGGGCGCCTAGGGTTGCGGTGTTCTTGAAATAGACGGTATTGCCGGCAGCATTGCCAATGAAGAGATCCAGATCGCCGTCACCATCAACATCACCAAAGACCGGGCTGGCGTAGGCGTTGGCGCCGAGGGAGGTGATTTCGAATGGATTGGTGCTGGCAGCGGCGTAGGTGGGAGTCGTGGCGGCTAGGGCTGCAGTGTTGTTGAAATAGACGATGTTGCCGTTATTCGTGCCAAGGAAAAGATCCAGATCACCATCGCCGTCGACATCGGCAAGGACCGGACTGGCCCAGGAGCCGATATCGGTGATGCCGAAGGGATTGGTGGTGGCAGTGGCGTAGGCGGGAACGGATACGGCACTTGTAGCGATGTTGTTGAAATAGAGGATGTTGCCGTCTTGATTGCCAACGAATAGATCAAGGTCGCCGTCCCCATCAACGTCGGCAAAGGTTGGGTTGGCGTAGGCACCGGCGCCCAGGGAGGTGATGCCATAAGGATTGATGGTGGCAGCGCCGTAGGCGGGAGCAGAGGAGGAGATCAAGCTGCCTGTGGGCACCTGGGTATCAAGCCCCAAGGTCCCATTGGCACCCAGGGAGCCGGTGGCGCCGGGGGCAGGCAGGGCGAGAATGGCGTCTGAGCCGGCGGCATCTTGAATTGTGCCGCCATTAAGGACGAGGGCATGGGCCGAGAGCTGATCGAGATCAGTAGAGCGATCACCAGCTCGAACGGTGTAGGAGAAGGAAAGGGTGCCAGTGCCAGAGCCGGAGGTGTAGGTGGCATAGCGATCGAGGGCACCGGTTTCGAGCCCCAGCATGGGGGTGCCCCCGCTGGTGGTGACAGTCACCGGATCGCTGAACTGCACGGTGAGGGTGAGCAGCGAACCGACGCGGTAGCTGCCGTTAGCAGAGCTGGAGCCCAGCGCAGTCACCGTGGCGCGGTTGATGATGAGGGCCGCATTGGCGCTAAGTGAACCGGCCGAGCCGGGTGATGCGAGGCTCAGGACGGCGTTGTTACCGGCCGCGTCTTTAATCGTGCCGCCATCGAGATCGAGGGCATTGGCGGCAAGTTGGTCGAGATCAGCAGAGCTATCTCCGGCTTGCACGGTGTAAGTGAAGGAGAGGGTCGTGGTGCCACTGCCGGAGCTATAGGTGGCGAATTGATCGGTGGCCCCGGTTTCCAGTTGCAGGCGTGGAGTGCCTGTGACAAACACCGCTTCTGAGAATTGCAGGGTGAGCGTGATCAGACCGCCGGTGCTGTAGCGGCCATTGGCGCTGCTGGAGGCAAGCGGGATAACGGGCGTGGACGCAGTATTGAGAAAGAAGAAGGTGCTGCCTTGATCATTGCCAATGAAAAGATCGAGATCCCCATCAGCATCGGTATCAGCCAAGACCGGACTGGCATTAGATCCAATGTCGATGATGCGAAAGGGATTGGTGGTGGCAGTGGCGTAGGCGGGAGCCGTGGCGCCTAAAGAAGCGGTATTCTTAAAATAGATGGTATTGCCGTCTCTATTACCAATAAAGAGATCGAGATCCCCATCAGCATCGGTATCAGCAAAGACCGGACTGGCATTAGATCCGACATCGGTGATGCCAAAGGGATTGGTGGTGGCAGTGGCGTAGGCGGGAGCAGAGGCCCCTAAAGCAGCAGTGTTCTTGAAATAAATGATATTGCCTTGTGTAATGCCAATGAAAAGATCTAGGTCACCATCAACATCACCAAAGTCCGGGCTGGCGTAGGCGAGGACGCCGAAGTATCTGATGCCAAAGGGATTGGTGGTGGCAGCGGCGTAGGCGGGAGCCGTGGCGCCTAAAGAAGCGGTATTCTCAAAATAGATGGTACTCCCCATTCTATTACCAATAAAGAGATCTAGATCACCATCGCTATCGGGATCGGCAAAGACCGGACTGGCGTAAGTGCCGACGTTGGCGATGCCAAAGGGATTGGTGGTGGCAGCTGCGTAGGCAGGGCTGATTCAAAGTGTGTCACAGGCACTCTTGCCGCTCCTGTCAGCATGGGTTGAGGTTGGCGGAATCGCCTCCTCCTTGTGTCTGACAGCGCTTTTGCTGCAACCGATCTCGATCTGATCAGCTATCTGAGGTCGATCCCG
>CAMAPJ010000002.1 GCA_945860085.1 Synechococcus sp. UW140 | reverse complement strand
GCAAAGGCCAGCACCCGCAGGCCGCTGGCCGCCAGTTGGCGGGCCTGATCGAGCCACCAGTTCCGCTGCTCCTCGCCCAGGGCGCTGACGCCTGGGGCCGCCAGCCAACGGTCACAGCTCGAGAGCACCACCTCCGGGGCCCCCTTGCTCAGCATCAACACGCTCGACCCTTCGGCCATGGCGCCGAGGGGGGCCTGGAGCTTGCCGGTGGAATCCTCCACCCACACCGCCATCCATTGGCGTTCGGAGCTGAAGGGGATCTCCCCCTGGCGCGGGTAAGTCGCCCGCAGGCTGAAGTCGTCGATCTCCGCCTTGGCGGCAGCCACCACCAGGGCTCCTTCGGTGGGATCGCCCAGGATCCCGTAGCTGCCGTCCGCCTCCCGCTTGAGTTCGGCGTCGCTGCAGAGCACCCCCGCCTGCAGCAACAGGGTCAGGGCGTCTGGGGCGATGCCGGTGGGGATGGCGGCGGGGGGCTGAAGCTCCCGGGCGTTGAAGTCGCCTTGGGGCTCGTAGCCCTGGCCGCTGACGGCAATCGCCTGGCTGCCGCAGCGCAGCTCTTCGACCACTTGGCGGTTCAGGGTCAGGGTGCCGGTTTTGTCCGAGCAGATCACGGTGACCGAGCCCAGGGCCTCCACCGCCGGCAGGCGCCGGATCAGGGCAGCGCGCTTCACCATGCGCTGGGTGCCGATCGCCAGGGTCACGGTGATCACCGCCGGCAGGCCCTCGGGCACGATCGCCACCGCCATCGAGAGGGACACCTCCAGCAGGTTGAGCAGGGGCTGGCCCAGCAACCAGCCAATCCCGATCACCAGGGCCACCAGGCCCAGGGCCGAGCCAACTAGCACCGAAGCCAGGCCGTCTAGGCGTTTCTGCAGGGGGGTCGTTTCGCCGCCAGCCGTATTGATTAATTGGGCGATCTGGCCCAGTTCGGTGGCCATGCCGGTGGCGGTCACCAGCGCCAGGCCCCGGCCGCGCACCACTTCGGTGCCCTGGAACAGGCAGTTTTGGCGTTCCAGCACGGGGGTGGCCGGATCGAGCAGCAGGTTTGCCTGCTTGAACACGGCCTCGGCTTCGCCCGTGAGGGCCGCCTCCCGCAGGCCCAGGTCGGCCACCTCCAGCAGGCGGCCATCGGCTGGCACCCGATCGCCGGCCTCCAGCCGGATCAGGTCGCCAGGCACCAGCTCCTCACTGGATAGGCGCTGCCACTGGCCATCGCGGCGCAGGGTCACAAGGGGTTGGGCCATCTGACGCAGGGCCATCAGGGCTTTCTGGGCCTGGCTTTCCTGCAGGTAACCGAGTAGGGCATTGAGGCCCACGATCAGCACAATCGCGATCGCGTCCTTAGGGAATTTCTGGGCGCTGAAGGCAATCGCCGCCGAGATGGCGGCCACCGCCAGCAACATCAACAACATCACGTTGCTGAATTGGTCCCAGAGGATGGCCAAGCTGCTGCGGCCGGCCGCCAGTTCCAGCCGGTTGGGGCCGCTCTGCTCGCGTCGCTCGGAGGCCTGGGCCGTCGTTAAGCCTTCGGTGCTGACCTTGAGGTTGGTCAGGCAATCCTCGGCACTCAGGCTGTGCCAGTGGGTCTGATCAAGGGAGGACAAGCAGGGATAGGGCTTGGGGCCGTCACCTTAGAAAATTTGACCAGTACCTGCCTAGCTGGGGCTATCAGCGCCCTTGGGCCATGGGGCAGATCAGCAAACCAACTCAAACCCCAGACCCAGGGATGGCCTGCAGCCGTGCGCTCAAGCTCCGTGCCCTGGGCTGTCATCACCATCTGTCATGGCCGCCATCAAAAGTGTTGATGAACGGATGCAAAAGCTTGGATGGGGCCAGTTCTGAACCGGGTCACGATCAAGGCGAGCAATTGGATCCAGCTCTGAAGCAGGATTTAAGGGACCTGCCTAAGCCGTTCCAACCGCAGCTGGTGGTCCCGGCTGGTGAGCCCCAGGTAGGCCAAGAGCACCACCGCCACCAGGCCCAGGGCCGTGGCGGCCGCAATCATGAACAGGACCACAATCTGATACCGAACCGCGGCCGCCGGAGCGCCCCCCTGCAGGATCTGGCCGGTCATCATTCCGGGCAGGCTCACCAGGCCCATCACCAGCATCGAATTGATCGTGGGAACCATGCCGACCCGGATGGCATCGGCTACCGGCTCGCGGCAGGCTTCCCAGCGGCTGGCCCCCAGGCCCAGGCGCAGCTCCACCTGGTCGCGCTGGCTGACCAACGACTCCATCAACCGATCGAGTCCCAGGGAGATGCCATTGAGGGTGTTGCCCAGCACCATGCCAAGCAGGGGGATCAAATACTGGGGCGCAAACCAGGGCTGGGGCCGGATGATCCCCACTAGGGCTAATCCGGTGACCAGGCTCGAAGCCGCCAGCACCGACACCAGGGAGTTCCAGTAGATGCCGGCAAAGCGGCGCCGGGTGCGCTGCACGGCCGAGACGGCGGCAATGCAGGCCATCACCAGGCCTAGGCCGAGGATGGGGAGCGGATTCTGCTGGCGAAATAGCCACTCGAGAACGCCGCCCACCAGCAGCAACTGCACCACCATGCGCGTCGAGGCGAGCAGTAGGGGCCGGCCCAGGCCCAGGCGCAGCAGGCTCGAGAGAGCCAGGTTCAACCCAATCAAGAGGGCGGAGAGGGCCAAGCTCCCATCGCTGATTGGCAGGGCCCCGGTTCCGCTCATGGGCCCAGCTCCAGCTGGCGATCGCAGCAGCGCTGCACTTGATCGGGGTCGTGGCTGGTGAGGATCAGGGCCCGGTCACCGTTCCCCAGCCACTGCAGCAGGAGTGCCTCCAGCTTCAAGGTGGTGGCGCCATCGAGGGACGCGCTGGGTTCATCGAGCAGGAGCACCACCGGATCGAGCTGGAGCAGGCGCAGCAGGGCCAGCAGCTGGGTTTCACCGCCCGAGAGCCGCTCTGCATCCTGGCCCAGAAAGCTGGGACCCCGGCCCAGTTGGTCCAGCCAGGCCAGCAGCCGCTCTGGATCGGGGCTGCGGCCCTGGTGGCAGCGGTAGGTCCAGGGCTCGGCCAGGTTTTGGGCCACCGTGCCGGCGAACACCGGCGGCCGCTGGGCCAGGTAGGCCACCTGGGCCCGGTAGCGCGGCAGGCTCCAGCCCTGGGGCGGCAGGCCCCGCAGCAGCACCTGGCCCCCATCGAGGGGATCGAGCCAGGCCAGCTGGCGTAGCAACAGGGTTTTGCCGCAACCGGCCGGCCCCACCAGGGCGAGCCGCTCCCCAGGCCCCAGCTCGAGCCCGAGTCTCTGCCACAGCAAGCGTTCCCCGACCTGTTTGCGGAGACCCTGGGCCAGGAGCAACGGGCTTGTCATCGGTGCCTCCGGGCCCAGCCATTCTCGTGGCCTTGGCCCGGGGCCGCTGCCACGGGCCGCTTGGCCCGGGCGCCGGGATCCCCCGACCAGCACAGCGCCCAAGCTCTGGGACTCTCACCCTCCAGTCGCGGCAAGCCGAGGGGATCCGCCAGATTGGGGCCCCCAGCGGCCATGGCCATGACCCCCAGCAAACAGGAGATCCTGGCCGCCTCCAGTGCCTGGGTGGCCGCGTTGCTCAATGTGGTGCCGGGCTTGGGCACGGGCTACCTCTACCAACGGCGTTGGCGCGCCTACTGGATCACCTCGGCCCTAGCCACCAGTTGGTTTGTAGCCGGAGCCCTGCTCGGCGGGCCGGAAGACGGTGCCTTGAGCCAACGCCACCAGCTGGTTGGTCTGGCCGGTCTGCTGGTCTTGGCCGCGATCACGGCGACGGAAGCCGGTCTGGCCGCCCGCCGCGCCAGCCTGGGAGCCAAGCAGGCCTAATCCCATCGACACCAACCCCCTTCCCAAGGGACGACCGGGGGGATTGCGCTATAGATTCCCTGCGTCAATGTCAACATCCTGCTGGATGGGCATTGCAGGCGATTCTATTTATCTTTAAGGTGGCTTTTAATACGCTCACCTGCGGGTTGCATGGTTACGCCTGAGGAGCTGGAAGCGCTTGATCTGATGTGCTGGCTTCGCCATGGCGATGACGCGGCCCGATTGGCCTACTGCAACCAAAGCACGATCAGCCGCCGCAGCCAGCAGGCTCTCCAGGTCTTTCATCCATTTCCCAGCCATGGCCCAGGTCCCCATCCACTGGCTGGGCCGAGCACCCTGCTGCAGATGGAGCGGGAGGTGCACCAGCTCTATCGCCTCTCCGGCAGGAGCCGGCTGAGGCTGCATGCGCCCTATTGGGCAAGCCGCGTACTTGCTAACCAGTTGGATGCCGGCTGGATGGTGAATCCGGCTAGGCAGAAGGAATCGGTGGGGGCGGCCCTGAGTTTGCTGGAAGATCGGGTGATTGATGCCATGATTGCCGAATCAAGTCAGCGACCAGCTGATGACAACCCCAGATTTTTTAGCTTTGATCTCTACGAAGTTCCGTTGATTCTGTGCGTTGATGCATTGGCCGAAAAACAAGTTAGCAAGTCCTTGTATTGCGAAAAAGTCTTAGCTCCGATGATGTTGGAAGCTTGTCGCGTGTAAGGCCCCAGAGATTCCTTTCCCCGGAAAGCAAGGGTTGTGTTGCTCAATTGTTTAATCATCTTTATGAGGACGCCATGGGCGCTGAGGCTGGATTTGATCAGCGGCTTCAGGAAAGTTCTCAAGTGACTTTTCTTATGGCGCATCACCCCTCGGCCTTTGAGGATTTTAGCCACTTCAAGCGCATTGATTGTGAGTGTGGTTTTAGGGCTAAAGAGTCGCTTGTCGTTTTGCGTGGTCTTGAGGAGAACCCGAGCATTCTTGGCTTGCTAGAGACCCTTTCCAGTTCCTACCTTGAGCCCCTAAAGCAGCATGCTGAGGTGATCATCGATGGGGCTATGGCTTAGAAGCTGCGCTCAGGCCTGCATCTGTAGGGCATTCTCCATGCAGTTCTAAATGCAACTGATTTAGGGCTTCTTGGTTCCTTTTATTAAGTAATTTCTTGAGGCGCTATTGCTGATATTTAATGGGGCGAATATCGATGGTTGCCTTTCCTCGTCTGAAAGGTGAATCGCCTATTGATTTGCTTGCTTTTGGTGGGTTTTCTATCCGAGCAGCCTGTTTGCAAGCGCTGGCCTGGGTGTGATTGTGAATCTCTGCGATGGCGATCTCTTCGTTAAATCAGGTCTGTTGGGCGAGCTCTAGGTCATGGCGCTGGGTTTCGCAAGGGTGGGATTACCAAGGGATGGTCTGATGAGTCACGCTAAAAACTCAATATAAGGCGGCCGCCCACCCGCGTGTTGGTGTTGTCTAGGAGTTGGCCGATATCAAACAGGCCAGCGGCATTGCTCACATAAATTTCCAGATTCGTGCTGCTTGTGGCCAGCCAGCGCAGTGCCAGGGTGCCATTGTTGGCGTTGATCTCCGATCCCACCACATTCACCTCCGGGATCAGCTGGAAGTGGCGACCCAATTGAATATTGGCACTCAGGCCCACTCCCCAGGGGGTGCTAACGCCGGTCCAGGCCAGCTTGGGATTGAGGTTGAAGGCAAGCCAGGAATTGGCCTCCCAGGTGGAAACGGATTCGATGAACATGTAACCCTGGTAGCTGGATGGTGCCGTATTGCGGCCCAGACTGATGCGACCACCCAGGGAGAAGGGGGCGCCGCGCAGCTGGCTCATCGCAATCGCCTTGCCGCCATAGCGGTAGTTCCAGCCGCCATCACTGGCATAGGTGGTGTTCAGGGCGTTCAGTGGACGCACGTTATTGAAGACGCCGCCTGTATACACGTCCAACTGGAAACTATTGGAGAGCGAATAGCCGACATAGCCAAAACCATCTCCTTGGCTATCCCCGTTGACCCAGAGCTGGGTGGTGCCCCTGGCCGGTACTAAGGCCGTGTTCACGGTGAGCCCTCCCAGGGCAAGGGAGCGCTGACGCGGGGTCATGGTGGGCTGGGGCGTATCCAGCGCCCCTGGGGTAAAGACAAAGCGCCCTGAATAGCCCACGCGATTGTCGGAGGGTAGGGCGAGCAGGGCCGTGGCGGGGGTGGCGCCCCAGCCATTGGTGAGTTGGCCTTCTAAAGCAATGCGGGGATTGAGGGCCCATGTGATGCCAGCGGTGAGAATCGGAACCCGGGAGAAGACCAAATTGCCGTCAAAACTGTTGTTGCCAGGGCCCAAGGGAATTAAGCCAGATCCGAACAGGGTGAGGCTGGGGATCGGCCGCCAGCTGGCCCCCGCGGCCACACTGCCGTTGGTGCCATAGAAGGACCCACTGCCGCCTTGACCGCTGCCCTGGCTGCTCGGCAAAAAGCTCACTCCCGGCGTGAAGGTGAGGGCTAAGCTCGGCAGGGCCTGCCAGGTGAGAGGCAGGGCAAGGGAACCCACCAGATTGGTGGTTTGCACCCGGCTGCCGGAGTCATTAAAGATGTTTGGGCTGGCATTGTTTTGCCCTTTGCAGGAGGCGGAGTCGCAGCCCCCACTGCCTACGGTCCAACCCTCCAAGGAGCCTGCTAGGGCTAGTTTCCAAGGGGTTGTGCTGGAGCCGAATAGGCGCCATTGCAAGGCTCCGCCGTAGCTCTCCCAGAAATTGGCAGGTTGAACGCTCTTCCCCGTGATCGGCGCGTAGAGGGGATCATCAGCAACGCTATAAAACGCTGAAATTTGTATCTGATCCGTTAACCCTGCATCCAATCTTGCGGCGTAATTCTGGTTGCCTGTGCCACCCCCACCTCCCTGCTTGGCGCCACCTAAGGGAGCCATTTGAAAGACCGAAACCTGGCCCTGTTGCTCGGCCAGCTGCTGGGCGGTGGGCACGGCTGCGCCGAGGCGGAGCTGGGGGGTGAAATCGGCGGCCTGGGGCTGCAGCCCATCTAGGAGGGCCTGGGCTTCCGCCGGGCTGGAGGGGGGGCTGGTCGTGGGCTTGGCTTGGCTACCGGCCGTGCTTTGAACGGGATTTGCTGAGGTTGGTTTGTTCCAGGTTTGGGGCCTGGGGCTCCCAGCCCGTTTCCCTGGCCCGCCGATTGCTGGTTTGGCCCCAACGGCCTGGCAGCGCCTACGGCCCCAGGCAGGGGCTGCCAGATCGGTGGTCCCTGCTTGCCCCCAGGGGTGGATGCCCCAGGCGTGATTCGATCAGATGCGGTGACCCGTTGCCACTGGGGTAGGCCCTTGGCGGGTTGGCCCCCAGGGGCTGGAGCCTGGGGAAGGGCTTGCCAGCGGGGCTGGGCTTGGGCTGGTTGAAGCGCCAGTGACGCCATCAAAAATGCCGAGGCCCATCGCCAGGATCGCAAGGGCTCAGCCACGGGCCCGGGGGGATGTCAGCAGCAGCCAGCCGACCACGGGGCTTCCCTGCAGCTCCAAATCACGCCGCAGCCGTTGCAACTGGGTGCGTTCAGCGGCTCCGGGGCTGGTCAGAAGCACCTGGGCATCGCAACGGCGGGTGGCTACCAGATCACTGCTGCAGAGCACGGGGCGACCCGAAGCGGCCTCGAGGGCCTGGGCGATGGGCTCGGCCACCTCCGCGGCCAGTCCGATCGAGACGAGGGCCAGGCTGTTGGCGCCTGCCAAGGGTCCAGTGCTGAGCAGTTGCAACGGTTGGCGCCAACCCTCGGGCCCATCCGCCTCCAGCACGGCCAGTAGGGGGCCGGGCAAGAGGGAGGCCAGTTCATCGGAGCCATGGATTCGACCGGTGCGCCGTTCCGCCACCAGGGCAGCCCCACTTCCCAGCACCAACCCAGCCAACAAGCCCAAGGCCAGGTTTCGACCTTTCTTGGGGGCAACCGGGCGATCAAGCAGGGTTGGGTTTGAAATTAGTTCCCAGGGATCTGACTGCTTAGCTTGCTCTAATTGAGCCAATTGTAATTGGTTTTCAAGTTCGATCAAGGTTTTTTCGTCTCGCAGGGCTTGACGTACTAACTGGCGATGCTGCAGCACCACTTCTTTGGGGCGAGATGCGGCTTGAAGTCGGACATTTGCGGATGCTAGTTGACCCTGTAGCAGGGAGATGGTTTCCCGATTTAGGGTATTGATCAAGGCACTTCTTTGACGCAGCAGCCCCGAAATGATTGGATCTTTTTCCCTAAGGCGGCTGCGTCGCTCAGCTAGGGTTGCTTCTAGGCTTTGATACTGCTGGTAGAGATCCTTATTGGCCTCTAGCTGGGGAGCCTGGAAGAGCACTTCGGCGCCAGCGGCTTGCGCATTGCGAATTTGTTGCCGCAAGGTAATCACTTGGGCCTGGGACGTCAGTCGATTGCTCTCAACAGATCCAGAACTCGCTCCTGATGAACCACCTCCATCTCCGGTAGAGCTGGCGGTCGCTGGTGGCATTCCATCTTGAATTCCCAGGCCATTGGAAAGGGCAAAGGCCTGGGCTCTTCGCATCGAAAGTTCAGCTTGGGGACCGATTTGAGCAATTCGACCATTTAAATAAATTACCGCCTGAGAGATATCCCGGCGGCGATCTCTGCCTGAATAATCTTGATAGGCCTTGGAGATCTTTTCAATCACTGGCAGGATCAAGTGCTTATCGTTGTCTCGGTAGGAGATATTTAAAACGGATGTTCCTTTCTCTAGCTTCACATCAAGATTGGATTTTGCCCACCTGTCGTAACGGAGCTGATCAACGTCAACACCTGCTTCACGCTTGGAAGCAAGGACAAACTCAAATATTGGTTTGAGTACGGATGGACTACCAAGAACCTTGACCTCGGTTTCCAGGCTATCTTTGCCGCCACCGGAGCCGATGCCGGCCAACCCGGCCAACATGGGATTGGCAGCGGCGAGTTGGGCTAAACGACTGCTACCGCCACTATCCTGACTAGCCAACACAATTTGGAATTCCCCTTCCCAAACGGGCTTCTGCAGGAGGGTGAATAAGCCTGTGAGGACGACCGTTCCACAGGTGACAACAGCGATCAGCCGGCGACGACGCCCCAGGCTCGCCGCAAGTTGGCCAAGGTCAATTTCGTCATCAGCTGGCATGGGCTGGCTGGGAGAATTTAGGGAAGGGTTCATCACTTATCGAGTACCTCCAAAGAGGCTGTAGACGGAGTAGATACCTACAAATGGGCCGGTTAGTTCGTTGAGGACGCCGATGCTGGCCGACAAGCCTGATTCTTGAACCCGAATGATGTCACCACTCACCAAAATCGGATTGGTTGCCGAATCTGATGCCGCATTGGCGTTGTAACTGAAAATCCGGCGATCAAGTTCCCCTTCTCGGGTAAAGCGCACGAATTCAATTTTTCCATGGAGAAGCTGTTGGCCACCGGCGCTAATTAGGGCTTGATTCAGGCTGGCTCCCTGGGGAATGGTCGTTGCTCCAGGCATCTTGACCCGTCCACTCACGTAGACCTGGATGAATTGGGGACTCAGGTTGGTTTGACCCGCCTTCAGTAGCTGCTCTCGTAGTACGACTGGTGATTTTGAGATACTCACCACATCACCATCAAATAGGCGAATATTTTGACTTTCGTCTCCTTCAGTGAGTAGGGATAAAAAGTTTAGGGAGGTCCTTAATTTGCCACCACCGCTGCTGAGTGGTTGTTTGCGTGTGACCTGAACAGACGAAAGGTTTGAGTAGGGTGTAATTCCCTGGGCAGCCCGGATGGCATCAAAAACGGTTGGGAAAAAGGCGCCATAGGTGGTCAGACCTCCGGCCCCCCCACCGCCCCCGGCAGGGCTGCTGTTGCCAGTTCGGCTACCTGAATCCAGCCCCTGACCACTGCCAAGGCCTGGACGAGTATCCATTTGGGCGCCGCCACTCTCGCGAATTGCATTATCGGCACTACTTGATACCCCCCCCAATTGCTGGCTGCCACTCAAGGTGTAGTAACCGGGGCGTCGCACCTCGCCACCGACATAGATGCGCACGGGCCGATACCCAATCGGCCGAAGGTAAATTTCTGGCTGCCGCACAAAAGCCCGATATTGCTGGGTTAGGAAGATTCGTAATTCTTCGATGCTCAACCCCTCCACAAACAAGGCCCTCAGCCTCGGTAGATAGAGGGTGCCATCGGGCCCAATTGTGAAGGTGCCAGACAGCTCGGGGACGTTCTCCAGCTCAATTTGCAGGCTGTCCCCTGGCCCCAGCAAGTAGGTGTCGTAAGTTACACGAGTCCGTTGTAGGGGCGCTACCGTTGAGCGCTTGGCGCTGGTGGGAGGGGTCGTGGCCAGAACTTCCTGTGGAACCAGCTGGGGAAGGATTACCAGCACTGCCGTGAACCACCTAAGTCCCAAGCGCTCCGCCAGGGGCCTTAAGGCTGGAGTGGGCATCTTGGGTGGAGGGGCCACTCGTGGAGCCAGGCAAATCGCTTCAAATAATAGCACTATGGGCTCACGATTCAACTCGCTTATGCGAATTTGACGGTAGTATCTTCGGCTGAGTGATTAGTGAGAAGCGTTATTAAGCGTGCCTAAGTGCTGCTGTGGGATCGTCTTTGTCTCGCTTGAGGATCGGTGCGTGAAGGGGAATTGTCTTGGTTCGCTTAGCCTTAGAGGCGGCGCCGCAGTCTCAACGGCACCCCATTGCGCGAGCGCAGGGTCAGGTTGCCCACCAGGTCTGGTTCCTGGCCGGGCTCGCCCAGGAGTTCATAGCGGCTCACCAGCTCCGCGAGCACCAGCAGGGCTTCCTGCAGGGCAAAGGCGGCCCCAGGGCACTTGCGCGGTCCCAGGCCAAAGGGCAGATAGGCGTCGCGAGCCCATTGTTTCTCCTCCTCATTGGCCTGGGTGGCGAGAAAGCGCTCCGGCCGAAACCTGTTGGGTTCGCTCCAGTGCTGCTCGTGGCGTTGGATCACCCAAGGGGAAATCGCAAGCAGCGCCCCCACTGGGCAGCGGCTTTCGCCGAGCTGGCTTGGGGCCTGGCTTTCCCGGATGAAGAAGCTCAAGGGGGGGTAGAGCCGCAGGGTTTCCTGAAGCAACGCCGTGCCATAGGGCAGGCGGCGTAGGTCCTCGTAGCCCAGGGGGCGGTGATCACTGGGGGGCGATCCGGGGAGTGGGAATCCCCTGCGGACCTGCTCAATTTCCTGCGCAAAGCGGGCCTGGGCCTCGGGGTAGCGCGCCAGGAGATAGCAGGCCATGGCCAGGGCGCTGGCGGAGGTTTCATGGCCAGCAAGAAACAGCACGCACACCTGGTCGATGAGTTCCTCCTGGCTGAAGCCCCTGCCGCTGTCGTCCCCCCCTGCCACCGGTTCGCTGGGCTTGTCTGCTGTCCCATCAGCCGCCTGACCTGGACACCCGGTGGTGGGGGTGTCTGCCCGATCTGTGGCCCGCATCAGGGCCGCGAGCAGGTCCCCATGGTCGGTAGCGGGGCTGGAGTTTGGGCCCGGGCCCGGTTGGCGGCGGCACCGTTCGGCAATGGCTGAGCCGATCCAGCTGCGGATCAACCCGGCATCGGGTTGCAGCAGCCGCTGCAGCCAGGTCTTGGGCAGGCGCAGAAAGCGCAACACCATCACCAGGCTGGCCCGGCGTTGGTAGCGGGCAAAGGCCGCAAAGATTGTCCGGGCCTCGCAGGGGTCGAGGGGCGTCGAGAGGATGGTGCGCACGATCACATCGGCCGTCACCAGGCTCATCGCCTCCTGGGCATCGAAGCTCAGCTCCGGTGTGTTGCCCCGGTCGGCCTGGCCTGGGCCAGGGCCTGGGCCCGCTTGTTGGGCGCCCCCTTGGGCCTCAAGCCGTTCGAGCATGGCCTGCACCGCCCCTGTCATCAGGGGAAACACCCGGCGCAACTGGGTGACCTGCAGGGCCTGATCGACCAAACGCCGCTGGCGCTGCCACTCGGCCCCATTCACCGCAAAGAGTCCCTGGCCAATCAGGGGCTCCAAGATCCACTGGGTGTAGGGATGTTTGGGGAAGGTGTCTGGTTGGTCCACGAGCACCTGGCGCACCAGGTCCGGCTGGTTAACCAGCACCAACTCGAGGCCCAAGACGTTGGTGCTGCCAATGCCGATGCGGAAATCCCACTCATTCAGCAGGCCAAACCAGGAGCCCAGGCCCCGGCTTAAGCGCTTGAGCAGATTGGCGGTGAAGGGTTGGGGTTGGGGCCAGATCGGCTCGCTTGAATCCTGCTCCGACTGCTCTGGCGGTTCATCAAGGTTGGCCGAGGCGGCCGTTCCTTCATGGGCTGGGCTAGAGCCCGTTACCAGGGGGGAGCTCATGGTTTCAGCAGTTGGCTGAGGGGATCAAAGCCGTGGCTGCCTGGACCCTGGCGCAGGTAAAGGAAGTGGAGATCAAATTGTTGAAAGGCCAGTCCCAGCCGGTCCAGCCAACCCTTCGGCTCTGCCAGGGTCACGAGCTTCAGGGCTGGGTAGGGCGTCCCCGCGGGGGCCGGCAGGCCGCAACTGCGGTAGGGATCAACCCCGGCAAAGCAGAGCAGGTCATCGCGGCTGCTGACATCAAGCCAGGGCAGGCGGGGCCCTTGGGCCAACTCTTGCAAATCGGCGTGGAACGCCTGGGCCCCGGGATAGACCGCCAGGTTGGCCAGGTTCTGCCCTAGGCTGAGCAGGCTCAGTCGGCCCGTCACCGCAGCGGCGGGGTCCTGGCGGCGCAGCTCGGCCGCCAGCATCGCCATCACAAACGAGCCGGAGCTATGGCCCACCAGCAGCACCGATTCGGCCGGTGCTTCGGTTTCTAGCGCCAGGATGCGCTGGGCCAGCTCGCCCACCCGGGCGCGTAGGTCGCCATCGCGGGCTTGGCCGAGCCGGTGGGTGAAGCGGATCGAGCGCCAGAGCCACACCACTCCGAGCCGATCGGCCAGGGCCCACGCCGCCAGCAGCAGCAGCCAGGTGGTTCCTAGGGCCACTAGAACTGCGGCGACCAAGGCAAGGCCTGGGCCCGGAACCATCCCGAAGACCAGCTTTCCTAGGCCAGCGCCAGCGAGCAAGGCAACCAGCACCGCCAGAGCGGTGAACAGCGCTGGGTAGGCGCCGCAGAGGGCCACCCCGGGGCAGAGGCGGCCAATCCGCAGCAAGCCGCCCTGTAGCAGATACCAGCGGTAGACCTCGGCGATCTCGCCGACCATGGCCAAAGAGCGCCTGGGCCAGTGGCTGCGGGCAATGTCATCCCAATGCAAAAAGCCAATTTCATGGCTGGTGGGATCGGGCAGGGAAGGCCCTTGATCGCGATGGTTTTGACCCAGCCTCGGGGGCTCGCCAGCCAGGTCGGGTTTGCCGGTGGAGGGGCCAGCTTGAGGGGCCTGGGGAGGCCCAATCCGCCAACGGCTGAGTAGGCGATCCCGCTCTGGCCGAGGTCTGATCCGTTGGATCACCTGACGGTCGCCCGTTGGGCCCGTGGCATTGCGCCGCTCCACCTCCTGGCTAAACAGCCGCCCATAAAAGGAGGCGCCGCGGGGATCAAAACCGCTCAAAAAGTAGAGCCGTCGCTTTAGATCAAGGGGCGGATCCGTCGCTGCGGCCCCAGCCCCCCATCCAGCGCGGTCGGCACGATGGGGCGTGGGGTCAGGGATGGTTGCATTGGCAGCTGGGGTAGCGACTTGCGATCGCGGATCCAAGGGGCCCTTGCCCAGGGGATCTTGCCCCGTTTCCCAATCCATCACAATGGCCTGATGGGCCGCAGAAGCAAGGTCATGGGGGGCTCCGCGGCCTTAGGCAAGCAGCCAGTTAGGGCTTGCCAGTGGTTGCTAATTCAGTGCTTGATTCTAGGCGCTGGTATGGGCCTGGGTTGGGGGCTTGGCCCAGGTCCGGGGGCCTGGGCCAAGCCCCCGGGCGGCTCGAAGGCGCTGGCGCAGGACGGCGGCGCGGGCCTGCCAGGCCCGGTTGCCATGGCTGAACCGCTGCTAACGGGCAGCAAGGGCCATTACACCGCCAGGTTGTTTGTGCCCGTAAACGAGGCCCGGGCCTGGGCCGTGCTGACCAACTACGAAGCGATGGCGGGCCTGATGCCCGACATCAAACAGGCCAAGGTGCTCAGCCGCCGGGGCAGCCAGCTGGAGCTGGCCCAGACCTACCAAGCCGCCTCCACCTTTGGCCTGCCAATCAAGGTTGTGTTGGCTCTGGAGGAACGGGCGCCCCGTTGGATGCGCTACCGCATGCTCCGCGGCGAGCGGATCCTCAGCCTCCAGGGTCAATGGACCCTGACCCGGGTGCGCGGCGGCGTGATCGTGCAACACCAGATCGCCCTAGAGCCCGACTTGCCCGCTTTTTTGCGCCCCACCTACGACGACCTCAATGAGGCCAACCTGCGCCAGTCCATGTTGGTGCTGAGGCGGCTGATGCTGGCCAGGTGAGCTAGGACCTCCCCCAATCCTGGGCCAAGGGACCGTTGAACGGTTGCGTCACTCGTCCCTGCCCAGGGCTTCCACCCCTGGTCCACCAGGGTCGCGGCGCCCCAGCACCCGGTAGCTGACGCCGCGCCAACCCACCCGGCGATCCCAGCAGGCCTGCCAGAAGGCGAGGGCATAGGTGAGTTGGGTCATCGGTAGGTTGGCCAGCCAATCCCAGGCCCGGCGCCAGAAGGGCGCGGCCTTGGGGAGGATGGCTTGGCTCCCTGTTTTCGCCAGGGCCAAGAGGGCCGTGGCCTCGATCCAGAGCAAGAGGCCCATACAGCCCAGTTCGTAGAGCCCGAGGGCTGTCGCCAGGAGGCTGGAGCGACCCAGGAGCAGCCAGGCGGCGCTGGCTGTGAGCAGCAGGGCGCTGCCGCCGCCATGGAGGGCCACCAGGGGCCAGGCCGGATGGTGCAGCCGGGCGGTGAGCAGTTGCCGGCCGATCCAGGGGGCCAGGTCCGCCAGAGCAATGCTGTCGTCCTCGTCTAAGGCGATCAGTTCGGGCCGGAAGGCGTAGCGCCAGCCCAGCTGGCGCAGGGGCTCGATCAGGGAGGTGTCTTCGCAGAGGCTGGTCTTGAGCCGCTCACTCCAGGTTCCGGCGTCGATCACCTGGCGGCGCACCGCCAGGGAGCCTCCCCAGGGAATGCCTAGCAGGGTCATCAGCACCAGGGCACCCCCATTCCAGCTGGCCCGCACCCGCCCCGCCAGGCTGCCTCCCTGGGGCTGGTACCAGCGATTGCCCGACACCGCGCCGATCCCGGGCTGGCTGCAGGCCCGGGCCAGGTCCGTCAGCCACTGGGGCGAGACGATCGCATCGGCATCGACCAGGGCCACCAGGGCCGTGGCGGGATGCAAATGCGCAAAGGCCTGGCGCAGGGACGCGCTTTTGAGGGAGCCCCGCTGCGGTCTCCGCTCCAGGGGCCTGAGTACTGCGGCCTGCCAACTGGCCTGGCCGCTGGCCTCCAGGGCTGCCAGGTTCGCTTCAGCCACAGCCCAGGCCGGATCGGCCAGGGAATCCACCACCAGCTGCAGGCGCCAGGGGCCCGGGTAGGTCTGGTGGGCGAGGGCTGCCAGGGCTCCGGCCAGGCTGGGATCGGCGCCCCGCAGGCAGAGCACCACCTCCGCCACGGGCCAGCCCCCGGCGGGCTCCCCTGGCCAGCGCTGGCGTTGCTGCCCCAACCCGCGCACCCGCAGCGCAAACCAACCGGTGAGCAGGGTCTGCAGGCCCAGGGTGAGGAGCAGGGCCCCGGCCAGGACCAACGCCAGGAGGGAGCTCAGGTCGCCATCAGCAGCCAACCCAATGGAGACCGCAGGCGGGACCGCTAGACCCCATCCGGGCGCCGGCGTCAGGGTCATCGGCTGCTGGCGCCTGCGCCCAGCAGGGCCATCCCATAGGGGGCGATCAGCTCCGCGAAGCTGGGGCAGCTCACCCCCAGGGCCGCCAGGCTCGCCACGGTGGCCTCGGCGCTGGGGCGGGCCCGCAGGCCCAGTTGGTTCAGCTCGGGATAGGTGAGCTGGTCGTCGCCCCAGCGCTGGTGGAAGAAGGCCCGCAGCGGATAGAGGGGGTTGGCCGGATTGGCCTCGATGGCCGCCAGCCAACGCTCCATCGGCACCACCTCGAGGGCCGCACCGCCCTCAACCAGTTGGCCCAGCAGGTCCTTCAGCATCACGGGCTCGGGATGGTGCAGGTGATAGGCCCGGCTCACGGCTTCAGGGCGCCAGGCCAGGGCGGTGACCGCATCGGCCACGTAATCGACGGGCACCAGGTCCAGCTCCCAGGCCAGGTCCGGGGCCAGGCCCAGCTCCAGGCACCCCTTGAGCAGCCGCTGCAGCAGGTCGTCCTGGTGCCAGGCGCCGCTGCGGGAATGGCCGCCGATCAGCGGCGGCCGGTAGACGCTGACCGGCAGGCCCGCCGCCCCGGCGGCTAGCACCAACCGCTCACTCACCCACTTGGTTTGGGAATAACCCAGGTGGATGCCCCGCCACTCGGGCAGGTCATCGCTTTCGACGATCTGGCGATTGCGATAGGCCGTGGCTTCAAACACGGCCACGCTCGAAATCATCTGCACCGCCAGGGGCTGGTCCAGGCTGGCAAGCCGCAAGATCTCGCGGGTGCCGCCCACATTGGCGGACGCCAGTTGGGCGTAGCCCGCCATCTGGCTCAGTTGGGCGCCGTTATGGAGAATCCCGCCCAGGCCCTTGGCCAGGGCCGCAAAGGCCTGGGGCTCCAGGCCGAACTGGGGCTGGGCTAGGTCGCCTGGCACCACGTCGAGCCGCCGCTCCCAACCCTCTTGCCAAAGCCCGTAGCGCTCCAGGTTGGTGCGGATCCGATCCACACCCACCACCGGCGATGGGCAACGCACCAGGGCCCGCACCCGCAGTTCGGGCCAGCGTTGCAGTTGGCCCGCGAGCAGGTAGGCCCCGAGAAACCCAGTGCTGCCGGTGAGCAGGATCGCCTCGCCCGGAGGACCCTGGGATCCGAGGGGGAGCGGCTGGCGATCAGGCCTGCGCCAATCGGGATCCAGCTGGGCTTGCGCGCCCAGGTCCAGGCCCGATGGAGAGGGGGTTGCGCCCTCCGGTTGCAAATCGGCCAGCAGCCGTTCGGCCAGGCTCTCCAAACTGGGGTCGCCGCTGAGGGATTCGAAGTCCACCTTGAGGCCCAGGTCGGCCTGGAGCCCGGCGGCGAATTCCACGGCCATCAGCGAATCGAGGCCCAGGTGGAAAAGGGATTCACCCGGATCGATCGTTTGCCCCTCGGCCAGTCCCATCACCTGGCCGAGCCGGCCCTGCAGCAGCTCGAGAACCAGGGCCACCCCTTCGCCCGGGGCTGCCGCCGCCAGGCGGATCAGCAGGGCGTCCCGGGCCGCCGCTGCCTGGGACGCCGCTGGGGTCGTGGTCCCGCCGGTGCCGTCCTGGAGCAGGGGAGCCAGCACAGGTCGTTGGCGGGGGGTGGCCTGGTCCCACAGGCGCGGCCAATCGTTATGGAGCACGGCGACCACGCCGCCTTGGCCCCGTTCCAGCAGCAAGTCCAGGGCCTGAAACGCCCCCGCTGCCGGCAGGAGTCCCACGCCCAACCCCTCCAGGCGCCTGGCCTTGCCCGCTGCCATGCCAGCTCCCTCCCAGGGGCCCCACTGGATCGCCAGCCGTAGGGGCTTGGCATCATGGGCGTCCCCATCGGCGGTACCCAGGCGGCAGAGGGCATCGAGGCCTCCGTTGGCGGCCCCGTAGGCGGCCTGGCCGGGCGATCCCAGTAGGGAGGCCAGCGATGAGAAGGCGATCGAAAAGTCGAGGCCATCGCAAGCCTGTCCTGCTGAGGGCGTCGCTTGGGCCGTGTTCGCTTCAGCAGCCATGCCTTCGGCGGTCTTCCCTTCAGCCGTCTTCCCTTCGGCCGTCTCCCCTACGGCCGCCTTCCCTTCGGCAGTTTTGCCTTCCAAAAGTTTCTCCTGGGAAGCCTTCGCCTCAGCAATGGCGGCCTCCACCAGCTGCCAACCGGCCAGCTTGGGTGCCAGCACGGCCGCCAGCCGCTCCGGCGTCAGGCCGCCCACCAGGCCGTCCTCAAGGACACCAGCGGCATGGAACAGACCCCGCAACGGCTGTTCCGGGGGCAGGGCCCGGATCGCGTCCGCCAGGACGGCGGTTGCTACGGGTTCTGGGCCGGCCGCCAGGTCCAGGGGCACCAGGACGCAGCGCACGCCCCGGGCCTCCAGCTGTTCGAGCCGGTGCCTGACCTCAGGCGAGGGGGACCCGGCCGAGCGGCTGACGAGCAGCAGGGAGGTGGCCCCCCGCTGGGCCAACCAGTCGATCAGGCGCAGGCCGATGCCCCCCAGGGCGCCCGTAACCAGATAGGTGGCCTGGGGAGCAATCGCCAGGGGTGCGGGCCTGTCGTGCTGACGCACGACAACCTTGCCCCGGTGCCGGGCCTGGGCCAGGAGCCGGAAGGCGTCCGGCACCGATGCGATGGGAAAAACCTCGATGGGGATGGGCTGGAAGGTGCCCTGCTCGAGCTCAGCGAAGAGGTCGATGAGCAGCTGGCGCACCAGCTGGGGTTCGGCGGCGGCCACCTCCAGCAGGTCAAAGGGCAGGTAGGCCGCATCGGGCCTGCGCTCCTGGGCCTGGGCCCGGCTCCAGATCTCAATCTTGCCCAGCTCGATGAAGCGCCCGCCTGGAGCTAGGGCCTGGAAGCTGGCCTCGACCCAGTCCCCCTTGAGGCTGTTGAGCACCACATCGACGCCCTTGCCGCCGGTATGGGAGAGCACCTGCTCGGCAAAGGCCAGGCTGCGGGAGTCGAACACGGCCTCCACGCCCTGGTCCAGCAGGCCCTGTTGTTTGGGCCCACTGGCGGTGGCCAGGATGCGGGCGCCGCAGCGGCGGGCCACCTGCAGGGCCGCCTGGCCGACGCCGCCGGCGCCCGCGTGGATCAACACCGTTTCCCCCGGTTGGAGCCGGGCCAGGTGCACCAGCCCGTAGAGGGCCGTGAGGAACACCGTGCTGAGGCTGGCGCCGGTGTCGCCATCGAGCCCAGTCGGCAGGGGGATGCAGAGCTCGGCGCGGCAGGTGACATGGCTGGCCAGGCTGCCCACGGCCAGGGCCGCCAGCATTCGCTGGCCGACCAGGGCCGGATCCACGCCGGGTCCCACCGCCACCACCCGGCCCACGGCTTCGCCGCCAAAGGGCACCTGGGCCCCCTCGGCCAGGCCGAGCTCTTCGCCGTAGGCCGCCAACAGGCCCAGGGCATTGAGCACATCACGGAAATTCAGCCCCGTGGCCTCCACGGCCAGCTCCAGCTCGCCATGCACCAGGGAGCTTGGCGCTAGCGGTTGGCGCACCAGGGCTTCGAGGCGGCCGGGGTCCCCACTGACGATGCGGAACCGTTCACTCCCCAGCTGTTTCAGCCGTTGCCCATGGGCTTGGCCCGAACGCCAGAGCAGGCTCGCTTCGGTACTTGCCAGGGCCCAGAGCTGGTCCCAGTCCCTGGCCTGGGGCTGGCGCCCGGGATCGGCGGGGAGCTGCAATTGGGTCCAGGCCAGCTGGGGGGTTTCCAGGGCGGCCGTTTGGGCAAAGCCCGCCAGCACCCCGCTCCAGGCCTCGTCGCCCTCGAGCACGAGCCATAGGGGCCGGGGCTGCCTGGAGCCTGGGGCCGCTGGACCAGTCGGCTGCTCGGGAAGCGCGTTGCTGGAGTTCCCCGGGGCCTGGAGCTGGTGCACCAGGGCCAGCAGCTGGGTGGCCAAGGCCAGGGGCTCGGCGCTGTTTGGATCCGGCCAGACCAGTACCGGCCCCCAGCCGGCGGGCAGGGGGTCGCCAAAGGTCACCCGCATGGGCGGCTGGCCCTGGGCGCTGGCCCAGGCTTCAAAGGCCAGGGCCTGATGGTTGCCGGCGCCGATCAACAGGGGCCGCCCTTGCAACGGCAGATCGCTGGTTAGGGCCGTAGGCGACTGGGGGACTTCAACGGCTGGGGCCGGCTTCCAGCCCAGCGGTTCCCAGTGGCTCTGGATCAGCCAGCTGGCCGGATCGAGCGCCGGCTCCGGGGGGGGCAGCTGGGCTGCGGGGAACATCCAGTCCACCGCCTGGCGCGGCAGGCGGCGCAGGCGGAAGCCGCGAATCCAGCCCAGCAGTTCCCCGCCTGCATGCCAGATCAGGTCGGCCTGCACCTGGGCGGGTTCGGGGTTGGCCTGCAGCCGCACCTCGCAGCTCAATCGCTCGGGCCATTCCCCTGGCGCCAGGGCGAGGGCCTCCAGGCCCACGGGCAGGAACAGCTGGCCGCTGGCGGCCTCCGGATCCAGGCTGGCGGCCACCAGCTGGAAGCAGCTGTCCAGCAGGCCTTCGGCGCCACCCCCGGCGGGGCGCACCAGGTCAGCCCAGGCCCGGCCGCCTTGGCGTTGCACCTGCTGGAGGCCTTGAAAGCGGGGGCCGTAGTTCAGGCCGCAGCGGGCCAGGGCTGCGTAGAAGCCCGCCGTATCCAGGGTTTCAGCGTCGTTGGCTGCCACCCCTGGGGCGAAGGGGGCACCCGCTGGCGCCACTGCGGCCTGGCCAGGGGGCATCGGGCCCGGGGCCTCCGCCAGCTCCAATCGGCCATGGCTGGTCCAGCCGGCGGCCCGCTCGGCGGGATTGAGGCTGTGGAAAGCCAGGGTTCCCTCTTCCAGCACCAGGTGCAGCTGCCGGGGGCCTGCGCCCAGCCGCAGGGGACGCTCCAGGCTGAGCGCACCAAAGTTCAGGGCTAGCCCCTCCTGTTCCGCCACCTGGGCCGCCAACACCAGGAATCCGGCCGCCGGGAAGACGGGCTGGTCGCGGATGGCGTGGTCGGCCAGGTCGGCCTGCTGGCTGGGGTCCAGGGTCACTTGGTAGTGGACGTGGCCGGGCGGCAGATCCAGCCGCTTGGGACTGCGATCGACTGCCCCGACTGGGGCCCGGGGGCCGCCGACGGCATCGGCGCCCTGGGGCGATGGCCCTTGGCTTAGGGCCGCAGGCTCCGCTGCCCCGGTCCCTGGCTGGTCCTGATCAAGGCTGGCTAGGCCCAGGTGGTCGAGCCAGCGGTGGGCTCCTTTGAGCGGGCCCCGGCCCGCTGGCCACCAATGGCGTTGGCGCTCGAAGGGATAGCCCGGTAGGGCCACCCGCGCCTGGGCAAAGGGGGCATGGAAGGAGCTCCAATCGATCACCAGACCGCGCAGATGAAGCCGGGCCAGGCTGCCCAGGATCACGCCCCAATCGTCCTGACCGGGCACCAGGGAGGGCAGGAACAGGGACTCCTGGCCTGGGGCTGGCTGGCCCTGGCCGGGATCCGGGGCCAGGCTCTGCTTCGCCAGGGTGATCAGGCTGGGCCTGGGGCCCAGGTCAACAAACAGTCGGGCCCCCTGGGCCTGGAGGGTGGCCACCCCTTGGGCGAACCGCACCGGCCCAAGCACCTGGTCACACCAATAGGCCGGATCGGCGACCTCGGCCCCCGCCAGCCCACCGCTGAGGCTGCTGACCAGGCCCCGGGCCGGTGGGGACAGGCGCAGTTGGGCCAGGAGCTGGGCAAAGGCGTCCAGCATCGGGGCCATGGCCGGGCTGTGGAAGCCAAGGGCCACCGGCAGGCGGGCCGTGGCAACGCCAGCGCGCTGGGCCCGCTCCACCAAGGCCCCGATGGCGGTATCGGGACCCGACACCACCGTGTTGCGCGGAGCGTTCAGGGCCGCCACGCTCAGGCTGGAATTGGGGGTGATCAGGGCTTGAACCTGATCGAAGGGGGCGAGCAGGGCCACCATGCCCCCGTCGGCCGGCAGGGCCTGCATCAGCTGGCCCCGGGCCGTGATCAGGCGAATCCCATCGGCCAGGTCGAACACCCCGGCCAGGTGGGCTGCTAACACTTCGCCGGCGCTATGGCCCAGCAGCAGGTCCGGCTGCACGCCCCAGCTGGCCCAGAGCTGGCTGAGGGCGTAGCCCACCACGAACAGGGCCGGTTGGGCCATGGCGGTTTGCTCCAGGGCCAGGGCCGCCTGCCGCTCCTCGCCAGGGCCTGGGAGGAGCACCCGCTTCAGGGGCCAATCCAGGCTCGGGTCCGCCAGGGCTGCGGCCCGATCGAAGGCCTCCCGGAACACCGGATGGCGGCCATAGAGGTCCCTGGCCATGGCCCGCTCCTGGGAGCCTTGGCCACTGATCAGGAAAGCCAGCTTGCCCGGCCGGCGCCCGGCTTCGGCCAGCAGGGGGGACTGGGCTGCTGGCGGCGCTCCGCTGGGGTTTGCCGCCGGGGCCTTGCCCTCGGCAAAGGCCTCCAGCTGGCGTTCCAGATCGCTGCGATCGCTGACCAGGCAGACCAGCCGTTGCTGGAAGGCGGTGCGCTGTTGGTTGGCGCTGGCGCAGAGATCGGCCAGGGCCAGGGTCGGCCGTTGGCGCAGCAGCTCCAGGTAGCGGCGAGCCGTGGCCCCGAGGGCGGCGCTGGTGCGGGCCGACAGGGTTAGGAGCTGGAGGGGAAGGGGTGGAGGGCCTGGGGACCCGCTTTCTGCCGGTGGCGCCTCGGCCAGCACCGCATGGGCATTGGTGCCGCCAAAGCCAAAGGAACTCACCCCCACCACCGCCGGGCGATCCGGGGCTGGGAAGGGTTCCAGGGCGGTTTGCACCTGGAGTTTCAGCCCGGCGAAATCAATCGCCGGATTGGGCGTGCGGAAGTGCAGGCTGGCCGGGATCTGGCGGTGTTGGATGCACAGGGCTGCCTTGATCAACCCGGTGATCCCGGCAGCGGTTTCGCCATGGCCCAGGTTCGTTTTGACCGAACCCACCCGGCAGGGCTGGTCGCTGGGGCGCCCTTCGCCCAGGACGGTGCCAAGGGCCCGCAGTTCGATCGGATCCCCCTGGCGGGTGCCCGTGCCGTGGGCTTCGACGTACTGGGTGGCGGCCGGGTTTAGTCCGGAGCGGGCAAAGGCTTGGCGCACGCAGGCCATTTGGGCCTTGAGGTTGGGGGCGGCCATGCCATTGCTGCGGCCGTCGGAATTGACGGCCGTGCCATGGATCAGGGCCACGATCGGATCGCCGCAGCGGCGGGCTTCCGAGAGGGTTTTCAGCAGCACCACCCCCGCCCCTTCCGAGCGCACGTAGCCATCGGCGCTGGCGGCAAAACTCTTGCAACGTCCATCGGGCGCCAGCAGCCCGGCCTTGCAGAAGCTCATCTGGATGCCTGGATGGATCAGGGCCTGCACCCCGCCGGCCAGGGCCGCCGAGGATTCGCCGCGCCAGAGGCTTTCGCAGGCCAGATGCACCGCCACCAGGGAGGAGGAGCAGGCCGTGTCGACCGTGAAGCTGGGGCCCTTCAGGTCGAGGAAATAGGAGATCCGGTTGGCGGCGATGCAGCCCGTATTGCCCGGCAGCACGAACGGCTCGTTATCCGGGGTGGCGTAGTGCTCGCTGGAGGCCCAGAGCAGGGAGCTGTAATCGAGGCTGGAGATGCCGATAAACACCCCTACCGGCTGGCTGCGCAGGCTCTCCAGCGGTTGGCCCCCATGCTCCAGGGCGCGCCAGGCCACCTCCAGCAGCAGGCGCTGTTGGGGATCCATGCAAAGGGCTTCCCGCGGCGAGATGCCGAAGAAGGCCGCATCAAAATGGTCGATGCCCTCAATGAAGCCGCCGCGCCTCACGTGCTGGCTGAGGGGCTTGAGCGGATCGGGATCGAAATGCTGGCCCAGGTCCCAGCGGCTGACTGGAACATCCGTTATTCCATCGCGCCCATCGCAGAGCAAGTCCCAGAAGGCCTCGGGCGTGTTGATACCACCGGGAAGCCGACAACCAATCCCCACAATCGCGATGGGTTCAGGGCTGGGGACTGTCGGCGAGGAGGTCAATGAAGGGGCGATCGGCGGAGGCAACGCAGTGGCTTGGGGACGGTCTTCAGCTGGATTGAGGAATCTGCAACTCCTTGCTGGGCCAGGCTTTTGGCGCCTCCGAAGCTTGATGAGCCTACCGAACTGCCATCAGCGTCCCAGGAGTAGGCGCCCCAGCGATGGGGGATCGGAAATGAGAAGATGGTGCTGGTAAAGACGGCGCCAGTCGTCATAGCGTTCGGGCTGGTCGAGCCAGGCTGCCACCAGGGTCGCTAGCTGTTCGGGGCGATCAATCGAGCGCCCTAGGCCGCGACTGCGGAAATAGCGGCGGGCTAACCATTCCTGGGGCATGGTCGTGCCAAAGGTGTTGAAGATAAGCGGACAGCCCAGCAGCAAGGCTTCGGTGGCCGTGCGGGCCCCTGGCCGGGCCACCATGGCCCAGGCCCTGCGGTAGAGGGCCACCATCTGCTCGGGCCCCTGGAAGCCGAGGGCCTCCACGGCCAGGGCTGGGTGGGCCGCCGCCCAGGCCTGCACCTGCTCCAACGCTGCCTGGCGTCGTCCCGTCAGGGCCACCACCGCTAATCGGCCGGCAAAGGGCCGCAGGGTCTCTAGCAGGCGGCAATGGTTATTGGCCCCATTGGCTCCGGCCCCCAAGACCAAGAGCGGTAGGTCCTGGTTTTTGGAGGGATTGTCCCCACCATCGCTGGGACCGGTAGGGGCTTCGGGACCAGATCCCGGCTGCTGGGTTGCTGGCGCCGGGCGGTGGTAGGCGGGATAGAGCAGGGGACCTAGCAGGGCGATGCGCTCGGCGGGATAGCGCCGCCGCCGCAGTTCAGAAGCAACCTCGGGGGTTTGGACCCAGATGGCATCGGCGCTGGAGCTGATCCAGTTGCGGCTGAAGCCAAAGCCGCCAGCGAGTTCGGTGCAGCAGGTGAGGCAGCGCAGCTGGGGGCCCAAAACGCGCTTGGCGAAAGCAAAGTGGCCCCGGTTGGTGTGGGGATGGGTGGAAATGATCAGATCGGGTTTGAACTGGCGCAGCAGGTTGGCCACGTAGCGGCGGCCGAACAGGAGGGTGCCGGGTTTGATCAGGTCCTCAAACTCCATCAGGCACCAATAGGCCTGATGGATCCAGGGGGCGTACTTCTGGATCCAGTTATAGAAAGCAACTCCCCCCCGGTAGGGGCCACTGGCGTTCTCCAGCACCTGTTCGATCCCCACCTCGCCGCCCGGATCCCACTGGCGCAGCCAATCGCGCAAGGCTTCAGCGGCAGCGTCGTGGGCGGTGCCCCCACTGGAGGTGAAGATCAGAACCCGCATCGGGCCATGGTGCCATTCGTGCCCAGGGCCAAGGGCCATCTCAGCGGGAGCCGGAAGTGGCTTGGGCGCCTACCGATCAAGGCCGTTCCTGTCCCAGGCGTCAAAGTTTTGGTGGAAGCTTTGGTGATTGGTTTGGTGGAAGGTCCGGCGGCCGGCTCGATTGGCTGACCAGGGCCAGCACCAGCACCCAGCCCAGGCCCCCGAGGGCCACGGCCATGGGTCGGCCCGGTCCCGTGCCCAGGGCCTGCGGCAGCCACCCCGGCCAATGGGGCCAGGCCAGGGCGGGCCGCAGCAGCTGATCGACCACCAGGGCGCTGCCACTAAAGGCCGCCAGCCGGGCCACCCATTCCAGGGCGTAGCGCACCGATAACAGCCGCGGCAGCTCTGCCACGGGCACAAGCTGCTGCCAGCGGCTTTGCACGATCGCCAAACAAACCGGTAAGGCCAGGGTGAAGCACCCCAGGCCCCCGTACCACAGGGGGATGAGGCCTTCAAACACCACCAGGCCCGCCCCCATCAGGGCCAGGCTCTGGATCAAGAGCAAGCTGGCGAAGGCCCGCCCCCAAAGCCTGGGAGGGAGGACCAGCCAGAGGCGCAGTCCCAGGCCATAGGCGAGGCCGCCCACCAGCAGGGCGCCGCCGAGGCGGCCATTCCCCAGGGCCGTGATCACCCAGGCCGGGAAAAGCACTTCGGTGGCGCCATAGACAAAGGCCATCGCCGTTCCAACCAGGGCCAGGCGCCGCAGGGACCGGTCGCGCCAAAGGGCGGCCAGATCGCGGCCAAAGCGCAGCGGCGCCTGGGCCCAGGCGCTTGCGGGCCGGCCCCTGTCCTGGCGGCTTGGCACCGAGGCCGGAGCCAGGGCTGCTGGTGGCCAGGGGGCCAGGAGCACGCAGGCCAGGGCGAGGCCAAAACTCAGGCCATCGAGCACCAGCACGCCCCGGAGGCCTGCGATCCCCACAAGCCAGGCCCCCAGAAACGGTGCCGCGATCAGCACCAATCCGTCGCTGCTGGCAAACAGGCCATTGGCCCGCTGGCGGGCCCCTCCAGCGGGCACCAGCAGGGGGATCAGGCTGGCGAAACAGAGCACCAGGCTGGCCTCTGCCGCCGCCGCCAACCCCTGCAGGGGCAGCAGGGCCCCCAGGCTGAGGGGCCCGCCGTCCGGGCCCCCTGCCAGCAGCAAACCCGCCAGCGTCAGGGTGCCTAGGGCCCCCAGGCCGTTGGCCACCACCATCACCCGTCGCCGCCGCCAGTGCGGCAGACGGGGGCCAACTAGCGGCAGGGCCAGGATTTTGGCCAGCTGCACCACGATCGCCACGGCGGCGAAATCGAGCAGGTGCTGCTGGAGCTGAAACACCCACAGCCCCACCCCGTAGAGGCTCACCTGGGTGCCGAGGTTGGACACCAGTTGCCCACCCCAGAGCCACCAAAAGGCCTCTCCCGCCCGAGTCGGGGGCCTTTCGGGGTGGCGAGGAGAGGCCTCGGATGGGTCCCCGCCGGCGGAGCCAGCCTGGGGCGGGGTGCCGTGGGGGGCGACCATGGGATGGGCCTTACGGTCCAGCCGTCCTAGCCCTTGATCTGACGCCCGTGACCCTGCGGCTCACCAACTCCCTCACCCGCCGCAGCGAAGCGTTTGAGCCGCTGCAAGCCGGCCAGGTGTCGATGTATTGCTGTGGGGTCACGGTCTACGACCTCTGCCACCTGGGCCACGCCCGCAGTTACATCGCCTGGGACGTGCTGCGCCGCTACCTGCTCTGGAGCGGCTACCAGGTGACGTTCGTGCAGAACTACACCGACATCGACGACAAGATTCTCAAACGGGCCGCCGAGGAAGGCAGCTCCATGGAGGTGGTGAGTGAGCGCAACATTGACGCTTTTGTGGCCGATATGGCCGCCCTCAACATCCTGCCGGCCGATCGCATGCCCCGGGCCACCCAGAGCCTCGATGCGATCCGCGACCTGATTGGCGAATTGCAAGCCAAGGGGGCGGCCTATGGCGCCGATGGCGATGTCTATTTCGCCGTGATGAAACACGCCGGCTACGGCAAACTCTCGGGCCGCGATCTCTCTGAGCAACAGCAGAACGCCGATGGCCGCGTCTCCGGCAGCGAGGAAGCCCGCAAACACCACCCCTTCGATTTCGCCCTCTGGAAAGGGTCCAAACCGGGCGAGCCCAGTTTCCCCTCCCCCTGGGGCCCGGGCCGGCCCGGTTGGCATATCGAATGCTCCGCCATGGTGCGCCAGGAACTGGGAGACACGATCGATATCCATCTCGGTGGCGCCGATCTGATCTTTCCCCACCACGAAAATGAGATCGCCCAGTCGGAGGCGGCCACGGGTAAGCCCCTGGCCCGCTGGTGGCTGCACAACGGCATGGTCAATGTGGGCGGCGAAAAGATGTCCAAATCCCTGGGCAACTTCACCACGATCCGGGCCCTACTCGCCAGTGGCGTTTCGGCGATGACCCTGCGCCTGTTCGTGCTGCAGGCCCACTACCGCAAACCGCTTGACTTCAGCGCTGAGGCCCTAGCCGCGGCTGCCACGGGCTGGAAGGGGCTCAATGCTGCCCTGCAACTGGCGGCGCAGCTGGCAGCGGAACAAGGGGCCAGCTCGCTCCCAGAGCCGGCGAGCGAGCTGGCCGACTCTCGCCGGCGCTTTGTCGCTGCCATGGACGACGACCTCAACACGGCCGCGGCCCTAGCTGTGCTGTTCGAGCTGGCCAGACCCCTGCGCGCCCTGGCCAATCGCAGCGAGCGGGGCGATGTAGCGGCCGCTGGCGCGGCGCTGGCCCTGCAAGCCGAGGCCAGGCTGTTGTTGGACCTGGCCGGCGTCCTGGGCCTCAGGCCGGAAGGGGCGTCAGGCCAAGAGGGTGGGGCTGGCGATGCTGCCAGCGATCAGGACATCACCGAGGCGATTGCAGCCCGGCAGGCGGCCAAGGCGGCAAAAAACTATGCCGAAGCCGATCGCATCCGCGCCAACCTTCAAGACAAGGGAATCGAACTGATCGACAAACCGGGAGGCCTCACCGAGTGGCTGCGGAGCTGATGGGGTGAGGCGAGCAGCCTTGGCCCAGGGAATCGAGCTGGGGCTCTGGCTCCATTCCTTGTTGATCAGGGCTTGATCTAGTCCGAGTCCGGTTTGGCCGCCGGGGCTTGTTGGCCCTGCATCATCGTCTCGATCTTGCGAATGCGCACCAAGGTGGTGGTCCACACCTCCTTCTGAAAGCCGGGCGGGCATTGCTCCACCAAGGCCTCCAGAGCTTCGCCGCGTTCGAAGGCTTCCCAGAGCTGGCGCTCCAGCTTGGCCCGCTCGATGAAATTCCAGCGCTGCGACCATCCCTGCAGGGAGGCCAAGAAAGCGGGCATCAGGGCAGCCCTAACCGGTGGGGGACAAGGACCCCAGTTAAGCCTTTCTCCCATCGCCGAGCGAGCTGGGGCCCGGATTGCGGGCCCGGTGGGAGACTGGCCGCCACTCTTGCCGATCCGCCTGTGAAAGCCCTCAGCGTGCTGGGATCCACGGGCTCGATCGGCACCCAGACCCTGGAGATCGTCGATGACTTTCCCGATCGCTTCAAGGTGGTGGCCCTCACCGCCGGCCGCAACCTCGACCTGCTGATCCGCCAGATCCAGCGGTATCACCCTGAGGTGGTGGCCCTGGCCGATGGCGAGCTGGTAGCGAGCTTGCGCGAACGCTTGCTGGCCCTGGCACCCCAGGAGCGCCCCGCTCGCCTACCGGAATTGCTCGGCGGCTCCGATGGCCTTTGCGCTGCCGCCGCCTGGCCCACGGCCGATCTGGTTGTCACCGGCATCGTCGGCTGCGCCGGCCTTCTGCCCACGCTTGCTGCCATCCGGGCCGGTAAGGACCTGGCCCTGGCCAATAAGGAAACCCTGATTGCCGCCGGCCCGGTGGTGTTGCCTGAGTTGGCCCGCTCCGGCTCGCGGCTGCTGCCGGCCGATTCCGAGCACTCGGCCATTTTTCAGTGCCTGCAGGGAACCCCCTGGGCCGATACCGCCCGTCTCTCCACGGGCATCCCCACCCCCGGCCTGCGCCGCATCCAGCTCACTGCCTCCGGTGGCGCCTTCCGCGACTGGGATGCCGCTGACCTGGTGAAGGCCACGGTGGCCGATGCCACCAGCCATCCCAACTGGAGCATGGGCCGCAAGATCACGGTCGATTCCGCCAGCTTGATGAACAAGGGGCTCGAAGTGATCGAGGCCCACTATCTTTTCGGCATCGATTACGACCAGATCGAAATTATCATCCACCCCCAATCGATCATCCATTCGATGGTGGAACTGGTCGATTCTTCGGTGCTGGCCCAGCTGGGCTGGCCCGATATGAAGCTGCCGATCCTCTATTGCCTCAGCTGGCCCCAGCGGCTGGAGACGCCCTGGCGCCGCCTCGATCTCACCGAGGTGGGCCAGCTCAGCTTCCGCCAGCCGGATCCCGCCAAATACCCCTGCATGCAGCTGGCCTATGCGGCCGGCCGGGCCGGGGGCACCATGCCGGCGGCCCTCAATGCCGCCAACGAAGAAGCCGTGGCCCTGTTCCTCGATGAACAGATCGCCTTCGTGGACATTCCCAAGCTGATTGAGCGGGTCTGTGATCGCCACCGGGTTGACCTCAAGGCCGACCCCGCCCTGTCCGATGTGCTGGCCACCGATGCCTGGGCCCGCCAGGCGGTGCGTGAGGCTGCAGCCGGATCGGCCGCTCGCCCGGTGGTGGCGGCAGCCGGTTGAACCAGCTTCCGCTTGAGCCAGCTTCCTGTTGAATCAGCGGGGCCCTGGCCTCCACGTCCCGTTGTCTCGATGCCAGTGTCACGAGGCCAGCTTCAGTCCCCTGATCCCCCCTGATCCCGCCTGATCGTGATCGCCCATCACCTGCTGCTCTGCGCCACCCCCACCCACAACCTCTGCTGCCCCAAGGATCCGGCGGTGGGGTTGGCCAGCTGGGAGCGGCTCAAGCTCCTAGTGCGTCAGCTGGGTCTGGAGACCCCTGGCCGCCCCGGCGGGATCGTGCTTCGCACCAAGGCCGACTGCCTGAGGATCTGCCGCGACGGGCCGCTGTTGTTGATCTGGCCCGAGGGGATCGTCTATGGCGGCGTCACACCGGAGCGGATCGAGCGGATCGTGACCGAGCACGTGGTCGGCGGCCAGCCGATCGAGGCCTGGATCGTGCAGAGACAGCCGTTTGAGGGCCTGCAAGCGCAAGCCTGAAGCCGAGGGGATGCCCGCTCTCCCCAGGTCCGCTGCTCAGTCGGGTCGTCCCACCAGCTGGCCCAACCAGGCCAGCACCAAGCGGTCGCTCCAGCTGGCCCAGCGCGGATCGCTATGGCCATGGAAGCCGTTATGGCCGCCGCAAGCGGTGATCAGCACAGAAGCCGCCGGCGACTGCTGGTTTGCTAGGGCTGCTGCAAGGCCCTGGGTGCCGCAGACCGGCACCCAGGGATCATCGCTGGCATGCAGCCAGAGGCTGGCAGGCAGCAGGGGCTTCCGGGCCTGCGCACGGAGCAGCAACCGCCTCAAGGGACTGGCCTCGGCGTAATAGGCGTCCACGGAGTCGTAGCCCCAGCGAGGTGCGGTGATCTGGGCATCGAAGCTGCGGATCGTCGCTGCCTGCCCCACCCCCAGGGCCGTCCCCCGCCCAGGCGGCTCTTGAGCGCTTAGTTCAGGGCCAGTATGGGGCCGCTCTAAAGCGTCAAAGGGATCATGTTGTATCTGGCGGTGGAGCCGCTGCAGCAGCCAGCGCTGATATAGGCGGTTGCGGGGCTGGTCGATCTGGGCCGAGCAGGCGACCAGATCCAGGGGGCTGCTGACACAGGCCAGCCCATCGAGCAGCGGCAGGGCAGGGGGGCTCGAGGCAGGCGAGCCGATCGAATCCTGGGCCAGGCAGCCATTGAGCAAGACGGTTCCGCCCAGGGACAGGCCAACGGCCAGCAGGGGGCGCCCAGCCGCCAGGCGCCGGGCCTGGGCGAGCAGGGGCAGCAGGTCGCGATTGCACTGGGCGGCGTAGGACCCCCGGGCCAGGGGCCGGCTCGGTCCCGCCCCGCGCAGGTTGGGTCGCAGCACGGCAAAGCCGTTTCGCTGCAGTAGCTGGGCGAGGCGCCGCACGCCAATGGCCTGGCTCGATCCGCCCAGGCCATGGAGCACCACCACGAGGGCCCTGGCTCGGTCCAACGCATCGCTGGCTATCTCGGGCGGGCCACTGGCTCGGTCCGAGCCCAGCGCCTGGGGCAGATCGAGCATGGAGAGCAGCCGGTCGCCTTGGTCAAGATCGGTGAGTACGGGCTGGCCCTGTTCGGGGGCCAGCTCGGCCGGCCGCAACGTGTCATGCAGGGTCTGGAGATCGGCGCCCCACCAGGGAAAACGCTCTCGAAAGGGGGGCAGTCCCAGCTGCGCGGCCAGTGGCGACTCCAAGGCAGGACGCTTCATCTCGATGGTCAGCTTGTCAGTGAGTCAGCTCGTTAAGGGCCAAGTAAGGGACCGCAGGGGCCTCGCTGCTTCAATCGGAGGCTGCTTCAATCGGAGGCTGCTTCAATCGGAGGCTGTTGCGATTGAGAGCTGTCTCAAATAACAGTTGGCTTTATCGTCAGCTCGCGGCATCAACGCTCCCATGTCCAAAAAAAAGCGACGCCCATTAGATGGGCGTCGCCGTTTGGAGCAAGCAAGCCGCTGGCCAGGTCGGGTTTGATGCCGGGCGCTTGACGGGCGATTGCCCAAGGCCAGTCCAGCCCTGGCCGCGGTTCAGACCCTGACCCGGATCAGACCCTGACCCGGATCAGACCGTGGCCAGGGCTTTTTTGCCCACGCCCAGGCCGCGCAGTTCGGTGATCAGGCCATTGATCACGGCCTTGGCATCGCCAAAGACCATGGCGGTCTGGGGCAGCTCGAACAGACCGTTCTTGATGCCGGCGTAGCCGGCCCCCAGGCCCCGCTTGACCACATAGACCGAGCGGGCCTGGTCCACCTCAAGCACGGGCATGCCGAACAGGGGGCTGGTCGGGTCGTTTTTGGCCTGGGGATTCACCACATCATTGGCCCCCAGCACGATCACCACATCCGTACGTGGGAACTCGGGGTTGATCACGTCCATCTCGATCAGCTGGTCGTAGGGCACATCGGCCTCGGCCAGCAACACGTTCATGTGACCGGGCATGCGGCCTGCCACCGGGTGGATCGCATAGCTCACCTCCACCCCATGGCCCTCCAGCAGGCGGGCCAGTTCCCGCAGGCTGTGCTGGGCTTGGGCCACAGCCAGGCCATAGCCAGGCACAAACACCACCCGCTCGGCCTGCTCCAGGGCCATGGCGCATTCTTCGGCGCTGCAGCTGGTGATGCGTCCATAGGACTCAGCCTCCTTGTCGCCACCCGCGGCAGCTGAGCTGGCGCCCAGGGCACCGCCAAACAGCACCGAGGTCAGGGAGCGG
The DNA here is from genome assembly GCA_945860085.1 of Synechococcus sp. UW140. Lineage (GTDB taxonomy): Bacteria > Cyanobacteriota > Cyanobacteriia > PCC-6307 > Cyanobiaceae > BAIKAL-G1. The sequence goes on along the minus strand of CAMAPJ010000002.1, from coordinate 70,257 downwards.
TTCATGGCCGTACACATCACTTGGGTGAGGATCAGGCCGGCGGCGCCGACCATGGCGCCAGCCACGATCAATAGGGCACTGCCCACTACGAAACCGGCGGCGGCGGCGGCCACACCCGAATAGGAGTTGAGCAGGGAAATCACCACGGGCATGTCAGCCCCGCCGATCGGCAAGGTGAGGCCAATGCCCAGCAACAGGGCCAGGAGCGTCAACGGGGCTAGGCCCAAGAGCTGGCCCTGAACCACCACCACGCAGCAGACCAGGCAGGCCACGGCCAGGGTGATGTTGACCGCGTGGCGGGCCTGGCGCTGGGTCCAAGCCGGCGTATCGAGCCATTCCTGCAATTTGGCCATCGCCACCAGCGAGCCGCTGAAGGTGATCGCGCCCACCACCACCGACGCCAGCACCGATACGGTCGCCAGCAGGCCCATGGGGCCCGGCAGGCCCACGACCCCAAGGGCCACCAGCAGGGAGGCCATGCCGCCGCAGCCGTTGAACAGGGCGACGGTTTCAGGCATGGCGGTCATCGGCACCCGAAGGGCTAGCACCACACCGATGCCACCGCCGAGGGCGAGCCCGCCCAGCATCCAGGGCCAGCCGGCCAGTCCCTGGTTGAGTAACAGCCCCACCACCGCCAGGCCAATGGCCAGGGCAGCGAGGCCATTGGCCGTACGGGCTGTGCGTAATTTGGCCAAACCGCGCAGGCCAAGGGCCAGCAGCAACACGGCCGTGAGATCAAGCAGCAACTGGTTCAAGCGGCACCTCCGCGGCGACGGAACATGGCGAGCATGCGATCGGTGACCAGGAAGCCACCGATCACGTTGAAAAGGGCAAAGCCCAGGGCCACGGCCCCGAGGGCCTGCAGGGGCGGCGAGGGGGCCTGGCCGATCAGGGCCAGGGCAGCCAGCAGGGTGATGCCGCTGATCGCGTTCGCCCCGGACATCAGGGGGGTATGCAGGGTTGGGGGGACCTTGCCGATCAGCTCGAAGCCGAGGAGGCTGCCGAGCAGCAACACCCAGAGGGCTTCGTTCAAGGAGAAGTCACTCATGCCGCCACCTCCTGGGCCACGGGGCTGAGGTCGGCACGTCGGCACTGGCCCTGGTGGGTAATGAGACAGGGATCGATCAGGGGATCGGCCGGATCCAGTTCGGCGGGGCCTCCTTGCTTGATCACGTATTCGAGCAGGGCCATCAGGTTGCGGGAATAGAGGGAGCTGGCATGGAAGGGCACCGAGGCCGGCAAATTGCCAGCGCCAATGACGCGGACTCCATCGACGATGGTTTCCCGGTCCGGCTGGCTGGCGGCGCAGTTGCCGCCCTGGCCCACGGCCAGGTCCATCACCACGGCGCCCGGCCGCAGCAGGCCGAGCATGTCGCGGGTGATCAGTAGAGGCGCCGGCCGGCCCGGTACCAGGGCGGTGGTGATCACCACATCGGCTTCGGCTAGGTGGGGCGCAAGAAGCTGGCGCTGGGCCTCAAGAAACACAACCCCAGCTTCCTTGGCGTAGCCGCCGGATTCGCCGGGGCTTTGTTCCATCACAGGGGGTTCGATGAAGCGGGCCCCCAGGGATTCCACCTGTTCCCGTGCGGCGGGGCGCACGTCACTGACCTTGACCAGGGCCCCAAGCCTGCGGGCCGTGGCCACAGCCTGCAGGCCTGCCACACCGGCCCCGAGCACCACCACCTTGGCCGGTTGCACCGTGCCTGCGGCGGTCATCAGCATCGGGAAGAAGCGATCCAGGGCCGCTGCAGCCTGGAGAGCCGCCTTGTAGCCGGCGATGTTGGCCTGGGACGAGAGGGCATCCATCGCTTGGGCCCGGCTGATGCGAGGCAGCAGTTCCAGGGCGATGGCCGAGAGCTGACGCTCCAGCAGGGTCGCGACTAGGTCCCGATTGGCAAACGGGTCGAGCAGGCCCATTACCAGGGCCCCGGGCCTCAGCTGGGCCAGGCCCGCTGCCGAGCCTGGGGCAACCTGGGGCGCCTGGACGGCTAGGAGCACGTCCGCAGCGGCCCAGCGATCGGCCGCCTCGGGAGCGCCGCCATCGAAGAGCTCAGCTCCGGCGTCGCTGTAGGCGGCCTCCGGGTAGCCAGCGGCTAGGCCGGCCCCCTGCTCCACAACAACACCGCACCCCAGGCCGATCAGCCGTTTCACCGTTTCCGGTGTGGCCGCCACCCGAGTTTCACCAGCCCGCCGCTCGCGGGCAATTAACACAGTCGTCAAACCAAGCTCTCCTTGAGCTGTCTCTATTAGTGATCGTCTCTGGCCACTGACAAGACAAGCGATTCGACTGATTTGTGCGCACACCCGCACAATTGCCGCCCCAATCCGTTGACCTGTTGCCCGCAGTTCGGGTCCTGGCTAAGGCATGGTTTGAACTCTGCGATTCTTTCCCAATGGCGATCACGGCGGTCGAATGCCCCGATGGCGTCTGTCACAGCCACCACGGCGGCCATGCTGTGGAGCGTGAAGTCCTGCGCGACAACCTGCACGCCCACGGTCCCGACTGGTGCGAGCGGCTAGCGGAGCGGGTTTATGAAATTTCCGTCGATAGCTTCTGTCAGACCGTTATGCCCAACCTGCAGCAGCAGGGTTGGCAGCGGCGTCACCTTGACTGGGAGTTCAAGCTCAACGAAGAACCTGCCGAGGTAGAGCGCACCGTGGTCGACGGGGCCATCAATGCGATGGAAAGCTTCCTGCGCAGCACGGAAGTTCAACGCCTGTTCGTCAAGGAGCTGGTCCAGGGCACCCTTGCAGAAGCTGACCAGAACAGCCTGCGCGGCCGGGCCGTACGCCATCTGATCGAGCAGGAGCTGATCAGCTATCTCACCAGTCAGCGTCAGGCCCTGATCGAGCGCATGGCGGCTGCCCTGGTGGACACAAGCGACGCCCCCGGCGACCTGGCTCGTCAGGTGGCAAGCGAAGGCCTCGACGAGGTGCATCACCTGCTGGTGAACCACGCCGAAGCGATTGGTTGAGCGCTCAGCTCAAGGTGCCGAAACAGCCGTCAAGGCTGATTCGGCACCTGTTGCAAGGGTTGTTTGCCCAGAAGTGAGCAAGAACTCTCTATTTGTTACGAACGATTGCCAACCTGGCAGTGCATAGCCCTGTTGGTTGCTCGTTTTTTTTTAAGATTGCAAAGGGTTTGATTTGATTGTAAAAAATGAAAATAATATTTCCCCGGGAGCCTGCCTGGTTTTTTTTAATGAGCACCCTACTTGTTGATCCAGTTTAATTTTATCGCCTTGGTCGGTTCAGAAATAGGGCAACAACTCCTGATCGAGGCAGCGGGCCTGCTGCCAGCGACCCTGCAAACGCAGCAAGCGGGTCCGCAGGATGATCGGATCGATATCGCATTCTTTGTCCCAAGCGAGCTCGAAGCGCTCCCGCCAATGGCCTACGGCCAAGGAGAAGGGGAAACAGGGATCCATGGGCCGGTTCGGTATTGCCCTGAAATAGGCTGATGGACGGAAGCTAGATACGCTGGCTGGAATGGGAATGGGCCGAAACACCCATTGAATGCTGCGCTTCCGGGTCCGATTAGCGGCCCGGATGTCCAGGGGCTGCCAGCGACACAATGGCGCCATGGCAGCACCGTCCTTCACCCTGGCTTCTGGGCCCGCCCAGGCGGCGATGCCCCCCCGCCCGCGCCAATGGCAGAGCCAGCTCATCCAGTTGCTGCGCCGCCGTCTGGACCGTCAGGAGCCCGGCGGCCAGGACGTGCTGATTCATGCCGGCCCCGGTGCCGGCAAAACCCTCGGAGCCCTGCTTGGGTATCAGGCCTTAGCCGCCGATGGGCGGATTGCCCGGTTTGTGGTGTTCACCCATCGCAGCTCGATCGCTAGCCAATGGCGTCAGGCCGCCTGCCGTCTGGGGTTGGAGCTGCGGGACTGGGACCCCGCCAGCCCCTGGCCTCTCTCAGCCGGCAGCACCGTCGCTGGCCCCAGGGATGCCCTCAGGGATGGTCCTGGAAACAGTCCCAGGAATGGTCCCAGAGAAGGTCCCAGAGAAGGCCCTAGAGATGGTCCCGCCGCTAGTCAGGGCCTGCTGCTCACTTACCAGGCGGCCAGCCGCAATCTCGCAGTCCTGCAGGAGCACCTCGCTAGTGCTGAGCTGGGCGCCTGGATGGCGATTGCCGATGAGGTGCATCACCTGGGTCTCGATCCGGAGGAACCGGAGGCCAGTGCCTGGGGCCAAACCTTCAGCAGCCTCACCGCCGGGGCCAGCCTGCGACTGGGCTTGACCGGCACTCCCTTCCGGGCCGACAAGCTGGGTTTTTGCTCCGCCCGCCGCATCCAGGTGGAGGAGGCGGGTGAACGGGTTGAGCTGATCGCGCCGGACCTGAGCGTTGAGCCCCGCCAGCTGATTGCCGCCGGCGATGTGCGCCCCCTGGAATTTCGCTTTCAAGATGGCTGGATCGACCACGGCCGCCAGGAGGGCACCAATCCCGAACTGGAACGCTCGCCGCTCTCGGCCGAAGGGCGCGAGAGCTGGCGGGCCCGCAACCTGCGTCGGGCGATTCGCCTTGGTGATGCCAGCAGCATTGCCCTGCGGGTGTTGCTCAATGCCCGCAAGCGGCTCGAGCTGGTGCGGCGTCACCATCCGGGGGCTGGCGGCATCGTGATTGCCCGCGATATCGCCCACGCCCGCAGCCTGGGCCTGCTGTTGGTCGAACAGGGGGATCAGGTGCTGCTGGTCCATTCCCAGGATCCGGAGGCGGCTAGCCGGCTGGCCGATTTCCAGAACGGCCGCGCCGACTGGCTGGTGAGCATCGACATGGCTTCGGAGGGCTTTGATGCGCCGCGGCTTCGGGTCGTGGCCTATCTGACGACAGTGGTGACCCGCAGCCGTTTCGTCCAGGCGATCACCCGGGCGGTTCGCATCGATGGCGAGCGCAGCCAGCTGGAATCGGTGCCCCGCCACCCCTCCTATGTGTTTGCGCCGGCTGATCCGCTGCTGATCCAATACGCCCGCAACTGGTCGATCAGTGAGCCTTACCTGCTGCGCAGCCGGCCGGGGCCGGCGGAAGCGGTCGCTGCCCAGGGCTGGGGACGGGCGCCTGGGCTGCCCTTGGAGGCGATGGCTGAGGGGGCTGGCGAGTTGATTCGGCTGCGAGGGCCCCAGCTACCGAGCTTTCTGCTGCAGCCCTGAATACAGTCTGGATCCGAAAAAAATGCGAACTTCTGCGAACCTGCCACCCTGGCCCGACCTCGCGTCGACCAGCGTGGCTCCCTAACGGAGCTGAATCATGCACGGTTCGATCCAACGGCGCCTTTCAGTGGCGATGAACTGGTCCGTAGCACGTATCGCCAATCTTGACTCCCGCGAGCGCTATGAGGACAGCTATGCCCTTACCCAGGAGTTTCGCGAGTGGATCCTGTGCCTGGATGACCAGCCGGAGCTTCTCGCTGAAACGGTGTTGATGGTTCCCAAGGCTCCTTTGGCGGATCGCTTCAACGAAGCACCTCCAAGCGATGGGCTGCTGGACTGGCGCAGCAGGGAAACGGACGGACGGTTCGGAATCTAAAGTATTTCTTCGGATTTGTGCCACCTTGGCGACGGATTAGTTGCAGTTCACGGATTGGTTGCAGTTCATGGTCTCGGGCTTGGGAGGCTGGCAGGAACTCGTGGGCTGCAGCCCACGTCCTGACCTCGTTGGGCTTGCGCCCTATTCCTGTGCCCTAGGCCCGTAGCCCCAGCTCCCAGCCAAAGGGGCCTAGATTCAAAGCGAAGTGAGTCCGCTTAAATTCGATGGCCCCAGCCGCTGCCCCCCAGGGAGCCCCGGAGAACCTGGTCATCGTTGGATCGGGGCCTGCCGGCTATACCGCCGCCATCTACGCCGCCCGGGCCAACCTCAGTCCCCTGTTGATCACCGGCTTTCAGGCGGGCGGCATCGCCGGCGGGCAGCTGATGACCACCACCGATGTCGAGAATTTCCCCGGTTTCCCCGATGGGATCCTGGGCCCCGATCTGATGGACCGGATCCAGGCCCAGGCCGTGCGCTGGGGCACGCGCCTGATCGAGGCCGATGCCGACGCCATTGACCTGGGCCAGAGGCCCTATCGCATCACCGTCGAAGGCCAGGTGATCGAAACCCAGGCGTTGATTCTGGCCACTGGCGCCAGTGCCAACCGGCTCGGCCTGCCCCATGAACAGGACTTCTGGAGCCGGGGCATCAGCGCCTGCGCCATCTGCGATGGTGCAACTCCCCAATTCCGAAACGCCGAACTGGCCGTGGTCGGTGGCGGTGATTCAGCCTGCGAAGAGGCGGTCTATCTAACCAAGTACGGCAGCCACGTCCATTTGATCGTGCGCAGGGAGGCCCTGCGGGCTAGCAAGGCCATGGCCGACCGGGTGCTGGCCAACCCCGCCATCAGCGTCCACTGGAACCGGGATCTGGTTGATGTGGCCGGCGTTGACTGGCTCGAAGCGATCCAGCTGCGCGACACGATCAGCGGCAAGGAGGAGCCGCTGGCCGTGAAGGGGCTCTTCTATGCGATCGGCCACACCCCCAATACCGGCCTGGTGGCCGGCCAACTCGACCTAGATGACCATGGCTATGTGCAGGTGCGCCCCGGCCGGCCCGAAACGAGCGCCGCAGGGGTGTTTGCCGCCGGCGATGTGGCCGATTCCGAATGGCGCCAGGGCATTACCGCCGCTGGCAGTGGTTGTCAGGCGGCCCTGGCGGCGGAACGCTGGCTAACCCACCAGAACCTGGCCGTCATCGTCAGCCACGACCCGGTCGATCCCGCCCCCGCCGGCGAACCGCTGCGCACGGCGATCAGCGATGAGGCCAACTACGACCCCTCAGCCCTCTGGCAGAAGGGTGGCTATGCCCTGCGCAAGCTCTATCACGATTGCGATCGGCCCCTGCTGGTGGTCTATTCCTCGCCTAGTTGCGGGCCCTGCCATGTGCTGAAACCCCAGCTCAAGCGCGTGCTCCAAGACTTTGGCGGCGCCGCCCAAGGGGTAGAAATTGATATCGAGGCTGACCAGGCAATTGCCGAGCAGGCCGGGGTGACGGGCACTCCCACGGTGCAACTGTTCTTCCGCAAGGAACTCAAGCAGTCGTTCCGGGGCGTCAAGCAACGCAGCGAATTTAAGGCTGCGATTGAGGCCCTGCTCTAGCTCGGGCGCAGACCTAGCCCATTTCCAGGGGATGGGGCGGGCGCCGGAGCCGGGGTTTGAACGCTACAAGGCTGGACTTGGGCCTGAATCGGCCCAGGGAGTCTGTCTTTGAGCTCGAGAGGGGTTGGGCCAAGCACCTAAAGCCCCTCTCCAGGATCAACTTGCTTGCTAACAGCCCCAGCTCACCGGCGGCGGGGACCACCGGGCCTGTTGCCGCCGGGACGGGGACCGGTGGCACCGGCATTGCGCTCCCGATAGGTGATGCGGCCACGGGTCAGGTCATAGGGGCTGATTTCCACCAGCACCTTGTCGCCCGCTAGCAGCTTGATCCGGAATTTGGTGAGTTTGCCCGCTGCCCGGCAGAGGCACTGGTGACCGGCCGGCTGCTCGAGCGTCACCAGGTAGAACCCGTTGCCCTGCTCCTTCTCGATCACGCCGGATGTCTCGATCATGCGCTGCCGCCAGGACCATTTCGAACTGCACTATCCACCTTAGGTGGCGCCAATCCCGCCCAGGTGGGAGAAACCCATCCGCGCCAGCTGGTTCTGGCTCCTAGGGTCGCGCCATTCTCCCTGTGCCGGCCTAGGCACTCCCCCATGACCCTGCCTCCGCTAACGATGGACTTGGGCCTGTTACTGATCTGCATCGGGGCGGTCAACCTTTGGAAGGCCCGCCAGGCTTCCTGAATCCCTGGATCCCTGGAGCTCCTGACCACCCTGCTATTCCATAAGCCCTATGGGGTTCTCAGCCAGTTCACCGCCGAAGCGGGGAGCCGCTGGGGTTGCCTGGCTGACCACATCGACCAGACCCAGGTTTATGCCGCCGGCCGCCTTGATGCTGATAGCGAAGGCCTGCTCCTGTTAACGGACAACGGCCGGCTGCAGCACCGGCTCACCGATCCGGCCTGGGGCCACTGGCGCCGCTACTGGGTTCAGGTGGAGGGAACGCCCACGGCGGAGGCCCTTTCCGCCCTGCGCCAGGGGCTACTGATTCAGGGGCAGCCAACCTTGAAAGCCCGCGCCCGGGCGCTTAAAGCCAGCGAGCTTGCAGCGGCTGCTTTCCCTGAGCGGCAGCCGCCGATCCGCCACCGGCTGCAGGTGCCCACCGCCTGGCTGGAACTGGAGCTGCGCGAAGGCCGTAACCGCCAGGTGCGCCGTATGACGGCGGCGGTGGGACTGCCGACCCTGCGCCTGCTGCGGGTGGCGATCGATCTGATGGATGGAGGTGCGCCCCTCAGCCTTGATGGATTGGCTGCCGGCGCATGGCGTTTGCCCAGTACTGCTGAAGAGCAACGGCTCGCGGCCTTGCTGACACCATCCGCCAGCGGCCGTCGCGGCGCCAGGGGTATCCGCTCTTGATCAATGGATTGCCTTGGCATTTGCACCCAGGGCTTGTCAGCTCCATCGGCTCTCCAACTCGCCAGGGCGGGGCGGCCGTGCGGGCGGCGGAAAATCGGGCCGGGCCGGCGGCGGTGGATAGGGGGGCTTGGCCACAGGTTCAGGCGTTGTCTGGTGCGCAATCCAATCCTGGATGGAGCTGGGGGGGGATTGAGCTCGAGATTGAGCTCGAGATTGCCCGTTTGATCGGTATCGAAATCAGCCTTTACCAGGTCCCAGGGTTGCAAGGAGCCAGCGCCCGTGCGGCTCCCCAGAATCGGCCAGCGCCCTTGACAATGCCGTTCTCTTGCAACCAGCCATTACTTTGGGTTTGCAGCCAATCTGCGGCGCAATCGCTGTCAGGATGCCCAGAGCACTTGGGCGCCATCTTTGACTGTTGACGCAAGAGATCCTTTCGCTTCCCGTCTTCGCTTCGGCCAGCGTCGCCTCCGATTCAGTTGCGGCTTAGTCGGTTTGGGGATGGGCCGGCGATGGCGATTGGCGCTGGGGGCCACCCTGACGGCCTGTTGCCTGATCCTGCTGCCCCTCTTGCAGGTCTCTCCCTCGGCAGCCCATGGGGCTAAGGAGTCGCCTGCCCCTGTGGCACGAGTCGGCCGGATGGACCATTCCTATGGCGGTGTGATTCCGCTGCAGCAACAACCCTTCTATCCCGACCTGGTAGCCACGACCAAGGCCTGGGATGACACCCCAATCACCGATGTTCTGGGGGAAAGCCCGAAGGAGACGATTCTCAACTTTTATGTGGTGATGGCGAAGGTTTCGAAGGAGCAGGACCGCTTGGTGGCCTCCGCCCAAGACCAGGCCGGCTGGTTTTGGTCCAAAGACGATCGCTTTGCCATTGGCGCTATCAATCAGCTCTGGGATTTGGCGATTAAATCCCTAGATCTTTCGGCCATCCCCGAAAGCATCCAAGATGACATGGGCCATGAAGCCAGCCTGAAACTCAAGCAGATTCTCGATTATGAGTTTAATAATAGTCAAAGCCCCCTTAATCTCCCCGACCCAGGGGATATCAAAAAGCTCAATGAAGTGCGGCTCCATGCCGAAGGAACCTGGACCCTGCCGGACACCTCCATTGAGCTCACCGATCATGTCAAGGGCCAATCGTCTAACTTAGATTACTATTTTTCGAAGGATTCGATTCCTGAGATCTTAAGAATTTTCGAGCAACTCGGCGCCAAAGTTAATACCAATCAGGAATTAGCCTCGCCCAATTTTTACGAAAAATATAGCCTCACTCCTGGCGGGCTGGTGCCGCCTCTTTGGTACCTAAAAATTCCTGGTTGGTTGCGCAAGGAGTTGCTGGAGAAAAGTTTTTTTGATCAGACTATTTTCCAGGTTGCCGCAACCGTACTGGTCAGTGCGGTTTACATCATTTTATTACTCAAAATTCTGGTGGTGCTGCATCATTCCTATGGACCCCGTGTAAAGATGCCAATCCAAGGCGGTACCCAGTCGATCATTTGCAAGACAGCCTGGACAAGGGTGCTGCTGTTGCTTGTGACCTTGCCCCTAACCACCACCTTAGGCAGTTTGATCACCGAGTCTATCAATATTACGGGCCTCTCATTGTTCGTAATCACGGAAATCCTATATGTCATTTTCTTTACCCTGGCCATGGCTTCGGTCTTTTTGCTGTTTGAATCCCTGGGCCATTCGATCAGTATTTGGCTGTTGCTTCTTAGGGGTAGTCATAGCGATTTGCATTTGAAGCGCACCACGAACCTGGTGATGCCGATCAGCCGCATGCTGGCGGCCCTAGCCGCCATGGCCCTGCTCTATCAATTGCTAATCAAGGTTGGTTTGCCTCCCAGCACCGTCTTGGCCTTTTCTGCCGTGCCGGGTTTGGCCATCGGCTTGGGGGCGTCAAAGTTGCTCGGCAATCTTTTCGCGGGCCTATCAATCCAGAGTGATCGCCCCCTGCGGGTTGGAGAATTTTGCCGTATTGGTAGCAACCTGGGCTTTGTCAGCAAAATCGGCTTGCGCTCAGTTGAGTTGGAAACTCTGGAGAGTCGGATCAGCATTCCCAACTCGATTGCCGATGAAGAAACGATTATTAATTACTCCAAGCGCAGTGGTAATTCTGCTGATCTACCCCGCCAGGCCATGGACTTGCGCCTGGCCATTGATGGCAAGCTCAGCCCTGAGCAAATGGATGACCTGCTCTTCTTTAGCAAAGCCTATCTGGCTGATATGCCAGAACTCAGTAACACATTGGTTAGTCTCGAAACCAGTGATTCTAGCGATCTGCTGCTGATTTGCCATGGCGAAGTCGAGTTGTCGGATTGGAGTCGCTACCTTCTTATTCGCGATCAACTGCTGTTGAGACTCAAGGAGATCATTGATCAGGTGATTCGCTCTCGAGTGGTTGTAGGTGTGTCCTATGACTGCACCGAGGAGCAGCTCTCCTTGGTGCCGCTGTTGATCAAGGACCTCATCGAGCAGGAACCATTGGCCAGCTTCCGCTCTTGTCGACTGCTGGCAATTTCGTCTTTCAGTTATGATTATGTGTTCGATTACAGATCTCAGCAGAGTAGCTTTGCGGGCTTCCTCGACCAACTTGATCGCATCAACCGTGGCGTGATTCAATCCTTTGCTGCCCACAAGGTCGAAATCCCCTTCCCAACCAATCTGGAGATCCACAAAGCTTTGCGTTAGATTTAGGTTTTGTAGCCCGTCAAATCTAAGCTTCGTGTGGGGAGGTCTATAATCTATTTTGATTCAAATATTCCAGTTGAATCTCTTGGTTTAGTCAGGTATTGCAAGGAGCGGGCCAAGTTTGCCGGTCAAACAAGGCCCCTGCCAAGCAGCAGGTCGCGGGCGCCATTGATCAGTTGCATGGTGTCGTGCAGGCCGCCCCGGTCGGGATGGTGCTCGCCGGCGGCCAGTTTCCAGGCCCGGGTCACTTCGGCTTCGCCTAGGCGACCGGAGAGGGGCAGGTGCAGCCGTTGCCGGGCCACGATTGCTTCGAGGTCAGGGTGTTTGCCCAGGGGGCCCCGATCGGCGGCACTGAGGCCACTGCCCTTTTTCTTTCGGCCCTTGGCGCCCGCCTTGCCCGCTTTTGGGGAGCCCTTGGAGGAGCCCGCCCCAAAGCCATTGCGGCGAGCGGCCGCTTCGCCCTGAGCGCCAGCGGGGGGATTCGGGTTTGCAGCGTCACTGGGATCGCTGCCGCCTGGGCGCAGGCTCACTAGCGGTGAGCGGTGGTCCCGCAGGGTCTTAGGCATGGAGTGCGCTTGTCGTAGCACTAGCCTCTCGCATCACCGGCATTGGAGCCGGTGATGCGAGAGGCAGCCCGCCCCGTTTCCTTCCGTAAACCAGCGCGATTAACTGGACGCCGAGGTGTAAAAGCGCAGGGCAAAGCCCCAGAACCCCCGGCATAGCAGCAGGCAGACCGTGGCCATCAGCAGGGATGCAGCCCCGGTGCTGAGGCTGGCCCGGCCCAAAATTGCCTCGGCCGGCACGGTGGTGAGGAAGGCGACAGGCAGCACAACCGTGAGCAGGCTGCGCAGGCGCAGGGGGTAGGCGCTGATCGGATAGCGGCCCGCCGTCAGGGCAGCCCTGAGAACCTCAGTGGCATTCCAGGTTTTGACGAACCAAATCGAGGTGGTCGCAAGGCCAAACCAGAGGCTGTAGAGGATCACCAGGCTCGCGCCCAGCATCAGCCCCGTCGCCAGACACCTAACCGGGCTCAGCTCTGCGCCGGCCTTGACGGCAGCCCAGAGGATTAGGCCCAGCCCCGTGACGATCTCCGGCAGCCCTGCGGGCGAGAAGGTGCGAAAGGACAGCCAGAACTGACTGTCGATCGGTTTGAGCAGGATGAAATCGAGGCTGCCCTGCTGCACGTGGGCGACGATCGTACTGAGGTTGGGCCGCAGCAGGGAACTGGCCACGCCATCAAGGACGGTGTAGGTCCCCAGCACCACCAGGGCCGCCTCCCAGCTCCAACCCCCCAGGCTGCGGCCAGGTCCATAAAACAGGCTGAGTACAAACAGGCTGCCGGCCAGGTTGCCTGCCATGGCGACTAGGTCGATCAGCAGATTGAGCTGGTATTCGAGCTGGCTCGCCAGGGCCGTAGCCCAGAAGCGCCGCAGGGTGAGCAGATACCGCCCCATCGATCAGGCCCCCATGGCTGAGTAACGCCGCACCCCTGCCTTCCAGAGCAGTCCAACGAGGGGCAGCAGCAGGGCAATCCAGGCCGCCATGGCCGCAAAGCCGCCGCGGAAGGTCAGGGGGTTGCCTGAGAGGAGCTGGGCCGGGAAGGCAATCAGGTATGGAAAGGGGGTCCAAAGGGCAAAGGCGCGCACCCCTGGCGGGAACACCTCCAGGGGTGCCACAAGGCCAGAGAGGAAGAGATAGGGGATGTAGAGCAGCCGCTCCAGGGCGCTGGCCCGTTCACTCCAGAAGCAAAGAATTGCGATGGCGCTCTGCAACAGAAAATTGATCGCAAAAGCCATCCAGATCGCCAGCACTGCGCTCAGGGCCTGACCCAGGGAGGGGAGCCAGGCCGTGTCGGGTTGCAGTAGAAAGAACAGACCGACCAGGGCGGCCACAAAGGGCAGGCGGGTTGCCTGTTCGGCCAGGTGGGCGCTGAGGTAACGCCAGAGCGGATGCAGGGGTTGGAGCAGGGCATGGGAGAGGCGCCCCTGGAGGGCGTCCTCCTCAAAGGCCCAAACCACCCAGGCGATCGAGAACTGGCGCACGATGAAGGCCGAAAGGAAATAGCGACTCAGCTGCAGCCGATTCAGGCCTAAGGCTTGAGGGCCAGCACCGCTCGCGTCCACCTGGCTCCAGAGGGCCAGCATGATGAAGGGGACCACCCCAGAGAGGGCCCAGAGGGCAATTTCAGCCCGGTATTCGAGCATGTAGGCGTATTGGCTGGAGAGCAATACCCGTGCAATGCGTAGTCCCTTGGCGATGGTCACTGCACCACCCCTTGCTGGAAAAGTTGGCCGATCAGATCTTCAATCGGCGGATCCGCCACTTCCAGATCCAGCACCTCTAGATCGCCCAGCAGCCGCGCCACGGTGGCGGTGAGCTGGTCCCGTTCGATCAGCAGTCGCACGTCCCGACCATCGATGGCCTCCACGGCCCCATAGCTTGCCAAAGCTGAGGCGGGCAGGGGCGTTTTCAATTCCAGGCGCACCAGTCGGCAGGGGGACAGACGCTGGCTCAGGGCCTCCAGGCTGCCGTCATAGAAGAGGGCTCCCTGGTGAATCAGCAGAACCCTGGGGCAGAGGGCAGTGATGTCGGCCATGTAGTGGCTGGTGAGCAGCACGGTGGCGCCATAGCGGCGGTTGTAATCGGCGAGAAAAGCACGCACGCGCGCCTGGGCGTTGACATCGAGGCCCAGGGTGGGTTCATCGAGAAACAACAACGAGGGCCTGTGCAGCAGGGCCGCCAGCAATTCGGCCTTCATCCGTTCGCCTAGGGAGAGCTTGCGCACCGGCCGGGTAAGTTCTTCGCCCAGCTCCAGCATCTCGGCCAGTTCATTGATGCGTCGCTTGGCTTCGCTGTCATCGAGGCCATAAACCGCCGCGTTGACGCGAAAGGAATCCATGGGTGGCAGGTCCCAGATCAGCTGTTGCTTCTGGCCCATCACCAAGGTGATGCTGCGCAGAAAGTTGGCCTGGCGGCGTTGGGGCACGTGGCCAGCCACCATCAAGCTGCCGCCGCTGGGATGGACTAGGCCGCTGAGCATCTTGAGCGTGGTGGTCTTGCCCGCGCCGTTAGCGCCCAGAAACCCCACCATTTCGCCCGCCTCAATCGAGAAACTGAGCTCGCGCACGGCTTCGACCGAACGGCTGCGGCGCCAGAAGAAATGGCGCAGGGTGCCGGCAAGGCCAGGCTGCTTCTGGGCCACCCGGTAGGTCTTGCTGAGTCGCTCGGCGCAGACGATAGGCATCGCATGGGTTCTGACTTGGTCGATCGGCCCGACGCCCCCTAGGGGCAGGCCTGGCCTAGGCAGGCACTCTGCACCGCAGCCCAGTCCACCAGCTTGAATCCACCAGCTTCAATCCAGCACCATTCCCCGCTCCATGAAAAGCTCCTGCTCCACCCACACCGACACCGAGCCGCCCAGGCAGCGCCATTCGGCCCAGCCAGCGGCATTGGTCGTGATCGGCCCATGGATCTGGCCGGTCAGATCCACAAATGGGCTGTTCGCTTTGCCCACATCCATCCACTTCCAGCCTGGGTCGCCATCACTCATTACCACCGCCAGTGAGCGGGGATGGCAGGCCGTGCCTAGGCGGGGCCAGCCGATGCAATTGAAATGATCAAAGTAGTCGTACTGGGCGCCGTAGGCGCAGTGGGAACGGGCCCAGAGGAAGCGATCAAGCCACCAGCGGTAACTGGCCATTTTGATCGAGATGTCCTCCCCATTGCGTTGATCGACATAGCGGGCTCCGTAGTAATCAGCGTGGAACACGCAGGGGTATCCCTGGTCGCGTAGCAGGATCACGGCATAGGCCAAGGGCTTGAACCAGGGTTCCACCGTGGATTGCAACGCCTGTAGGGGCTGGGTGTCATGGTTGTCCACCAAGGTGACGGCCAGCAGCGGCAGGGACTGCATCATGGTGCCATCAAGCAGGCGGCGCATGTCGAACTGCCCAGCACTGGTGCTGGCAGCAAAAAAATTGTAATGGAGTGGGGCATCAAACAAGCTCATGCGACCACCACTGTTGGCCGCATACCAGCTTAGGCTTTCGAGCTTGTTGCTCCAGTATTCGCCAACAACAAACAGATCCTGCTGGGCATGGTCTTCTACATGGCCAATCCAGTCAATAAAGAAATCACTGGCGATGTGCTTGATCGCATCAAGGCGAAAGCCATCCACGCCAACCGTATCAAGGGTCCATTCGCCCCAAGCTTTCAGTTCGGAGCGGACCTCTGGATGATTGATATTTAGATCACAGCCCATCAAGTAGTCATAATTGCCTTTCTCCAGGTCCACATTATGTTCAAAATCAGCGCCATGCACCTTCCAGATTGCCTGCGCGCTTGGATCTAGCAGGTTGTGATCAACGGCATCAAAGTGATACCAATGCCAGATCATGCTTGAGTAGCAGCCCTTGCGTCCCTCAAAGCGGAAGTTTGTCCAGGCGCGGATTGGGCGCTCGTCGCCCAGGCTCTGGTTCCGGTTGGCCGGTTCAAACGGCTTGGCGTCAAAGTCTTCCGGCGAATCGGCCCCCAGCTTGTGATTGAACACCACATCGGCGTATACCTGCATGCTCGCCCGGCGGCAGGCTTGCACCGCCGCTAGGTACTCCTCCTTAGTGCCGTAGCGGGTCCGAATCGTGCCCTTCTGGTCAAATTCGCCTAGATCAAAGAGGTCGTAGGCTCCATAGCCCACATCGGCCGGACCACTGCCCTTATAGGCCGGCGGCAGCCAGACCGCCGTGAAGCCGGCCTTAGCCAGGCTCGCTGCCTCCTGACTGAGCCGCCGCCAGTGGCCGCCGTCGCCCTCGCTATACCAATGAAACCACTGGATCATTGTGCCGTTGAAGTCGCTGGGCGTCTCCAGTCGGCGCTCGCTGATCTCGCTCTCAAAGCGATTGAGCCATTGGCGCAACAAGGTGATTGCCGCCTGGCCCGTGTCAACAGAGGGATCTGCCTCAGCTGCAGCGATGCTCTGTTTGAGCGCAAAGCAGTCGAGGGCCATGGGCACTAGGCGGCGTCTTGATGGACTGGGCAGTATTTCAGGCTGGCAGGCTATTTTACGCCTGCAAGCTGTTTTCAGCCGGCAGGTTGTTTTTAAAGGCAGCAGCCTGCTGCCTTCTTTGGCCTCATTCGATCGGCACCTGCAGCGCATCTGCTGAGGGGGCCACCGCTTTGCGGGGCACATTCACCACCAACTGACCCTCTTTGGCTGTGGCCTTGAGACCGGCGGCATCGGCATCTTCGGGCAGGGAGAAACTGCGCGAGAAGCTGCCATAAAAGCGTTCGATCCGATGGAAGCGTTTGTTTTCTTCTTCTTTTTCTTGCTTGCGTTCGCCTTGAATCGTCAGCACGCCACTGTCAAGGGTGACCTTGAGGTCCTCCTTGGCGATGCCAGGCACATCTGCCTTGATGATATAACTGCCGTTGCTCTCGCTGATGTCAACGCGGGGATTCCATTCCCCCAGACCCAGCATTGATTGGGCCCGTCCTAGGGGCCAGGCAAGGGAATGGCCAAATAGATCCTCGATTTCCCGCAGGGGTTCCCATTTGATTAAGGCCATCGTGAACTCTTCAAGTGGATTGAGCCGGCCGGTTCTGGCGGCTGAGCGAGGCGATTGCGCCCTGCTTGGGTGCTCAGCTGTTAATCCTTGGGCCCCTATCAGGTTAGGCAAGATGCGCCTACTCCCTGGGTCTGATTTAGCCTCAGATCTGCGGCACTGTTTCCACCTCTACAGCAGGCCTCTTTCGTTATTTGATAGTGGCGCCACTGATTTTCGCTTGCGGCACTTCTCTAGCGATGACCGTTCTGGTCGCCGATCAGACTGCGGCTGTCATTTCGTTAGGGCGTCATTTCGTTGGTGCGTCGCTTCGAGCAGGCAGGTTTGGTTGGACGCCGCCTTGGCTGCCCGATTTGGCATGAATGTGCAAGGACACTTGAAAGCGATTGATGATCGAGCCATCGCCTTCCCAGCTGCGCCAGTTTTTGAGCGTCAGTTCAGTGAGGCCTGGGCGCAGGGCCTTGAAGACATACACCACTTGGCCAGGGCTGCCGACGGGCTGGGACTGCCCTAGGGCCTGGCCGGTGTCGCTGGGGCTGGTTTGGGGCTGCTCAGAGACCAGTTCAAGCAAGGTTGGATCGAGTGACGCCAGGCTCCAGCGATAGCCGGTTGAGGCGTTTTCGCTGAGGGTCAGCTGAATCTGACTGCCCTGGCTGACCTCCAGGCTGCGAGCATCGTCCACTGAGGTGAGATACAGCATCGGCGCAACGCTCTGGATCGGCGCAACGCTCTGGATCGGCGCGACGGGCTGGCCGCAGGGGGTGGCTGGCCAGGCCCTAGGGCTGGCGGCCAGGTTGGCCACCAGCAGGGTCGTCGCCAAGGCCAGATTTAGCGGTCGCATGGACAAGGGGGTTACTGGCCACTATTGGCCTGCGGCTCCAGGCCAGCCCTGGTCCTCAGACAGTCACACCGTAGCTTTCATTGAAGAAGCCGGCATTGATATAGGCCTCGCTTGCATAGGCGAAGCCGTGATCCCCCCAGCTGTTCCCCCAGCTGTTGCGGATGATGAAGCGCCGGTCGCTGGTGTAACCAACCACGCAGATCGCATGGCCGCCCCGCACCGTATCGGGCTGGAAGGTGTCGAGATTGCCGTGGGTGAGATTGGCGTGATCCCAGGTGGCATCCACGTTGAGCCCCGCCATGATCGGGCCCTGGGTGGCTAGCCACTGGCGCCATTTGGTCAGATTTTTTGCCAGGTTGAAATAGGCGGCGATGCGACGACTGGCCGCCGTAGCAAAAAATGTATTCTCATCGCCCGTGTACATCGTCGTGGCGATATGGAAGGGCAAGAGTGCCTCGGGTACCGTTCCATACTTGCGCAGGATATCCATCGCCGCTTTGAGGCTGGTTCCCGCGCCTTCAATGAAGGTTTCTGGCCGGCTTGTGAAGGTATCGGTCTCCTTTGAGGCCATCCAGGTACAACGGGATGACAGCAAGCCGGGCCTGGCGATTCTGGCGGCCTTGACCATGTGGAACCGGGCTACCCCATCGGTGGAGGCCCAGCCCACGCAGGAGCCGGTGACCTCCTGGTCACCGATCCCCCACCATTCTGCCCGCAGATCCACGCTGGCCGGCAGGGCGGCCGGGGCTGCGGCGATGGCACTCGCCTCTAAGGC
Source organism: Synechococcus sp. UW140 (assembly GCA_945860085.1). GTDB lineage: Bacteria > Cyanobacteriota > Cyanobacteriia > PCC-6307 > Cyanobiaceae > BAIKAL-G1. Next base: position 51,903 of record CAMAPJ010000002.1, on the reverse strand, counting down.
CTGTTCGATTCCCCAGTCCTTTTCGATCCCGCGCGAGGGCACCAGGTTGCAGACCCGCTCGGCCTGAGGTCGGTTCGAGGCTGACTTGCTCATGGCAATTGACTGGCTAAGGGCTTGTCCCGGATGAACGCCATATCAGGCTCCTGCTCAACCCTGGAAGTCTGCGTAGCCATTGGCATCTACGTAAGCCATGATTGGGGCTGGGACTAATGCCTGCTTGGTTCAACCTTCTCCATCATCAGCAAATTTCAGGAGCAAGTAAATACTCTAGGCAAGGAAACTTATGGGCCATATCTGATGCACCTGGCTGTGGCTGTCACCTTCAGGGATTGCCGGGTCGCTCTGGATTGTTTGCCAGCCAGCTCGCCAGAGTTTCGCCGCTGGCTGCTTCGGCCGGTGTGCCGCTGGTGATTTCGAGGATCCGGCTCTGACTGAGGGGCGTATCCAGCGCATCAAGGCACACCCCCGCTACCAGCCGGCGTGGAATCCGTCCGTCCTGTTGTTGGTCTGCGTTGGAATAGTGGATGGTCTGTTGCTCAAGATCGCTTTCCGCTTCGCCCAGGCCCCCTGGCCGAATGATCGTCCAGGCCAGGCTGCTGCGCTCGAGAGCCTGTTCGCCCAGCCGCTTCACCACCAGGATCAAACCGAAGAGGTTGAGGGGATGCCACCAGAGTCCGGCGCAGAGGGAGCTGACCAGCACCACCCGGTTCACGCCGACGGCCTCGCAGGCCCGAATCTGGCTGCTCACGGCCCAGGCATCCACCCGCAGCGGCCCTGTTAGATCGATCCCCGGCCGGGCGCCGGTGGCGATCACCAAGGCCTGGCATCCGCTCAGGGCCAGGGCCAGGGCTGGGCCATCGCTGAGTTCGAGTCGGACCAGTTCGGCCCCTTCGAGTCCGGCTGGCAGTTCGGACCCGGGCCGCGCTAAGGCTCGCACCTGATGCCCCCTCGACAGGGCTTCCTGCACCACCCGCCAACCCGTTTTACCTGAGGCACCACTGACCGCCAGGAGCATGGTCTTGCGCTGTTGATCTGGATTGTTCTAGGCAGCTGATCAGCCAACTTGCAGCCCAAGGCCGATTAGCCGGGTCTGCCCTGGGGGCTACCTTCCCGATGGAACAGGCCGTCGAGGTAGTGCCGGGCCACGGCCCGGTCCTGGCAGCCCTGTTGGAAAAGGAAGCCGGCCAGGGCGGCCTGCATCAGGCGGTACTGGTCCCATTGGGGATGCACCCGTACGAACTCCCGCATGGCGTCGAACAGGTCTTCGGGGAACTGGTTCTCAACGGAGACACTGCGGGGCGCGTGGTCGGGGATCTGGTTCATGCGTTCTTGCTGCCCGGAAGGCCGTAGACCTCCCAACCATCTCCTGTCGCGCAAGCGGCCGCTGCCGCCCTGGACCCGTGGGACAACCCCTGCGAATTTGCCGGCGACTTGTCCTTTTGCGTCCGCCTCCCATTTGGGGATGCTGGCGAGTCCCTTGCCCCTGCCCGTCAAGGGGAAGGGGACCATTCCCCAAGGATTGGCGGCGGCCACCACCAGCGCCGGGGTCTCAGTCGAGCCGCTGGGGGAAAACCCCCGCTTTTCTGGGGAAAACCCTGGAGAGCCGGGGAAAACGGCGCAGCACAGCGTTGCTTATCGTTCGCCGTTCCAGGGCAAGCGATGCCAATGGATGCCAAGGCCAGGCCTTGGTGCCACTGGGGTTGGCCCGATTGGCCGCCCTCACAACAGGGTTTCACCACCGACGACCTAGAAAGAGGCAGCCGCCATCGCCGTCTTGCTTCCCCTCGCCTTCGCGTCGCCGGCCCTGCTCGTCCCAGCAGCTGCGGCGCCCTTCGCCTGGTCCCTGGTCCTGGCCGCTGGCGTCTTAGTGGCCAGCATTGTTCCGCTAGGGGCGGCCCGCTCCCAGTCCAATTTCACGATGGCCGACATCGCAGCGCCCCGGGCGATGTTCGAGCGGCTGCCCGCCTGGGGGCAACGGGCCAGCTGGGCCCATCAAAACTGCTTTGAAGCCTTTGTTCTCCATGCCCCGGCGGCCCTGCTCTGCCTGCTGGTTGGGGCGAGTGCTCCTTGGGCGGCAGCGGCCGCCCTGCTCCACCCCCTATTGAGGCTTCTTTATGTGGGGGCCTACGTCGCCAACAAGCCACTGCTGCGCTCGCTCTGCTGGGCCACGGCCCTGTTCTGCAGCGCCCTGCTCTACGGCGAAGCGATGCTGGTGCTGCTGGCGGGTTGAGCCGCCTCCAGAGCGAAGCAATCCCTAGGTCGCCTGGCCCTGTAGGGCCTGCAGGGCACTGAGCAGACCAGCCGGGCTCTGGGGATCCACCAGCAACACCGATCCCCCGGGGGCCTTGGACAACTGCTCGCCCATGGCGATCCAGTCCTTGGCCAACAGCAGGCGCAGGCTTTCGGCGGCAGCCGGATGGGCCTCGATTGCCTGGGCTAAATGGCCTGCGGCCTCGGCCCGTGCCCTGGCGAGCAGTACCTGCTGCCTGGCCTGGGCATCGGCCTCCAGTAGCAGGGCCTCCTGCTTGGCCTTGGCATCGAGCACAAGGGCCTCTGCCCTCCCTCGGGCAGCGTTGACCTGGGACTCCCGTTCGCCCTCAGAGCGCAGGATCGAAGCCCGTTTTTCGCGCTCGGCGGTCATCTGCTGCTCCATTGCCTGCTGCACCCCCTGGGACGGCTGGATGTCGCGCAGTTCGACCCGGGTCACCTTCACGCCCCAGGGATCGGTGGCCTGGTCTAGGTCCCGCAGCAAGACATCGTTGACTTCCGAGCGGGTCGTGAAGGTCTGGTCAAGGTCGAGCTTGCCCATTTCAGCCCGGATCTGGGTCAACACCAGGTTGACCATCGCCGCCTGCAGGTTGTCGACCGCGTAGTAGGCCCGGGGATGCTCAAGCAATTGCCAATACACAACGGCATCCACCTCGATCGAGACGTTGTCGCAGGTGATGCATTGCTGGGGAGGGATGTCGAGAACCCGTTCCTTCAACGACTCATGACTCACCACCCGCTCGATGCCAGGCAAAACCAGCGATAGGCCGGGGGCGAGCTGGCGGTTGTACTTGCCGAGCCGTTCGACCAGCATCGAGCGGCTGCTGCTGGTGACCTTCAAACTGCCGGCGCCAAGGGCGGCCAGCAGGGCCAGAACAACCGGAACCAGGGCTTCCATGGCAAGACGGCAACTGGTTGAAACCTAGGCAAAGTGACGGCATCGGGTGGGTTTGTTTCACCCATCTCGCCGCATCCCCCATGGCTTTCGCGCCTCCCCTGCTCTGGCTGCTCCTTTCAGCCCTGGCCCTAGCCCTGGTGTTGCTCGGTGCCGACAGCGACGGCCTGCTGATGGTCCTAGGGGTCTGCGGGCTGCTGCTGGTGCTTGTCACTAGCCTGGCGCCTGCCTTCCCGCCACTGGGCCAACTGCTGCTGGGGGCCGTTCTGACTGGTTGCGGTTACGCGCTCCTGCGGCGCTGGTCTTTGCGCCAGGGCACCGGGGCCATCGCGCCGGCGGCCTCGGCCGAGCAGGCCGACGTGATTGCCGCCTTTGATGCAGAGGGTTTGGGCCGGGTTCGCTGGCAGGGCCAGAGCTGGGCTGCGCTCAATCTCGATCCGGCGCGGCAGCTGGCGATAGGCAGCCGAGTAACGGTCATGGGCCGGGAGGGCACCCGCTTGCAGGTGCTGGCCCGCGAGGGACCAGACAATGGAGCGCTAGGGCGCTGAACGTGGAGCGCCAGGGCGCTGAACCCAAGAAGCCCGGGCTTTCAGTCGAAAAACATCAAGCTGACGACCTTGCCCATGTCTTCAGCGATGCGGCAACTGGCCAGAAGGGTTTCGCTGTCGTGGAAGGCGTAGCAGATCAGCTGATCACAGCGGCTGATGATCTCCTGGTTGCAGAGGCTGCTGGCCATCGGCAAGGGCAACTCGTCGTGTTCCGGTTTTTCGACAAGGTTCAGCACCCGCTCCAGTTGTTCCCGGGATTCGCTGGGCTGGCGATCGAGGCTCTGGGGTAGCAACACGGTTAGGCGAGCGGGATCCACATCCAGCACGCTGCGAATCACAGCAGAATTGACGCCCAGGGCGCCGGAAGTGACCAGGCTGTGACCCTCCTGGGCGAGGGAACGGGCCACCAGCTCCACCAAGTGCACCGACACCACCGGCACATGGCGGCTGCCCAGGATCGCAATGCGCCGCTTGCCCCGGTCCTGGAGCAAGGCCAACTCCTGAGCCAGGGTGTCGATGCGGTCCAAGGCGGGGAGATCTAGGGACCGGGTCACCAATCGCCTTCTAATTGCAAACTGAAACTAGCAGTGTTACGTCGAGATGCTGCAAAAAACAGGCTCGCTTCAAGCCGGAACCGGCAAGCGCAGGCGGGCATCGAGGCGATCGAACTGACAGTGTTCCTCCACCAGTCGGAAGGCGTAGGTGGCCTTCACCGATTCGTTCAGCCGCACATGGCCGAATGTCCGTTCAATCACTTCGACCGTGGTCAGGGTGTCGTGGTCGACCTTGAGCAGGGGCACGTCGAGCTCCTCGGCGCGGGAGATCAGCTGGGGCAGGGGTTCGCCGGCGCCGGTGAGGATCAGGCACTGGGTGGAGGCCTCAAGGGCCGCCAATTGGATGTCGGTGCGGTCGGCTCCTGTGACCACAGCCATATTGCGGCGGCGCCGGAAGAACTCCATGGCCGAGTTGACATTCATGGCCCCGATGCTCAAGGTTTCAACGAGCAGATCGAGCCGCTCCCGGCAACAGAGCACCCGGGCCTCGAGGCGCCGGGCCAGCTCCTCGACCGTGACGCTGCGCAGCAGCGGGCTGCGGGGCATCACCCCCAGCACGGGGATCCCGAGCTGCTCAAGGGCGGGCACCTCGGCCGCAAGTAGGCCGGCGACGGCCTCGGGGGCGACCCTGTTGAGCACCACCCCGGCCAGCAGGGGACCGAGCTGGCCAAAGGCATCCAGCAAGGGATCAACGCTGCGGGCATCATTCCAAGGGTGCACCAACACGACTGGCGCCTGGAGCTGGTGGGCCAGCTGGGGCAGGCTCAGCCCATAGAGCAGGCCTTCCGACAGGCTGCCCGCCGCTTCCAGCAAGGTGATCTGGTCCATACCGGCGCCCAGCTGGGCCTGAAGCCTGGCCAGGCCCAGGCCAGCGTCCAGCTCGCCTGTGAGTAGCCGTTGCCGGGCCGTGGTCGGATCGGACAGGTGCAGGGAGGGCAGCAGCTGCTCGGGGCTGAGGGCCAGCATCTCGCCCACGAAACGCACATCCGCATCCAGCACCAATCCATCGGGCCCCGCTTCCTCGGGCGTGGCGCTGGGTCCAGACAATTCTGTGAGCAGGGAGCCAGGGCTGCTGCTTCGATCCGATTCCGCGCCGGAGGCCCGGCGCTCGGCCTCATCGCTGGTGCCCAGGGGTTTGCCGAACCGGATCTGGACGCCTTTTTTGATCAGGTGACGGGCCAGGCCAAGCACCAGGGCTGATTTGCCGCTGAAGGGTTCACAGGAGCCGACCAGCAAGACAGATCCTGGGCCGGCTTCAGGCGAGGCGGAGGGGGAAACCCTGGTCGACGGCATGGCGGTTGCCCCGGGCGCGGCTGCGGTGGCGAGAATCTAGGCGGATCAAACCGACGGGATGTCGCCCACGAGCAACCAGCGCCAGAAGCTTTCCGGCAGATCGGCGGGCCCTTCGGCCTGGACCGCGCCCTTGGCCGCCAGGCTGGCTGGCTGGAGAGGGGTGCGAAAGGGCAGGGGCGGCGGCGGCATGGCGAGACCGGGCCGGCCAGGGGGTGGCAGGCCCAGGCCGGGAGCCGGCAGGGGTGGGGCTGGGAACAGCAGGGCCGGAGGCCTGGCTGCTGGGACGGTGTCCGGCGTAGGGAGCGCCCTCGCGGGCGACTGTTGACTGGGGCTGGCCTGGGATTCCAGGGTCTGCATCAGCCAAAGCACCAATTGGGCCGTGGGCACAGAAAAGCTGTAGCTCACCGCCGGGACCTCGGGAAAACTCAGCTGACAGTGGCTTGGCTCCTGGGGCGACTCACCGGGTTGCCAGGTGAGCTCAAACAGGTGACTGCCATCGGGTTTGAGCCGACGACTGCCGTCGAGCCGGTTGGTAACAAGTTTGTCGAGGGCCTGGTCCAGCAACTGGGGCTGGTCGCCTCCCTCGCAATAAGGGGCATAGAGGGCGACCATGGCTTCGCGATCCTTGAGAACCGTCTCCATTGGGTCGATATGTCTCTTGGCCCCAGGATGGCGCATCCTGGGGCTTTCCCAGCTGCGCAGTCCGATGGGACCAGGTTTTAGCAGTCCGTTTGCGGGCCGACGCGTTGCCATCACCGGCGCTGGCGGCAGCCTGGGGGTGGAGTTGTTACGGGCCTTTCATGGCTGCGGCGCCAGCTTGGTGGCGCTCACCACCAGGGCCGAGCCCTTGCAGCTGACCTCAGCGGCGGGGGCTCCCATCGCGCTGGAGCAGTGCCGCTGGCGCTGCGGCCAGGAAGCCGAGCTCAGCGAGCTGCTCAGTGAGATCGACATCCTGGTGATCAACCACGGGGTTAATACCCATGCCGATCGCAGTGGGGCCGCGATGGAGCGCTCCTTGGAGGTGAATGCCCTCAGCAGCCTGCGCTTGCTTGAACTCTTCGCCGCCGCGCCTCAGGCAGGCCACAGTTCTATAAAGCGGGGCACCGGCAAGAGGTTGCGCCGGGAGGTTTGGATCAATACCTCCGAGGCCGAAATCCTGCCTGCTGTGAGCCCCCTATATGAGATCAGTAAGCGGCTGCTGGGCCAGCTGCTCAGCCTGCGGGCCCTGGATTTGGCCGGTCCCGAGCTGCGCATCCGCCGGCTTGTGCTGGGGCCCTTCCGCTCCGACCTTAACCCGATCGGGCTGCTGGGGGCTGGCTTCGTGGCCCGAGCCGTGTTGGTGTTTGCCAGTTGGAACCTGGGTCTCATCATTGTCAGTCCCAACCCCCTCACCTATGCCCTGATGCCGATGGTGCTGCTGGGTCGCTGGACGTACATGGGGCTGTTCAGCCGACGCGGCCAGCCTCCAGTAAGCCCTCATCCAGAAGGGACTCAGCCAGCTGGCCCGCCGGCTTAGAAGTCGCGGTCGGTGAGGATTTCGCAGCCATCGCTGGTCACGGCGATGGTGTGCTCCCACTGGGCCGAGAGGCTGCCGTCTTCGGTCACCACGGTCCAGCGGTCCTTGAGGGTGCGGCAGGACTTGCTACCGGCATTGAGGATTGGCTCCACCGCCAGGGTCATGCCGGCGCGCAGGGTCAAGTTGGGCAGGTCCCGGGTGCGGAAGTTGAACACCGAGGGCTCCTCATGCAGGTTGCGGCCCACGCCATGGCCGGTGTAATCCTCGACCACCGCGTAGCCATGGGCTTCAACGTGGTCCTGAACGGCGCCGGCAATATCAAGCAGGCTGTTGCCCGCCTTGATCCGGGCCAGGCCCTTCATCAGGGACTCCTGGGCCACCCGGGTGAGCTTCACGGCCTCCTCGCTGGCCCCCTCGCCAACGCAGAGGCTGATGCAGCTATCGCCGTGGTAGCCCTCGAAATAGGCGCCTGTGTCGATTTTGACTAGGTCGCCGGCCCGGATCACCCGTTTGCTACTGGGGATGCCATGGACGACTTCATTGTTAATCGACGCGCAAATGCTGGCCGGAAATCCGTGGTAGCCCTTGAAGCTGGGGGTGGCGCCCATGGCCCGGATCCGCGCTTCGGCATGGCGATCCAGGTCGGCGGTGGTCATGCCCGGAGCGGCCAGTTCAGTGATCTCCCTAAGGACCGTCGCCACGATGCGGCTGGCCTTGCGCATGATGGCAATTTCCCGCGCAGACTTGATTTCAACCCCCCGACGGCCCTTCTGGATGCGGGGACCGGTCTGGGTTGCGGCAGCTTGTTCCGCTGCTGACGGGCTGGCGGCCGCTTGACGGGTGGTGGTAGCCAGCAGATCAGCAAAAAGATTCATCGAAAGGACCAGGGCCGATTGTCAAGGTAGAACGGGACAACGGTCTCCTGTTGTTCGCCCTGCTCTCCGACCCGCGATGTCGCAGCCTGTGCTGACGCCCCAAAGGTTCAACCAGCTCCGCCGGTTCCATGGGGCGGTCGCTCCGTTTGTGCTGGCCCCGTTGCTGCTCACGGTCTGTAGTGGCATGGCCTACCGGCTGCTCAAGGATTGGGCAGGCCTCAGCCGCGATCAGGTGCACCTGCTGATGGTGCTGCACGAGGGCGAATGGCTCGGCCAGACCCTCGAGCCCTTTTATGTGTTGCTCAATGGCCTGGGCCTGCTTTGGATGCTGATCTCCGGCGCAACCTTGCTGCTGCAACGCTGGCGCCAGGGCCAGCGCAGTTCCAAATCAGCGGCCTAGGGAGGGTCAGCCTGAGCGGTACACTTGTTGTTTGGCCAGGCGTCTTTCGGAGCTGGGATGGCAGCGGATTCCAACGAGATCAATGACATGACCAGCGAGACGGAGACCACCACGGTGGAGACCAGCTTGGAGACCAGTGCCGCTGCGGTGGCAACCCTGGAGCCTGTGAAGGCCACCACGGGGAAACTCAGCGCCCAGGATCTGATCCGGGCCTTCGAAGCCGATCAGCTTAAGAGCGATCTGCCGGAGATCTATGTGGGCGACACCGTCCGCGTGGGTGTGCGCATCAGTGAAGGCAACAAGGAGCGCATCCAGCCCTACGAGGGTGTTGTGATCGCTAAGCGCCACGGCGGTCTCCATGAGACCATCACTGTGCGCCGCATTTTCCAGGGGGTCGGCGTGGAGCGTGTCTTCATGCTGCACAGCCCCCAAGTTGCTTCCATCAAGGTGGAGCGACGCGGTAAGGTGCGTCGAGCGAAGCTCTTTTATCTGCGCGATCGGGTGGGCAAGGCCACTCGTGTCAAGCAGCGCTTCGATCGCTGAGGCTCACGCCTCATTTGCCCAGGTCAAAGTCCGTACTTGATATGGGCCTTGACCGTGGGGGGGATCGCCTTGCGCCGTTAGTTCAGTTGGTAGAACGCAGGTCTCCAAAACCTGATGCCGGGGGTTCAAGTCCTCCACGGCGCGTCCGATTCCCCTTCCTGCAGTTTCGTGGTTCCGGACATGGAGTTGGATCTACAGCCTGGTGATGTGGTCAAAGTTCTCGAGTCCGCAGCCCTTGGCTGGGTTCGGGCTCGGGTGATCCGTGTCAAATCTGGTGGTCGAGTCGTTGTCCAGAGCGACCAGGGTCGCGAATTCACGGCCAGGGGCAATCAGGTTCGCCTGATTGAACCGGCCGGCTTCCGTCCCTGAACCATCCGTTGATTGGGCCGATAGCGGCCCAGTCTTTAAACCCCTAATCGTGCTCCACTGGAGTCCGACTAGGGGTTTTTTCATGGTTGCGCAAGGAGCTTGCCTGCAGCCTCTCGTTCAGCCGATTGGTTGACGCAGGGGCCCGTCGCAGCGGATACTGATCAAAGCGCAGGGCGGCAACCGTTGCCCGGGCGATCCAGATCCGGCCTTGGCTGATCTGTGGTTTTGGCTAGTAAGCCAAACGTTGTTGGTTGAAAAACCAGCCTGGGACCGTAGTTCAATCGGTTAGAGCACCGCCCTGTCACGGCGGAAGTTGCGGGTTCGAGCCCCGTCGGTCCCGTTCAAACCAACCCATTTCAACCAACAAGGAGTCGCACGACTATGGCGAACACGGGTTCAGTTCGTGTCCGTCTGGCTCCTAGCCCCACCGGCACCCTGCACATCGGCACCGCCCGTACGGCGGTATTTAACTGGCTGTATGCCAAACGCCATGGCGGTCAGTTTTTGCTGCGTATCGAGGACACCGACAGGGAGCGCAGCAAGCCTGAATTCACGGCCAACATCCTCGAAGGTCTGCAATGGCTGGGGTTGGCCTGGGACGGGGAGCCGGTGGTCCAGAGCGAGCGCATTGAGGCCCATCGCGCCGCCATTGGCCAGCTGCTGGCTTCAGGTCATGCCTACCGCTGCTTCGCCAGCGAGGCAGAGTTGCAGGAGATGCGCGACCGCCAGGCGGCGGAAAACAAGCCCCCCCGCTACGACAACCGTCATCGGGACCTGAGCGCCGCCCAGCAGCAGGCTTACCTCGCCGAGGGTCGTGAGGCCACGGTGCGGTTTCGTATTGAGGATCGTGCCAGCATCGGCTGGCACGATTTGGTGCGGGGGGAGATGCGCTGGGCCGGCGCTGACCTCGGCGGCGACATGGTGATCGCTCGGCGGGCCCCGGCTGATCAGATCGGCGATCCCCTCTACAACCTGGTGGTCGTTGTTGATGACGCCGCCATGGCGATCAGCCACGTGATTCGCGGCGAAGACCACATCGCCAACACGGCCAAACAAATCCTGCTCTACGAGGCCCTAGGCCTATCGCTGCCGGTGTTCGCCCATACGCCGCTGATCCTCAACAAGGAAGGCAAAAAGCTGTCCAAGCGCGATGGCGTCACCTCCGTGAGCGATTTCCGCGCCCAGGGCTATACCGCCGCAGCCCTGGCCAATTACATGACCCTGCTTGGCTGGTCGCCGCCGGAGGGCATGGGCGAGCGCTTCCACCTGGCGGAGGCCGCCGCCGTCTTCGATTTTGATCGGGTCAACAAAGCGGGAGCCCGCTTTGACTGGGACAAGCTCAACTGGCTGAACAGCCAGGTGCTCCATGACTTGAACCCTGCGGACCTGCTAGCAGCCTTGCAGCCCCTCTGGCTGGCCGAGGGCTGGCTGGATCCGGCCAGCGGTGGCTGCTTGGGTGCAGCCGGCCCAGACCAGGCCGCTTTGGAGTCGCTCTGCGCCCTGATCGGGCCCTCGCTGGTCACCCTTCGCGATGGCATCGAGCAGGCCCGGCCCTTCTTCAGTCGGCCCGAGCTCGGCGAAGCCGCCCTTGGCCAACTCGAGAGTGCGGGTGCCCGCGAAGCACTGCAGGCCCTTTTAGAGCGCCTTGGCGAAGGCCCGCTCACGGTTGACCAGGCCCAAGCCCTCTTGGGCGAGGCGGTGGCGGCGGTCGGAGTCAAAAAAGGTGTGTTGATGAAAACCCTGCGAGCTGCCCTACTTGGCAGTCTCCAGGGCCCCGACCTGCTCAGCACCTGGCTCCTACTCCAGCCCAGTGGCGAGGCCGCCGAACGCATCCGCCGCAGTCTCTGATCGGCCGGAGCTTGGGGGAGATGGGGCTGGCAGGGTCCAGCAGCCTCCTTCTCCCCAAGGTCGTTGGGTGGCCATCAGACCTGGGGGCTGATCCCTGCAGCGCTCAAGTCGAGGTGCCGCTGTCGGTCGGATCTGTTTGGCTTGGAGCTGGCTCGATTGGATCAGGAGAACCCTGGGCTGCCGGGGCTCCTGCAAGGAGCCCCGGCTCGTTGATGGCACTGACGAAGGTTTCGGGCCCACTGGGCTCAGCGGTCACCACCAGTCCCAGGCGGCGGGCCAGGCTGGGCGCCGTGAAGCCCTGCAGGCCCACGGTGAGCAGGATCATTAAGAACACCAGGCCCTTGAGTGCCGAAGCGCCCTCCACCCCAGCAGCCTCCAGTTGCAGGGCAAACAGACTGGCCACGGCGGCGGTGACGATGCCGCGCGGGGCGATCCAGCTGAGAATCAGTTTCTCGCTCCAGCCCAGGCTTGGCAGGCCGATCGAACCCAGCTGGATCACCAGCCAGCGATAGAGCATCAACGCCAGCACGCAGCCCACGCCGCCCAGGCCAAGGGGGCTCAGTTCCCCCCAGGACAGGTCGGCGGCCAGCAGCGGGAACAGCACGGTGATGGCCAGCTGGGCTAGTTGGGCGATCAGTTCATCCAGCTGGCTAGCCTCCTTATCCAGCCTCAGGCCCACCACGACCCCCGCCGCCACGGCCGCGGGAAACCCTGCTTCCGGCAACAGCCATTCGGTGCCACTCACCAGCAGGAACAGGGCGCCAAGGATTAGTTGCAGGGGCAGGGGGTCCTCCTGCTCCGTGCCAGATCCCCTGGGGAGGTGTTCCAGCACCAGGCTGAGCAGCAAGCCGCCGGCGGCGCCGATCGCTACACCGCCCCCGACCCGCAGGCCGAGCAGGGAGACCACATCGGCCCAGCCGGCCAGGTCACCCAGGGCCAGCTGCAGCAGCAACAGGGCCAGAACGGCGCCCACCGGCTCCAAAATCAGCCCTTCGGCCTGCAGGATCTGGCCCAGGCCGGGGAGCAGGCGCATTTGCTGCACCATGGGTGTCACCACGGTCGGACCTGTAGCCAGGGAAATGGCCGCGAACACCCAGGCCAGGGGCCAGGCCAGTCCAGCCAGCTGGTGGGCCAGCCAGGCGCCGCCCAGTAACCCCAAGATGCCTCGCACGACCACCAGCTGCACGACGGTGCGCTGGAGGTCGCGGCCGGCCAGGCGCAGATTCAAGCCGCCATCGAACAGCACCAGGCTGACCAGCAGACCCACCAGGGGTTCGAGGCCCCGCCCCAGGGTTTCTGGCTGGACCAGGTTGAACCCGGCCCGTCCGATCACAAGGCCAACGCCAAGTAAAAGCACCACCGCCGGAAGGCCCGTGAGTCGGGCGATCAACTGGGCCAGGGAGCCGGCAAAAAAAGACTCGCTCCAGAGCAGCTCAAGGCGATTCAAACGGGCCGCTCCAGGGAGATCATTCGTCGAAGGAGGCGAACTGGGGTTCCACCCGGATCCCCACCACGCCATTGGGGCGAACCACCAAATATTCGCCCGGCAGATCATTGATCGGCACGTTGACGAAGGCCTCGGCTGGACCGGAATTCAGCACGTTGCCATACCACTGCTGGAACGAGGCCAGATCGGGGAAGTTGATCACCTGGTGGTGGCCTCCGGCCAGCAGCAGGTGAATGGCGTAGTGGTTGGGCGTACGGGCCATCGTTTTTAGCGCCAGCAAGGAACGCCGTCCCACGATATGGAGCCGGTTGGCCCCTCTGCCAATCTGAGTTGCTTCTGGTTGCAGGCCATGACAGCAGCAGGCATGCCCCCGAACCAGTCAGGTCTTGTGAACGAATCCATTCCAAGCTTGGGCTCCCAGGCGCCCCTGCTGCTTCTGGTCGATGGCCACAGCCTGGCCTTCCGAAGTTTCTATGCCTTCTCCAAAGGGGGCGAAGGGGGCCTCAGCACTAAGGAAGGAGTTCCCACCTCGGTGACCTATGGCTTCCTCAAGGCCTTGCTGGACAACTGCAAGGGCTTGGCTCCCCAGGGAGTGGTGATCGCCTTCGACACGGCCCATCCCACCTTTCGCCATGAGGCCGACAGCGCCTACAAGGCCCACCGCGATGAGGCGCCAGAACACTTCTTCGCTGACCTAGCCAACCTGCAGCAGATCTTGCAGACCGGCCTGGATCTACCCCTTTGCATGGCCCCCGGCTTTGAGGCCGACGACGTGCTCGGCACCCTGGCCACCCGTGCCGCGGCTGGCGGCTGGCGGGTGCGCATCCTTTCGGGTGACCGGGACCTCTTCCAGCTCGTGGATGACGAGCTGGATATTGCCGTGCTTTACATGGGCGGCGGGCCCTACGCCAAAAGCGGTGGTCCCTTGGAAATCAAGCGCGAGGGAGTGATCGCCAAATTGGGCGTCCCGCCCGAGGAGGTGGTGGATCTCAAGGCTCTCACCGGCGATAGCTCCGACAACATCCCAGGCGTCAAGGGGGTAGGCCCGAAAACGGCGATCAACCTGCTCAAGGAGAACGGCGACCTTGATGGTGTCTATGCCGCCCTCGATGGCCTTGGCGACAAGGACAGCAAGGGTGCCTTAAAGGGTGCCCTGAAGGCCAAGCTCAGCGCCGACCGAGACAGCGCTTACCGCTCACGCATGTTGGCCGAGATCCTGGTGGACATCCCCCTGCCGAGCGAGCCGCGGCTGGCTTTAGGGGCGGTCAACGCCGGCAGCCTGGCGGCCAGTCTGGAAGAGCTGGAGTTGTTCAGCCTGGTCAAGCAGGTGGGCAACTTTGCGCGGATTTTCTCGGCGGAGCCGCCCCCGGAGGCAACTGCGGTGGACCCCGCTCTGGCAGGGCCTGGGCTGAAGCCGGCCCTGACGGGTGGGCCGACCGAAGCAGCCGACCAACCTGTCTTGGGCCCAGCGCCAGGCAAGCAGGCTGGGGTGCTGGAGCCAACTCAGGAAACCTCCCCTCCAACCTCCCCTCCAACTTCCCCTCCAACTTCCCCGGCAACCTTCCCGACCACCCCCCCCTGCCCGGGCGCGCTGCCCCTCCTGGTCCCCCAACTGATTGGCTCCGAGGGCGACTTGCAAGCCCTGGTCGAACGGCTGCTGGCCAGCACTGATCCGGCCAGCCCCATTGCCCTCGATACCGAAACCACGGCCTTGAACCCTTTCCAGGCGGAGCTGGTGGGCCTGGGTCTCTGCTGGGGCGAGGGCCTCGCCGATCTGGCCTATATCCCGATCGGCCACCACCCTCCCGCCGCAGCCGACCTGCTCAGCGTGCCGCCGCCGGCGCCGCCCCAGCTGCCCCTCGAGCATGTTCTGGCTGCCCTGGCTCCCTGGCTGGCGAGTGACCGCCATCCGAAAACCCTGCAGAACGCTAAATACGCTCGGTTGGTGTTGATGCGCCACGGCTTGGCCCTAGGCGGAGTGGCGATGGACACCCTGCTGGCGGATTACCTGCGCGATGCCAATGCCAAACATGGCCTCGATGACCTCGCTGGGCGCAATTTTGGTTTCAGCCCCACCCGCTTCGTCGACCTAGTGCCGAAGGGGACGACCTTCGCTTCGGTGCCGGTCGAGGCAGCCGCCCTCTATTGCGGCATGGATGTGCACCTCACCTGGCGGCTGACCGGGCTGCTGCGCCAGCAGCTGGTCGATCTGGGGCCGGCCCTGCCTGTGCTCCTCGATGACGTGGAGCTGCCCCTTGAGCCGGTGCTCGCCCTGATGGAGGCCACTGGCATCCGCATCGATACGGCCTACCTGGCCATGCTGTCCGCTGAGCTGGCCACAACCCTGGCCCGGCTGGAGCTGGAGGCCCGCGCCGCCGCGGGCGTCGACTTCAACCTGGCCTCGCCGAAACAGCTGGGTGAACTGCTGTTTGACAGCCTCGGCCTCGATCGCAAGAAATCCCGCAAGACCAAGACCGGTTGGAGCACCGATGCCGCCGTGTTGGAAAAACTGGAGGACGCCCATCCAGTGGTGCCCCTAGTGCTCGAACATCGCACCCTCAGCAAGCTCAAGAGCACCTATGTGGATGCCCTGCCGGCCCTAATGGAGCCGGAAACGGGTCGGGTCCATACGGATTTCAACCAGGCAGTCACCGCCACCGGCCGCCTGTCGAGCAGCAATCCCAACCTGCAGAACATTCCCATCCGCACGGAATTCTCCCGGCGGATCCGCAAGGCCTTCTTGCCCCAGGAGGGTTGGCATCTGATTAGCGCCGATTACAGCCAGATCGAGCTGCGCATCCTCACCCACCTTTCGGGTGAGCCGGTCCTAGTGGCGGCCTACTTGGCTGGCGACGATGTCCATGCCCTCACGGCCCGCCTGCTGCTCGACAAAGATGAGGTGAGCGCCGATGAACGCCGGCTTGGTAAAACGATCAATTTCGGCGTGATCTATGGCATGGGGGCCCAGCGCTTCGCCCGCGAAACCGGGGTAAGCCAGGCCCAGGCCAAGGAGTTCCTTACCAAATACAAGCAGCGCTATCCCCAGGTGTTCGCCTTCCTGGAACTGCAGGAGCGCCTAGCCCTCTCCCGCGGCTATGTGGAGACGATCCTGGGCCGCCGCCGTCCCTTCGCCTTCGATCCCCATGGTCTGGGCCGCCTGCTGGGTAAGGATCCTCTCGAGATTGACCTGGCGGTGGCCCGCCGCGCCGGCATGGAGGCCCAACAACTGAGGGCAGCGGCGAATGCGCCGATTCAGGGTTCCAGTGCCGACATCATCAAGTTGGCGATGGTGCAGCTGCACCGGGAACTGGCCGCAGCCGGCCTGCCCGCCCGCTTGCTCTTGCAGGTGCACGATGAACTGGTTCTAGAAGCGGCCCCAGAAGCCCTGGACGCGGTCCTGGAAATCACCCGCCGCACGATGGAAACGGCGGTGCAGCTGTCGGTGCCGCTGCGTGTAGAAACGGGGGTCGGCCCCAACTGGATGGAGGCCAAATAGGGGCTCCAGGCGCGATCGCAATTCACCGGAGCAGGCTTTTTGAACGTTGAGAGGGTTCAAGTTCAACTTGCCTGGATTGATCATTGGCCGAGCCTTCGCTTTTTTAGTCGGCAGTTGGACTATTGAAGCGCTTGCGGCCCTTCAGGTTGGCCAAGACTGAGAGGTTGCGCAATTCAGCAAGCACCAGCGGTAGATCCGCCAGCAGAACGGTTTGCAACGGGTTGATCAGGGCTGTCGCTGTGGCGGCGGCGGAAACTAGGTGGGTAATGCCGATCAGGCCAAAGTTACTGTTAGCCGTAGCTTCAAGTCGGCGGCTCATGTCGATCAGGCGGGCAATCCAGGCGGCATCTTGATCAATGACCACATCGCAGATTCCTTCGCTAAAGGCGCTGTCATCATCCACATCGATACTGATCGATACATCAGCCTGGAAGGCTGCTGGCATGTCATTAAGCACATAGCCCACATAGGCCACGCAGGCACCATCCGCCTGCAGTGCTTGCACCAACTCCAACCGCTCCGCCCAGCTGCACTCCCCAT
The DNA here is from genome assembly GCA_945860085.1 of Synechococcus sp. UW140. Taxonomy (GTDB): domain Bacteria; phylum Cyanobacteriota; class Cyanobacteriia; order PCC-6307; family Cyanobiaceae; genus BAIKAL-G1. Next base: position 35,311 of record CAMAPJ010000002.1, on the reverse strand, counting down.
GGATGGTGCCTGGATCAGGCAGTAGCAGGGGCGCCACCATCTGGGCAATGCGCTCCCGTTTGTCGGAGCCAACAATGTGGATCGCCACTCCCAGCTCACCAAGGGCGCGGCAGAGTTCAATCCAGCTGGGATCGGGGGATGTGTGCAATTCGACGTAGCCCATCACCTGGTCGCCCTGACGAACTTCCAGCGGATTGAGATGGGTGTGGGGGATCGGGGCGGGGGGATCGCTCTGGGTGGCCACATCGAACACCCGGCCATCGGCCAGCCGCACCCGCCAACCCCCTTCACCGTTATCGAGATTGAGGCTGTCCACTGCCAAAGCGTCTTCGCTCAGGCTCAGTTCGTTGGACCAGATCGGAATGCTGTCCTGGGTCACCAGATAGCGCTGCATTCCGGCCAGAAGCCTCAGCAAGGTGTGCTTGGCCAGGGGGCTATCCACAGGCAGGTGTTCAATCGGCATGATGCCGCCAATCTGGTCGAGGCAACTGCGGCTGATCACCACATGGCTGACCTTGCCCAGAATCGAGAGAGAATCAGCGTCGCGAATCTTCAGATTGTGCAGGCGCAGTTCGGCCATGGCCGTCAGGCGGGAGGCGAGATTGCTGGTTTGCCAGTCGTTGAGCGGGTTGAATTGAAATGCACCGAGGGAGCGTTGAATCGCTCCACTGAAATACCAGTAGGTGCCGGCAGCGAACAGCAGGGGTGCCATCAGACGCTTGTAAAGGCCGAGGCTTTTTTGTATCCGGGACTGTTGCAGGCGGGCCCAAGAGGGCCGTTGGCTCTGGCTGTAGATCGCATGGTTGCGCATGGTGAGCTCCACTTCCAGCTCGGCTCTCCCCTGGATCACAAAGGAACCCGGTTGCAGGCAATCGCCAACACCAACCAGAAGGGGAGCCCATTGGCCATCCACCAATCGGTTAAATACCGTCAGCTCACCTTCAATGATCGTGCTGCTTAGATAAATCAGCGACTGGGGTTCGGCGCTATAGCGATCCCCAGCCTTGACCTCAAGCAGGTCCTTTTCGCCCACCCAGGGAGCGGTGATCTTGAGAGTGATGGAATGGCCCAGTCGATCCACCAGACCCCTGGCCAGCGAATCATGGTCCCCTTGCAGAAAGGCACTCTGCAGGGCCGTGCTGGCATCGCCGATGATTAGATCAACTAGGGCTTCTCCAGCCAGGCCCTGGCTGATTAATACGGTTGAAAAACCAAGATCCAAACTATCCATCGGCAGTTCACGGCGGCTGCGCAGATGCTTGATCACGCTGCCCATGAGAGGCAGCAGCAGCAAGGCAGTGACGCCCGAGAACAGGATCGCCGGGATCGGAAACAGCAGGTCCACACCTACCAGAAAGGCAGCCAAACTGCCATGGCGTAGGGCCTGACCGCTATTGAGCCGTTTGATGCCACTGCTCAGGCTGATGTCTGCATCAGGACTGGATCGCGAGGGCAGCAGCTCCGGTTGTTCGAAGGCATCCTTGAGCAGGTATCCCAGCTCCTTGCGCCGTTCGTCTGGGAAGCGAATGCTGAGCGAGCCACTGATCGGATTGATCCGAAAGGACACCAGCCAATGGCAGCTATAAAGGGTCAGCCGGCAGTGGCGCCGTAGTTCGGGCGAGTGGCCTAGGGGCTCTGATTGCAATCGGATCCGCCCCGGCAGATCACTGACCAGGGAACACAGGGGGGGGAGCAGGACCTGGCCGCGGATGCCTGTCATGGCGACTGATGGGAGGGTGGCTGGGGCAAGGATCTGGGCTTCAGGCGGCAGGCCGGGCGAGGAAGGGGCTTCGCAACAGCAAGGCCAGCTCCACGGCCAAACTGGCCAGCACTAGCAACTGGGTTCCGGGCGCCAAGGGCAGCATTAGTCCGACCAGCCCCAACAGGCTGAAGATGGTCGCCAGGGACAGAAAGGACAGGCTCAAAACCAGGCTGGCCAGATTGACGGGTATGAGCAACCAGCGCCAAGGGCGCAAGGGGGGCTTGGGCGGTCGAATTGAAAGTCTCACCACTTCGGCTGCCGCCGCCGGTGTAGCCCCGGCCCGGGCCAGGCCGGCAACCACGAGTGGCAGAGCCTGCTCAAGGGGAGCGGAGGTGCCGTCTGGGTGGCCCGAAATCACTAGGGACTGGGCCGCTGGATTCAGCCTCCAGTCCAGTCCCCGGCGCGGCAGGTGCTCCTTGAAGTGCTTCTCAAGCTCGTGCCACTGGATCGGGGTTGTCGAGGTGAGGCGATAACGCCTGCGCAGGGGCGTGGCATGGATCAGCTGGGCGCAACGCTCGAGTTGGAGAGGGCCGCGGGGTTGTGACACTTAAGCCACAACGCTGCGATACATCTTTGTCTGGCTGCAATACCTCCAGCCATGGCCCTCCGGATCGTGGCTGCGCACCCAATGGCTGAAATCAGTGCGACGTCGCCTGGCCGTGATCGCCTGATGATTGAGACTCAATCGACTCGATAGCTCAGTCAGGCTCACCTCCAAACCGTCCGTAGCTCGTTCCCCATCTTGACGAGTTGATTGGGGTTCCGCACCTGTCTCTACTGCTGGTTCCCTAAACTGCTGGACCCGCTGGGCCTGGGGGACTTGCAGAACTTCAATAGGGTTTGGCGCAGTGGCCTGCTGACTGGGTTGATCCGTAGAGGGGATGGGCTGTTCTGCCGCAGGAGTTGCGGCGACATCGCTGGCGGCCGGGAGCTCCTTGGCGCGGAAGCCGAGCACGCGCATGGCGTTAGCGGCCGCCACCAAGCTGGAGCCGTTGTTGAGCATCACCGCCAGAATCGGACTGATCGGCAGGAAGGTCCCGACCACTAGGGCTGAGAGGTTCGGAACCCCCACAATGCCGATGTTTTGTTTGACCAGCTCGAAGGTTCGCCTCGAAAGATCCTGCGCTACGAGCAGGCCCGACACCTTGTCGTTGGTGAGCACAATGTCTGCCGTTTCCCGGGCAAGATCACTGCCCGAGGCAAACGAAATTGAGACATCGGCATAGGCAAGAGCGGCCGAATCGTTGATGCCATCGCCCACAAAAGCAACCTTATGACCTTGCTGGGCAAGTTGTTTGACCAGTTCCGCTTTTTGATCGGGCAGAGCTTCGGCGTGCACCTCTTCGGGTGCTAAGCCCAGCTGTGCGGCAACGGCATGGGCGACGGCCGCCACATCGCCTGTGAGCATGTGGGCCTGGATGCCGCGGCGGTGGAGCTCCTGGATCAGCTGGCGGCTGTCGGGCCGAATCGCATCGGCCGCGTAGATCACCGCTTCGAGCTTGCCATCTACGGCCAGATAGACAGGCGTCGCCGTCGCCAGACGGGGTTCGGCGCTCGATGCGGCCGGTTCCAGCCCCTCTTCGCGCAGCAACCTGGCGTTGCCAACCAACACCTGGTGGCCATCGATCTGGGCGCTCACGCCCCGGCCGATGCGGTAATCCCAGCGCTCACAGGGCAGGGTGTCGAGGCCCAGCTCAACAGCGTGGTTGATCACGGCTTCGGCCACCGGATGGTTGAGGCCCTGTTCCGCTGAGGCGGCCAGCCGGATCAGTCCCTGGCGGTCGCCGTCGCGTAGCAGCTCCACCTCCACCACCGAGGGATGGCCCTGGGTGAGGGTTCCGGTTTTGTCAAACACCACCACATCTACATCGGCCAATTGCTCTAGGGCCCGACCACTACGAATCAACAGCCCCTGGCTGCCGGCTTTGGTCAGGGCCGCCATGATTGCCGTCGGCACCGAAACCCTCAGACCCGTGCCCAAATCAAACATCAGCAGGGAGGCCGCCTGCGCAATGTTGCCGGCGCTGAGTATTAGGGATAGGCCAGCTAGGGCCAGGGTGGGCAGCACAAAACGGTTGGCGATTTTGCCGGCGTAGTTACCGACACGAGTATCGAAAACGGGGGCCGATTCAATCATCGAAGTGATTTGGCCAATCCGGGTGGCCTCGCCCACGGCTGAGGTCTGGATGATCAAGGCCCCTTCCAGCAGGATGAACCCTGCCAGGACCTCGTCGCCAGGACCGGCTTCACGGGGCACAGATTCGCCCGTTAATTTGACGACATCGAGGGAGCTTTCGCCACTTTCGATCACACCATCGACGGGAATCTGGTCACCGGCAAACAGTTGAATGCGATCGCCGGCCTCCAGGCTGGTGCTCGGCACGATCCGTTCTTCGCCATCCTTCAGCAGGCGCACATCCGTTTGGAGGCTGGCCAGCAGATCTGTATTGGCGGAATGGGCAATTCGCTGAGTGGCGTCGCGAACTGCTTCACCCCCCTCAATCATGGTGATCATCATTGCCGGGCCGACCAAGAAGCCATCGAGGCTGTGCAGCACAACCGCCAGGCCATCGAGGAAATCAACGTTGATCTTGCGCTCCTCGCGCAATCCTTGCCAGGCGCGACGGAAGCTCAGCTGGGCTGCGACCAGAATGAATGCGGCCACAGCCAAGGGCGGCAGGGAAAGGGGTCCAGCCAGCAGCGCCAGACCAAGGGAGGCCACAGGAAGGACAATCCTGGTAGGCACAAACGGTTCTTCACCTTCGCCGCTCTCCTGGGCAGCGCTCTCTAGGCCAGTGCTGAGGCTCTCCCTGGGACGAAAATCCGGCAGACGCAGTGCCGCTTCGCGCGGTAAGTGCGCCAGCCAATGGTCGATATCCAGTTCTGCGCCGGGATCGAAGCTAACCACGCAACAACCAGCCAGGCTATTGATGCGCACTTGGTGAACGTGCTGACTGGATCGGATGTGAGCTTCGAGGGCGATTAGGCAGCTCGGATCGAGCTCAACCCTGAAGCGAAGTCGGGACTGGCATTGATAGCGAATGTCTAATAAGTAGGTAGGAGGTTTGATCTCTTGTCGATCGGCAACCACGATCAGATCCGGAATCCTGGTGGGCGATACGGACTGGGCGAGCACGAATGAAGTGGCAGGGTGGATTTTTGATCAATTATTTCAGTCTGAAGCAGCCGTTGAATCAATCAACAGGAATTGAGCTCACAACAGATTTACTCACTTTCTTTGTTGCCGCTGGCTTGCTGAGTGTCACTTCAACAGGGGTCGCTTCCATCTCGGATTTCGCTTCAGCAACTAGGTCGATCAGGCCCTCGGCCGCTTCAGATGCGTGTTTGGCCACGTTACGGGCTGCCGAACCGGCCACTCCAGCCACCGTGACGCCAACCTTGATTCCGCCTTTGGCCAAGGAGCGGCCCGCCTGGCTCATCGAATCACCCAAGGGGGCATGACCCATGCGACGTACCAAGGGGGCAAGGGCGACGAGGCCGGCTCCAACGCCGAAAGCGAGGAGGGTTTCAAGCTCAAACATCCGTAATTGTGACCCAATTCGCAGCATATTAGCCCCTTTGCCCTTGACGCGGATTGTCTGGGCTGCCGTCTGTGCAGCTGTCACAGCTTTTGGAACTTCATTTACCACTGCCGGTGGCATGGCGGCTTTGTCCCAGCTGCCCATCCCCGAGCTGAGAATGCTGCAGCAATTGCGTCTGACATCGCAGCCCTGCGCTTGGGCAGCCCGCTCGGCTGTGCCAGCCTGACGGATGGGTCAGTTCCAGCTGCGATCCAGCCCCGATGTTGCATCTGATCAGTGCAGACCTGCCAAGCGATGCGCTTGCTGTGGCTGGGCACCTCCAGCGGTGTCTGGCTTCTGATTGGCAGCAGCCCCTGCTGCTTGATCTCAGTGGTGATTGCCTGCTGACCAGTCTGGATGCCACCCATCCGTTGGCGACCGGGACCTGTTTTCAGCAGGCGGACTATCAACGGCTGGCCTGGGGTCGCCTTGCCCCGGGTTTGGTCGAGTGGCTCGAGCTACTGCAGTTGCTGGCAGCCAGGCCTGAACTGCTGCCGCCCCTACCCGGAGTGGCCCAGCTGCTGCAATGCTTTGCCCTGGCTGATTGGCTTGCTCCAGAGCCTGCCGCAGAGGTGGGCGTTGGGGCCGTTGTGTTGCTACCGCCTCTGCACCAAGCCCTGCAGCTGCTGGAGGTGGCCCGCACGGGTCCGGCCCTAGTCGAGCAATGGCTGGATCCCTTGCTGGCTTGGTGGCAGGAGACCCGCAAGAGTCTCTCCCGTCTTGATCTGGTCCTGCGCTTGAAGTTGCCGGATGGGGAGGCGCTGCGTCTCAGTTCCCTCTGGCGCCAGAAGCTGAACGATTTGGCCTCGCAATTGGCCGATCCTCGTTGCCACCAATTGCTTTGCGTGCTCGATGCTGGCGCTGGCCAGCCTCGTCTGTTGTCCGATCGTCTCTGCCGGATCTATCTGCAGGACTTTCAACCGGCCCGCCTTTGGATTCGCGGCCCCGGGGCTGGCCCAGCCGAGAAGGCCCTTGCGGCGATCACTGGCCCCATGGCGCTGGGTCATGGTCCCCAGTTGCACAGCGGTGGTCGCCAGCTTGAGGCCTGGCTGGATCAGGACTGGACGGCTGAACCGCCCCTGAAATGGCATATTGAAGCTGGGACCACCGTCTGCAAGCTGCTACTACCGGGTCTACGCAAGGAGTTGCTACAGGTCCAGCAAATCGATGGACAAGTATTGATTCAGGTGGCTGGATCCAGGCGGCTGCTGCCACTCCCAGACGACCTGGCTGGTCAATCCTGTACTGGCGCCAAGCTGGTCGGCCGCCATTTGCAGCTGCAGTTCGACTAGTCCTTGGCTCCCAAAGCATTTGGCCACCAAAAAAACTATTCAGTTCGTGCCTAGGTGGGCATTCTGCGATGGTTTGTCACTCAGTAGCCGGTGGATCCAGCTCGGCTGGCTGTGCTGCTGGTGGCCGCCAACCCAGCCACCAGGCCACTAGGAAAAAGGGGGTGCCAGGCAGGATCGGTAGAATCCAGCCCGCCACCGCCAAGGCCAGAAACAACCGAATCGACCCTTGGCGCAGCTGGTCTTGTACCCGATCCCAGCGACTGGGCGGATGGGCGACCTGTTGGACCCAGGGGGCGCCAAGGGCATCGCGCAGCACCCCAATCAGGTCATCGGCGTCAATGGCAGCTCCGGGTGATCGCACGACCAAACCCTGGCCCCGATTGACGTATCGGAACTGCAAAGGGGGAAACTGGTGTTCGAGAGCCGCTTGGATCTGGATGCAGGCTTGCTCCCTGATCGGCGGCTCAAAGCGCAAGCGCAGACGCCTGGGGAGTTGGTGGCAGATCTCAATTTGTTGATCGTCGCGTTGATCGAGACCATCTTCCGCTTGCCAATCGGGTTGGGCTGCGGCGAAGCGGACTAAGGCAATCAAAGGATCATTTGGTGGGCTTGGACTGGCTCAACTCAGTTTTGGCCTCAGACAGGATGTCGCCAAAGGTTTCCCCCACTTCTGCCAGGCCGGATCCAACCACTTTGGCGGCCGATGCGGTTTTATCGACTACATAAAGGCCAACTTTTAGGGATTTTTTAGTGAGATTGCGTCCCGTTGAGCCCACCGAAGCAGCCAGCTGACTCTCTTTGCCCAAGACGGCTGCCACAACTGGGGCCAGCACTACCAATCCAGCACCGATTCCAAACGCCAGCAGGGTTTCAAGTTCGAACATCGCAATTCAAGCAGTTGACTTGGGTCCCAGGCTAAACCCCATGCCGCTTGCTTCCAAGCCCTGTTTTGGTTGGCAAACAGCCCAGGACCAGCTGAACCGGGCCCTAAGCGAGGCCCGCAACCGGCCCAACGGTTCCCATCCACTCAATGTTGCCGTGATCAAAGGTGTAGCAGGCTGGCTCGATCACCAGGGCACCATTGCTGACCCGTTCGCGCACCAGTTGACTGCTTCGAATCAATTGCTCGGCCGTCAGGACAGGATGGCGGCGCACAGCCAGCTCTGATTCTAATGCTACGTCAGCGGCCAACAGGCCCTGGCGGATGTGCAAGACCAACTGAGCCAGGCTAGGACTAAGAGAGGCGTGGTCCGAGCAGGCAGCCCCAACAGCTCCACAACCCTCGTGACCCAACACCACAAGTAGGTCAATATTCAGGCCTTCGAGTCCATATTCAATTGAGGCCAGGCTGCCTTCTGTGCAGGCATTGCCAGCATTACGGATCACAAATAAATCCCCAAAGCCAACATCAAAGAGCAACTCTATGGGCACCCTCGAATCAGAGCAACTCAGCACCATTGCCAGTGGGTGTTGACCCTTAATTAGGTGATTGAGACGCTGTTGGCTGCTGTGGGGGTGCTTAGAAATGGCCCGAACAAAACGTTCATGGCCAGCCTTGAGTTCGGCGAGTGCTGCTGGGGCTGATATCTTGGCGTGATTTGCAGTCATTGCTTTGACATTTAGGCGTTAAAAATGAAGACTTGGCGCTATTAGTACTATTTGAAGCGCTTGATCGGTATTGCTTTATAGAGATGTACTGCCGCAATTGCCTAGCGATTAATCCTGTAGCACTACCCTGATCATTCCCATGCCAAGTCTGGCCAGAGTAAATTACTAGAGTAACTGATCAAGATTGACACCTGCTGTCTTTGCCTGAGCGTCAAGCCTGGCTGGCAGGAGGACCTGAGAGCAGGTTCACCGCTGAGAACAGCAGGGAAATCCCCAGCAAGGTGCCCACGGCCCAAAGACTGTCACTGGGCCATTCCAGCACCAACATGCCGCCCAGGATTGCGGTGACGATTCCGTCCACCAGCACTAGGCCCTTGGCTGGTGAGGAACTCGCGGCGGCCCCGGCCAGTTCCATCACCCCTTCAAATAGCAGCAGAAGACCAGCAAAGAGGGTCAGGCTCACTTCGCTGGCAACCGGATAGAGCAGGATCCATACCCCGCTGATGCCATAGAAAAGGCCTGCAAGACCCCGAAACAGTTTGCTGCGGAGGTCGGGGGCACCGCCGATGCGCAGCAGCTGGGCGATCCCGGCGGCGATCGCGACTCCCCCGATCGCCAAGGTCAGAATCGTCGCCGACACAAAGGGCAGAGCGAGGGCCAGGACCGCAGCAATCGCCAGGAGTCCTGCGGTGATCCAACGCAGGTTGGGGTTGGTGGCCATACCGGAGCGAAGTCGAAATTGGCCTCTGACCCTAGTCGCTCACTTGGACCGAAGGCCTTTACCTGGAAATGCAAACAATTCATCGCATTCCGCAACAAACGAGGCGCCATTGTGGCACGTCGCTCAAAATTGGACAATCAATGACAGTTGGCCAAAGGGCCACCATGCTCGAACTGCTTCCACCCCTCAACGACCACAACCTGCCCTGGATGGACACGATTCATCCAATCGTGGTGCATTTTGTGATCGCCATGGCCCTGATCACCTTTGTTTTCGACCTGGCCGGTTTTGTCCTGCGCAAGCCCCAGTTGTTCGAAGTGAGCTTCTGGAACCTGCTGTTTGCTACAGCAGCCATTTTTGTGGCCATCATTTTTGGTCAAGTTGAGGCAGGTTTGGCGCTTCCCTACGGCGCGGCTCGGGAAATTCTCAACATTCACAGCACGATTGGTTGGTCCCTAGCTGGGATCCTGTCCCTGATGACGGCCTGGCGCTACGTGATTCGCAATCGCGATAGCCAGCAGATCCCCTTAGCCTTCCTTGGGGCCGGCGGCGTTCTCAGTCTGCTGGTGCTGGTGCAGGTCTACTTGGGCGACCAGCTGATCTGGACCTACGGTCTGCATACGGTCAAGGTGGTCAGTGCCATGCGTGAGGGAATTGTTTAATGGAAGCCAGCTTGAGCGCTATTCCCATCGATTCGCCGATCGAGCAGATCGCCAGCTCGCTGGGGGCCAATGGCCTTCCCTACAGTCTGCCGATCCATCCCAACTTGGTGCACCTCACCATTGGTTTGTTTGTGATCGCCATCGCCTTTGATATCGCCGGTGCCCTTTATCCGCTCGAAAAGCGGGTATTCCGCTTTCTTGCCCTGCCAATCACCCGCTCAGGCTTTCACGATGTCGGCTGGTACAACCTGCTGGCCTGCTGTGTGGTCACCTTTTTCACTGTGGCAGCCGGCTTCTATGAAATGTTGCTGGCCGTTCCCCTGCCGGGAGTGACCAGTACCTTTGGCCTTGAGAGCATGGTCACCATGCTCTGGCATGGTGTTGGCGGCGTTGTGCTGCTGCTTGTGATAGTGGCCATGACTGTTTGGCGCGGCATGCAGCGCTTCATCTGGCGCAAAGATCTCGGGCGCCAGGTCCAGTGGCTCTATTTATTGGTGGGCCTTGGCATGTTTCTGCTCCTTGGCCTGCATGGCACTCTCGGTGCCCAATTGGCCGCCGAATTTGGTGTCCACATTGCTGCCGACCAATTGCTTGCGGCTGGGGCCGACCTGCATACCTCCCTGCCCTAAGGGCTTGGGTTGATTCGCTAAATGCGCGTTGCTGCTTCTCCATGACCGCTTCTCCAAGTTCCATCAATCGACCGGCAGTGATTGCCGTCAGCCTCTGGGTCGGTGTGTTGATTGTGATCAGCCGCTGGGTTGGTTTGCAGTCCTATCACTGGTTCCCGGTTCAGGCGTCCAACGCCGCGCCCCTAGTGGACGGGTTGTTCAGCTTTGAAACCACCATCGGCACCTTTGTCTTCCTGGCAGTGGCGTCGGTGATGGGCTGGGTGATCGTGCGCCATCGAGCCGAGAAATACGACGCCAGTGATGCCGAACCGATCGAAGGCAACACCAAGCTGGAAATCATCTGGACTGCGATTCCCTTTGTGCTGGTGATGGCTATTGCCGTTTATGCCATGAAGGTGAATACGAGCCTGGGGGTGCTCGGTCCCATGGAACACATCCACCTAGCCGATGCCAAGGAGCAGCAGGGTGGGTATCCGGGTGATCGCCTGCCCTCTGAAACCATTGAGGTGGTGGCCCGCCAGTGGTCCTGGGAATTTCGCTATCCCGATACGGGCGTGTCCTCCACCGAACTGCATTTGCCCCTTGATCAGCCGGTCACCTTTCGCTTGGTTTCAGAAGATGTGCTTCATGGCTTCTACATCCCGGCTTTTCGACTTAAGCAGGATGTGATTCCAGGACGCGCGATCAATTTCAACCTCACTCCGATCCGTGTTGGTCGCTATCGCCTGCGCGATTCCCAGTTCAGCGGCACCTGGTTCGCGGCCAACCAGGCCGATGTTGTTGTTGAAAGTGTGGAGGCCTACCAGGCCTGGTTGAAGCAGGCCGCAGGTCTACCGCTCCAGCCTGGCATTAGTGATGCGGTTGAGGAATATGAATTACGGCTCAAGCAATCGCCAACCCCCGGATGGGCCACTGTCAAGCCCGCACCACCGCCCCAGGTGAACGTGCCCGGATCCAATGCCCTTCCCCACGACGCCTGAGGCCATGACCCCAACCCCATCCCTTGCCCAAGGCCATCCCCAACTCAGTTGGACCCGTTACCTTGGCTTCAGTACCGATGCCAAGGTTATTGGTATCCAGTACATCGTTTTAGCCTTTTTCTTCTTCTTGATCGGTGGCTTTCTGGCCATGATCATTCGGGGAGAGCTGCTTACGCCGCCAGCCGACCTGGTGGACCGCACGGTGTACAACGGTTTGTACACGATGCACGGAACAATTATGTTGTTCTTGTTCATTTTCCCAGTACTCAACGGTCTTAATAATCTGTTGATACCCACCATGATCGGTGCTCCCGACATGGCCTTCCCTCGGCTGAATACCGCTGCCTTCTGGTTAGTTCCTGTGTTTGGCAGTTTGTTGATTGCCAGCTTCTTTGTCCCCGGTGGCCCGGCTTATTCAGGCTGGTGGTCTTATCCACCGGTGAGTATCCAAAACCCACTTGGTAATTTGATCAGTGGCCAAAGCCTCTGGTTGCTGGCTGTCGCCCTTTCGGGTGTGTCTTCGATCATGGGAGCGATTAACTTCGTCACTACGATCTTGCGGATGCGTGCCCCGGGCATGACCCTGTTTCGCATGCCGGTGTTTTGCTGGACGGCCTTGGCCGCCCAATCCCTGCAATTGATCGGTCTGCCTGCCCTCACTGGTGGCGCCGTAATGCTTCTGTTCGACCTCACCGTGGGAACCTCCTTCTATCGTCCTGAAGGCGGTGGCGATCCGGTTCTGTATCAACACTTTTTCTGGTTCTACTCTCACCCGGCTGTATACGTCATCATCTTGCCCGTCTTTGGTATTTTTTCAGAGTTATTTCCTGTCTATTCACGCAAACCATTGTTTGGTTATGTCTACGTTTGCCTGGCCTCCTTTATTATTGTTGGCTTGGGTCTGATTGTTTGGGTTCACCACATGTTCCCAAGCGGGGTCACCATGTGGATGCGCAACCTTTTCATGTTCACCACCATGTTGATCGCAGTCCCAACGGGTGTGAAGGTGTTTGCCTGGCTTGGAACCCTGTGGCGAGGCAAGATTCAGCTCACCACACCGATGCTATTTTGCTTGGGCGGCCTGATTAACTTTGTGTTTGCCGGCATTACTGGGGTAATGCTCGCCACTGTGCCAATTGACATCCACGTCAGCAATACTTACTTTGTTGTGGGTCACTTCCACTATGTGATCTATGGCGCTGCGGTTATGGGAATATTTGCTGCTATTTATCATTGGTTCCCCAAGTTCACCGGCCGTATGCCCTATGAGGGTCTTGGTAAGCTGCATTTTGTTCTCACATTCATTGGCGCTAATCTTAATTTCTTGCCAATGCATCCCCTGGGATTGATGGGGATGCCGCGTCGCGTTTCTTCCTACGACCCTGAATTTGCGTTCTGGAATGTACTTGCCAGTTTGGGCGCTTTCCTCTTGGGTGTATCCATCATTCCGTTCTTGCTCAACATGATCAGTTCATGGGCCCGGGGCCCCAAAGCGACCCACAACCCCTGGAACGCCATTGGTCTGGAGTGGTTGCTGCCCTCTCCGCCCCCGGTTGAAAACTTCGAAGAGCATGTGCCTACTGTTATCAGTCGTCCCTACGGCTATGGCACTGGCTTGCCCCTAGTCGAACATCAGGATGAGATTGAACGTCAGCTCACCCTCCAGGAGGCCTCCGCATGACCACCACCATCAACCCTGAACTCACAGCTGAGCATGGAGAGGGCCATGGCGCCCATGCCAATCACAACCTCACCGGTTTCATTATTTTTCTCTGCTCTGAAAGCGTTATCTTCCTAGCTTTTTTCAGTGGCTATGCCATTTTGAAACTGTCCGCCCTTAATTGGTTGCCACCAGGGGTCGATGGCCTTGAATGGCGTACGCCACTAATTAATACAGCTGTCTTGGTTTCGAGTTCGGGCACGATCGTTCTGGCCGAACACTTCAAGGGGAAGGAGAAGCTCTGGCTGTTTCGAGGCTTCTGGCTGTTGACGATGGCCATGGGTAGCTACTTCCTTTACGGCCAGGCTGTTGAATGGAGCGGCCTGCAATTTGGATTTACGTCGGGCACTTTTGGTGGAACCTTTTATTTGCTCACAGGATTCCATGGTTTACACGTGGCCACGGGCATCTTTCTGATGGGCCTGATGCTGGTGAAATCCTTCCTGCCGGGTAATTATGTTGGTGGCGAGCAGGGGGTTCAGGCAACCTCTCTGTTTTGGCACTTTGTTGATGTCATTTGGATTGTTCTGTTCCTGCTGATTTATGTCTGGCAGGGCTGAGCTGCAATCAACCTGTTCCTGAGCCTTTTTCTTTTTTAGCCATGATCATTGAGGATCGCCACTACGACGTCATCGTGATCGGCAGTGGTGCCGGCGGTGCCACGCTTGCAGCTGAGTTGGCCGATGGCGGTCGCTCTGTTCTGTTGCTTGAACGGGGCCATTCAATCCCTGCAGACGAGCTCAAGACAACAGGCACAGAACTGTTTCGCAAGGAACGGTTCCATCCGAAGGAATCCTGGTTTGGCACCGACGGCGATCCCTTTCCCCCCCAGATGCTGTATGGCCTAGGTGGCAACACCAAGATTTGGGGTGGTGTCCTTGAGCGCATGCGCGAACAGGAATTCGGCGGCGTATGCCTTCAGAAGGGTTCCACGCCGGCCTGGGAATTGAGCTACTCCGATTACGCCCCCTATTACGACCGGGCGGAACGGCTGTATCGGGTCCATGGCAAGGCTGGTGTAGATCCAACCGAACCGTCTCGCCAGGCCGATTATGAGCTGGCTCCTCGGCCGATTGAGCCGGTGATGCAGGAACTGCGTGCCGCCTTTGAGCGCCAGGGGATCCGCGCCTATGACTTGCCATTGAGTTGGTCTGACTCGAAGGTCAGTCCCTGCGGCGATGCCGAGCAGTTCGGGGTCAGTGCAGCCCAGGCCAACCCGGCGATCACAATTCGCCCTGGAGCCAAGGTGCGCCAGTTGCATACCAATCCCAATGGCAACCAGGTCAAAGCAGTTGAAGCAGAGATCGATGGCGATCGCTGGCTGTTTCGCTCCCACCTGGTGGTCTTGGCCGCTGGTGCGATTAATTCCGCAGCCCTGTTGTTGCGATCTGCAGATGGCCGCCATCCCCATGGTCTATCTAATGGGTCTGATCAGGTGGGTCGCAACCTGATGAAACCCCAGCTCACCTCAATTCTGCAATTGGCAGCCAGGCCCGGTCGCGGCCATGACGCCCGCAGTCTTGGCATCAATGATTTCTACTGGGGTGATCAAAATGTCGATTATCCGCTCGGTCATATCCAAAGCGGTGGTGGTGTGTTGCAGGATGCCCTGTTTGCCGAGTCTCCGCCTGTCTTGTCTTTGGTCAGTAAGTTGATGCCCGACTTCGGTCTTGAGCAGTTGGCCGCTCGTTCGATTACTTGGTGGGCGATGACCAGTGTGGCTCCTGATGCTCATAATCGCATCAGCCTGCGCGGTGATCAGCTCCAGATTCACTATGAAGCCAATAATCTGGAGGCCCATGATCGCCTTGTTTATCGTTGGATGGATTGCCTGAAATCGGTTGAGAACGATCCCCTGACCCAGGTCGTTAAAGCTGCCCCGACCCATCCGCGCGGACAGGCCCCCTTGTCCGTTTTGGGCGTTGCTTGCGGCACCTGTCGCATGGGCAGTAATCCCGCTACGTCCGTTGTTAACTTACAGGGCCAAAGTCATGAGTTGAGTAATCTCTTTGTTGCTGATGCCAGTGTATTACCGAGCTGTCCCAGTGTCGGTATTGGGCTCACTGTGATTGCAAATGCGATTCGAATTGCTGACCACCTGAAGGAACTGCTGTAACTACCATGTTAGTTGAAACTTCTGAGCATCGGCGGATTGCTGAACGGGATAAATGTGTTGCCCCCTGGGGACTTTGGGGTAGCTATTTACCTGATCGTCAATGGGGAACTGTGCGTGAAGATTATTCCGCCGATGGCAATGCCTGGGCCTCCTTCCCCCATGACCATGCTCGCTCTCGCGTCTATCGTTGGGGTGAGGATGGCTTGCTCGGTATCTGT
This sequence comes from Synechococcus sp. UW140, assembly GCA_945860085.1. Lineage (GTDB taxonomy): Bacteria > Cyanobacteriota > Cyanobacteriia > PCC-6307 > Cyanobiaceae > BAIKAL-G1. The sequence continues at coordinate 20,022 of CAMAPJ010000002.1, read as the reverse complement.
GATGAGCAATGTCGGCTTTGCTTTGGCATTGCTCTTTGGAATGGTAACGATCCCATTCTTAAAGAGCGGCCCTTTGGACTTTCTAATCCGGAAGGGAATCATGGCGAAGATGTAAAAGATTACTATTATCATCAGTCTAATACCCCTACCCATAGCTATATGAGGGGTCTCTATAAATATCCTCAGGCCGAGTTTCCCTACGACCACCTTGTCGAGGAAAATGGCAGAAGAAGTCGCGAACAGCCTGAATATGAGCTAGTTGATACCGGAGTCTTTGCAGAATCTCGCTATTTTGATGTTGTCGTTGAGTACGCAAAGGCTTCTGCTGATGATATTTTAATTCGGATACGTTGTATCAACCGGGGTCCTGTGGCAGCGCCCTTGACCCTCTTGCCGAGTCTTTGGTTGCGAAATACTTGGAATTGGGGTTATCCCGATGAAGTAGAACGACCAATCTTGTTGAATGGTGATGTTTTGGAGGTTGATGCGGGAGCCGAATTGGGTGCCTATGCGTTTGCGTGTAAGTCTTCCGGAAACTGGTTGTTTACCGATAACGAAACCAATGATGAACGTGTTTTTTCCGAGCCAAATAAACGTCCTTTCCATAAAGATGGCTTCCATCGCTATGTGGTAGATGGTGAGCTAGAGGCGATTAATCCGGCTCAGCAAGGTACCAAGGCTGCTCGTCTGCTTCGACATACTTTGGCCAGTGGTGAAGAATGGGTTGTGGAATGTCGCTTGCGTTCCAGTAACTACTTAAGCCCTGCTTTTGGTGATGATTTTCATGCTATTTTTAGTGAGCGTGAAAATGAGTGCAAGATATTTTTTGATAGTAAAGTTTCCTGTATTCAGAGTGATGATAACCTGATCCATAGGAGTGGGGCCGCTGGCCTACTCTGGTGTAAAAAGTATTATGGATGGAGTGTTCTCCGCTGGTTGGAAGGAGATCCAACCGGACCGAAGCCCCCGCCAGAGAGGCATCACAGTGAAAATGCCTATTGGAGGCGTTTGCATGCCCATGACATCATTTCGATGCCAGATGCTTGGGAGTATCCCTATTTTTGCCAGTGGGACCTGATGTTCCACGCCGTAGCGTTTGCCGTGTTTGATCCGGCGATGGCAAAGCGGCAATGCTTGCTGTTGCGCAGCCCCCATTACACCGCTCCTAACGCTCAGACACCGGCCTACGAATGGTCTCTATCTGATCCCAACCCGCCGATTGGTGCTTGGGCTGCGATGCGCATTTATCAGATTGATCGTTGTGCTACCGATGAGCCTGATCTGCCCTTCCTTCGCTCAGCTCTGCGTAAGTTGCTGTTGGAGTATGGCTGGTGGGCGAATCGCAATGATCGCTCTGGAGAAAATCTGTTTGAAGGTGGTTTCCTCGGTCTTGACAATATTGCCGTATTTGATCGTCGCTTCCCACTGGACGATGGCAGCATCATCGAGCAGTGTGATGGCACCGCCTGGATGGCCTCCTTAAGCCTCAATATGTTGAGTATCAGCGTTGAGCTCAGCTTGCAGCAGCCTGAGTACAGTGATCTTTGCGAGAGATTTGTCAACGACTTTGTACAGTTAGCGATCACGTTGAACACGAAGGGAACTCGTAACTACCTTAATTGGGACGAAGAGGATGGCTTCTATTATGATGTAATCAGGCGTGCCGATGGTTCTACTGACTATCTAAGGACTCGTTCCGTATCTGGTCTGGTTCCCCTGCTTGCTGTTGCCAGTTTTGATGTTGCAACGGTGTTGCGCCTGCCAGTCTTGGATGTAACCAATAGTATGGCTTGGTTCGTGCATGAACGCACGACGCCCACTTGGTTGGCATCCCATTTGGGCCAATGGTGTAATGATCGTATCCTCTTTGCCTTGGTTCCTGAGAAACGTCTCCGTCGTATTTGCGAACGTCTATTCGATGAGGAGGAGTTCTTGTCGCCCTATGGCATCCGATCCCTTTCAAAGGTGTATGAGGATCAGCCCTACAGCTACACTGAAGGTGAGCAAACCCAGGTGTTGGCCTATAGCCCTGCTGACAGTCCAGTGGCGATGTTTGGTGGCAATTCCAATTGGCGCGGACCTGTTTGGATGCCGATCAATTACTTGATTATCGAATCGCTACAGAAATTTGGCCACCATTATGGTGACACGCTTAAGGTAGAGTTCCCAACTCGTTCAGGTAATTGGATTAACCTCTGGGATGCTTCTCTACAGCTTGAAAATAGGTTAGTTAATCTATTTCGTCGCAACGACGAGGGGGAGCGCCCTTTTAATGGTAAAGAATCACTATTTCAGGAGGATCCCCATTGGCGTGATTTAATCCTTTTTAATGAGTACTTTAATGGTGACAATGGTTCCGGCGTTGGCGCAAGCCACCAAACCGGTTGGACGGCCATGGTTTGCAAGATGATCACACAGTTAAGCCGTTATCCAGTCAGCTGAAGCCTACAGCGTGCTCACTAGTTTCACCGCAAATAGAGTCATAAGAATTTTACCGAGATTTATCCTTTAGTATTTCCCCATCAATCGTTAATGCGATGGCCTCTTCAGTTCTCCCCCGTCCGGATCAATTCACTGTTCCCGTCAACAAGCATGTAGACGTTCTGATCATCGGCAGTGGTGCCGGTGGCGGCACCCTGGCCCGCCAGCTTGCTGGCACAGGCTTGAAGGTGTTGATCTTGGAGCGTGGCGACTGGTTACCTAGGGAGCCTCAAAACTGGAATGCCACTGAGGTGTTTCAAAAAAATCGCTACGTCTCTGAGGACACTTGGCTCGATGGCAAGGGCAAGCCCTTTCAGCCAGGGAGCCACTACTTCGTGGGTGGAGCTTCCAAAATGTATGGAGCGACCCATTTCCGTTTGCGCCAACGGGACTTTGAGCAGGTACAGCACCACGACGGCATTTCGCCGGCCTGGCCCCTCCGCTATAGCGATTTTGAGCCCTATTACCAACGGGCCGAAGAACTTTTCCACGTTCATGGCCTGCGCGGTGAAGATCCTACCGACCCGCCAAGCACGGCGCCCTATCCCCATCCTCCCATTTCCCATGAGCCGCGCATGCAGAAGCTCGTGGATGACCTACGCAGCGCCGGCTTGAACCCTTGCCATGCTCCCACGGGTGTGATGCTGGATGAGCTCAACCCAGCCTATAGCCGCTGTGTGCGCTGCAATTGCTGTGATGGCTTTCCTTGCCTTGTTCATGCCAAGGGGGATGCTGAAGTCTGTTCTGTCCGTCCTGCCCTAGAGGCTGGCAACGTTTCCTTATTGACCCGCTCGCAGGTGAAGCGTTTGACCACCGATGCCAGTGGCCGGCGTGTAACGGGAGTGGAACTGGAGCGTGACGGTGAACCGCTCACCTTCACTGCTGAAATAGTTGTTGTGAGTTGTGGTGCAGCGAACACTGCCCGCCTATTGTTGATGTCTGCCAATGACAAGCATCCCAACGGTCTTGCGAATAGCTCCGACCAGGTTGGTCGTAATTATATGTACCACAACAGCAAAGCTGTGGTTGCCTTATCTCATGAGCCCAATCTTACCACCTTCCAAAAAACTGTTTGCGTTAATGATTGGTATTTTGGTTCTGATGACTTCGATTACCCCATGGGTAATATCCAGATGACAGGCAAAACCAATGGTGACATCATGAAGGGGTATGCACCATTGGAAACCTTCTTAATGCCTGGTTGGAGCATGGATAAAATTGCCGAACATTCTGTTGATTTTTGGCTTTCAAGTGAAGATTTGCCGGATCCGAATAATCGGGTCACAGTGGATGGCAAGGGTCAAATTACCTTAGATTACACATCTAATAATCAAACTGGCGCCAATAAGCTTTATGGCAAACTGCTATCCGTTCTCGATCAACTTTATCTTAAGAACCACTTGATCGAGCGCCAGATTTACATCAAGAGTTCAATGGCAATCGCTGCTGTTGGCCACCAGGCTGGAACTTGTCGTTTCGGGACCGATCCTGCTCATTCAGTTTTGGATATTAATTGTAAAGCTCATGATCTCGACAATCTCTATGTGGTTGATACCAGCTTCTTCCCTAGCATTGCAGCAGTGAACCCCTCCCTCACCGCGATTGCCAACGCGATTCGGGTGGGGGATCACCTAAAGGAGCGCTTTCAGCGCTAAAGACGATGGGTCTTAGGCCAGCAGGCTTGAGATCAGTGGTCCCACAACTGTGGAGTCGAGACTGAAGAGTCCGCCTCCACAGGCCATCACCACAAGACACATCACCACATACATCGCTGCCTTCTCCCAGCTGGGGGGTTCCCCAGTACCCATGGGGCCGTCATAGTCACCCTTTGGCAGCTGATAGGGATCGGGAGCGATAAAGGGTGTGCCACCGACAACCTCCAGCACCATGGCATAGGCCATTGACACAAGAATTGCCAAGGCCGCCAACGTTGTGAAGACGCCTGGGATCAGCGCAATACCGGCTCCCCACATCGAGAAAGCTGATAGAAAACAAAGCCATTTAGGTGTTTTCATTGCTGTGGACCAGATGTCCAGATTTCGCAATTTCGGCCAGCCATGGCGAATGAAGCAAACCCCCAAAAAGACCCTGAGCAGGGTCAGAGCCCAGGCCGAAAGACCCTCTGGGACCTGAGGAAATAGAAGTGCACTGAGTTCATTCATTGGATTCTAATCACAAATTATGTTTAAAGGGAAGGCTGCTGTTTTGTTTTCTTTGGGGGCCAGAATGACAGGGTTCTGGCCCTAATCAGAAAGGAGCTTTATAGGCCTGGGCTGCTGTGCATGATGCCACCATCCGCGAATATTGTGGTGGCGGTGATATAGCTGGCGGCATCACTTGCCAGGAAACCCACGACTTTGGCGATTTCCTCTGGTCTTGCCATCCGGCCCATGGGGATTGCCGCATTGAGTTTGGCCATCAGTTCTGGATCATTCATTGTGGAGTCATTGATGGGTGTGGCTACGGCCCCAGGTCCCACATTGACGATGTTGATGCCATGAGGTGCCAGTTCCAGTGCAGCCGTGCGGGTCAACATGCGGACGCCACCTTTGGCCAGGCAGTAGGCGGTATTGCCGGGCATGGGCCAATCCTCATGGACTGAGGAAATATTAATAATTCTTCCACCACCACCCTGGGCGATCATTTGCTTAGCAGCATACTGAGTAGCAAAAAAGACCCCGCGCAGATTCACGTTCAGCACTTTGTCGTACTGCTCGGGAGTGGTGTCGAGAACGGAGGTGCGCGTTTCCACGCCAGCGTTGTTGACCATCACGTCAATTCGGCCGTACTGGGCTACAGCTGAATCGATCAGTCGTTGCAGGTCATCTAGCTTGGAGACATCGGCCTGAACCCCAAAACTGCAACCACCGTAGGAACCGATTTCCCGTTCCATTTCTTCGGTCGTCTCTGGGTGGGAGCGGTAGTCGATCACGACCTGGGCGCCCAGCTCAGCTAGGTATTCGACGATGGCCTTGCCGATGCCACTATTGCCGCCTGTGACGATGGCGACTTTGCCCTGGAGAAGGTGGGAAAAGGTCTTGCCTTCCATGGGATTGGAGCTAGTCAAGGGTTCGCAACCATACTTGCAATCTCAAGCTAGCCAGCTTTGCCGCAGCATGCTGTTGTGCCTTCACAGATTGGGATTGGAACAGCTTAGTTGCTCCGCAGGAATCGTCGATTTTATTGGCGTTCTGCCAGAAATCAGCAGACTCGATCAGCTCGTTTTGTCAGTGAATAACAACAGGGCGTGTCCGTCAGGATCGCGCACCTGGCAAGCCAGGCTACCAGGGCCAAAGCCTGCTGGTACGGCTACAAGGGGGCCCAGGTTGGTAGCTAGAGGTTGCGCTTGTAGTTGTGGGTAAAGTTCAATTAAATCGTCAACCACAGCGCAGATTCGCCATTCCAGCCAGTCGTTGGACTGAGGATTTTGCCTGCTGCGTTGGCCGCTCTGCGGCTGTAGGTAGTTGAGAAGTTCAATGCCCATGCCCTGTCCGGCCGCATGCAGGCTGCTGATCAACACATCTGCTCCGTTTAGGCCATCCATGGCGTCCTGTTCCGGGCCGTAGTTATGACCCTGACCGGCCAACTCCATTCCCAGGATATTGGTATAAAACTGAAGACTACGCTCTGTTTCCAGAATGCTGATAGCGGTGTGGTCAAGTCCAAGAAATAGATCTCTTGACTGTTTCTCTAGGCCTTTGGCCAGGTTGTTGGACTCAGTTTTGGCTTTCTGCCAACGGGAATCACCTTTTCCAGCGGGAAATTCGAGCAATTCAAGTGGATGCCCATCAGGATCCTGGAATTTGACAGCGCAGATCCCTCCAGCACCCGGATTCCAGTCGGGCAGCCGCTGGGGTGCACTCGAAATCTGAGCGGCTTGCTCAGCCCCCATCGAGAAGGCCTGGCCCAGATCCGTTGTCACAAGGCAAATGTGCTGAAAGGCGGCATCGTTTCCTGCTGGGCAGGTTGAGAGGGTTTCGGGCAGGGCTTCATCTGCCTTTTCGCCTTCAAGCCATTGCCAGAGCTCAAGGATTTCATCGCCTAACTGAAGGCGCTTCCGCTTAATCACAGCCTCTGTTAATCCGAGAAGTGTTGCCAACCAATCGCCGTCATAGATGTCTTCGTTTAGGATTTTGAATCCCAATATTTTCCTGTACCAGTCACTACTCCGTGCGGCATCTTTGCAGTTGTGACTGACTGAACTGAGGCGCTGAATTCGGCTCATGGTTGGCAAAAGCAGTTCGAAATCAAAAGCGAAAACTGCAGCTTGATGGGAGGCTGCGCGAGCCCGCCAAGCCAGTCTGCCAATGAGGCTGGCAATGACTGTGATTTGTTTGTAAATGTGTAAGGCAGGAATTAGCCAGCCTTGAGTAACTCCTTGTTGGTCCCGTTCTCCTCGCCGTTGTTGTCCTTGCGGCCGCTGATACTTAGATATCCGCCGACGCAAACCAGAAGTGTGCCTACGATTGTGGCGACATCTAAGGATTCTTTGAAGAAGACCCAGCCAAAGATGGCGGCAAAGACCACAGAGCTGTATTGAAAGGCACCGATTTCATGGGGCTTGGCATACATGTATGCCTTGATCAGGAGGAACTGGAACAACACCAGGCAGATGCCCGTGCCCAGCATGATCAGCATGTGGGTAGGCGTAATCGCCTGGAACTTGCCAATGACCAGGAAGCTTGAGATCACTGTGCCGATGAGTAGGAAATAAAACATCTGGGTCAGTGGTGAATCACTGTCGTCTAGTTTCTTGACGGCCAGGAATTCTATTGCTGTAACAAAGCCCGCTAACAGGCCGAGCAGGTTGCCGGGATCGGTGAAGATCGTTGTACTTGGCTTGACAATAATTACCATACCCGCAAAGCCCAAGGCAATGGCCATCCACAGCTGTTTGTTGATGCGGCTGTGCAAAAACGCCATGGCCAGCAGGGGGATGAATATGGGCGTTGTGTTAAGCAACACGTTTGCATTCATCAAGCTGGTAAGCTGCGCGGCCCCGATAAATAACAGAAATCCGGCGATCCCAGTGCCACCGCGCAGCAGGTGCATCGGTAAGACGGTTGTCTTGACGTCTTGGAAACCACGGATGGCCACAATGATTGTCACAACAATAAGGGCGCTTAAAAAAGTGACCCAGCTGAACATCTCAACGCTGATCTGGCTCTCAATCGCTTTGCCAAAGACGCTCTGGATGGTATTGGCTAAAAAAGCCAGCACTATGAAAATAGAGCCGATTAGAAGTGATTGTTTGGGTTGTGCCTGCATGTCTGCTTTGATTGATGCGATTAATCTAGGGCTTGGTTGCAGCTTCACGGCAGCAATCGGCTGGTGGTTGTTGTCTCCTGACACAGTCAGTCGCCGTCGCCGCTCAATTCTGGCCTGGCTGACCCAGGAGTGCCGCCGGGGCAGCAGCGTCGCCTACTGGGTTGGTGGTAATGTGTTGTGGTTTGGCCTGCAATTGGTTTTGCCTAGTTTGGTCTACAAACTGTTTGAAGTAGAAGATTTTATCTGCGCTGGCGCTTAGAGACTCCAACTCCATTGCATGCCAACGGTCCAGAGAGGCCCTTGGCCGGGCGTGCCGCTTTGGAGCTGGCTGTAAGGATGTAGGGAGAGTTTGCTGTTGAGTTGCAGTTGGTAACTCAGTTCCAGAATCGCCTGGGACGGCTGGCTTGGTTGCAGATCCTGGCTGGTAGAAGACCCAGCCACGCCCAGGATCAGCAGATCCGTGGGTCGGCTGGGGATCAGGCCTTGTCCGATCCAGCCTCCCGCTAGGTAGCCCGGGTAGGGATTAATTTGGGGTTGACCAGATAAGGACGCCGAGATCCAGACGCGACTGGCGAAGGCCAGGGGAAGCGGAGTCGGTACTGCCAGATAGGCGGCGACTCCTTGGGCCTGGCGGCCGGCAGCGGCCTGGCCGTTTGTTGCCATGCCCTGAAGGGCGGGTCCGTTCACGCTGGTAAAGGCCCAGTTGGCGTTGTAGAAAGTAATTTGTAGCATCGGCTCGGGCAGCTGGTTTTGGAGCAGCCGGCTGCTCTGGCATCCCGATGGCGCTACAAAGACCCCTTTCTGGCTTTGTCCGGGGCCCTGCTTGTCCGATTTGATGGACTCCTGCTTGCCCTGATCGCAGTGGCTGAGATGTTGGGCTAGCGGTAGTTGCCATTCGATCAACTCCAGCAGGCCATCGTCCGAGCTGACGCTCTGGTTGAAGCCTCGGAATTGGCTGTTGCTGCGACCCGAATTGAGTTGAAAGAGACCAAGTCGCAGGCTGCCGCCGAACAGGCTTGTCCTGACTGGTTGCTTTGGATTGTCCAGCGGTCCAAGCCGAATTGTGGCGATGGCCCCGAGGGCGTTAAGGGGGCCGTAGGGCACCCCTGGCACGCTGATGCCGTTATGGCCATTGATCAGGCCGTTGACATAGAGGTTGGTCGCAGCCGCATGTAGAAAGTCGTTACCGAGGCTGAGATCCCCCAACTTGAGCTGGGCTAGCCGTTCATGGGCTTGGCCATTGCGTTGGAGCCATAGCCCCTGGAGCCAGAGTCCCGATGGGCTTTGAAACAGGCTCTGCGGGTAGACCTGGCTGGACACGAGGCCGGCTTCGACGCCGAAATTGCCTGAAGCATTGAAGTTGGTGAGTTGGAGATTGAGGCTCCAGCGATCCATTTCACCCCTGGGTTGGCGGCGGCCGAGTCCGCTCCCCAGGGTGGTGGTGAGATCCAACGCCGTGACGGAATTGAACGGGGCGCCGCCACCGTTGCTGATCGGCGTGATCAGCTGGTTGCTGAGATTCAGGCCCACCTGCCACCACGGCATCTGGGCTTGAATCCTGCGTTGGGGTAACCAGCCTCGCGGCAGTTCGATCACGGAGTGCCCGGCCGTATCGTTTGACGAAAGTGGCGGATCCGTTTGGGGCGTTGGGGGGCTTGGATCTGCAGCAGCAGATCCAAGCCCTGGGGTAGGTAAAGAAGTTGGGCTTTCGTTTTGGGCTAGAGCCTGGCCCCAGCTGGCAGAGGCCCAGGTCCCCACCAGGCCCAGTCCGAGGCTGGCCAGAACCAGAACCGTTTTTGACGCAAGCTTGTCGAGCCGGCCCAGGCTGGCTTGGTGGCCTTCCATGGCCGGCAAGCGAGCGATCAGGGCGCCACTCAGCCGGCTGTGGGGCCGTTGAGGGGCTGCTTGCTTGCGGTGGAGTTGTCCTGGCCTGCTGCGCTGCCAGGGGCTTCAACTGCGGTCAAAGTGTTCGGGGCACTCCGTTCGGCGCGTTCCAAGCCCACCTCCACACCCATGTGTTGGTCGGGATGGCCGGTGATCAGCAAGGAGGCGTGCTCCCGGGTGGCGATCTGCCACAACCATTTGGTCAGCAGGGTCAGGCGGTTTTCGTTGTCGGGCATGAAGGCCAGGTGGGCCACACCCCAAAGCAACCAGCCCAGTAACCCAGAGACCCTTAGGCCGCGCAGGTCAGCGACGGCAAAGAGGGGTCCGACCACTGCCATGCTGCCAAAATCAAACCAGCGGAACGGCTTGTGGCTGGTGCCGTTGATCGTCGTCAGGATGTCTTTGGCGGCCCAGGTGCCCATTTGCACAGCCGGACCTGCCATGCCAGGCAGCGGTTTGGCATCGGCGGTGTGGCTGTAGTTGCTGAGGTCTCCGACCACCCGGATGTTGGGATAGTTGGGAACTGAAAAATCAGGTTGCACGACGACCCGGCCGCTGCGATCCAGGGGGCAGCCGGTTCGTTCGGCCAGAAGCTTGCCCAGGTGGGAAGGTTTGACGCCGGCGGTCCAGCCGATTGTGGCTGCTTCGAGAACCCTTTCCCCCTCCTCTGTTTTCACCGTGATTCGCCCGGGTTCAATCGATTGGACCCGGCCGCCTAGAAGCAGCTCAACGCCACTGTTGCGCAGGTGGTTGCCCGCAGCAGCCGACAGGTTCGGGTGCATGGCCCGCAGCACCCGATCGCCCGGATCGACCAAGATCACCTGGCAATGGCAGATGTCAAGTTGTTTGAAATCCCGCTTGAGCGCGTGGCGCATCAGCTCGATTAGGGAGCCGGCCAGTTCACAGCCTGAGGGGCCGCCGCCCACTACCACGGCCGTCTGCAGAAACTGACGCCGTGGCAGGTCGGGGGTTTGTTCAGCCTCCTCAAGGGCCATCAGCACCCGCCGACGGATCTCATCGGCGTGTTCGAGGATTTTCATTGGTGGCGCCAGGGGGCGCCATTCCTCATGGCCGAAGTAGGTGCTGCCCGAACCAGTGGCCAGGATTAGGTGGTCGTAGCGGTAGCGCCGATCGTTGAACACAACCTCCTTGGCATCGGCGTCGATATCCACCACCTCCCCGAGCAGGATCTGCACATTGGGGGCCTGGCCCACCAGTAGGCGCAGGGGTGAGGCCACGTCGGCCTCGGCCACTAGGCCAGTGGCTACTTGATAAAGCAGGGGCTGGAAGAGGTTGAAATTGCGTTTGTCAATCAAGGTGACGCGCACTGGTTGGCCGACCAAGGCCTGGACGGCTTTGAGGCCCGCAAAGCCGCCGCCAATCACAACGACATGGGGACGGCAGCGAAGCTCCTCGTCCGGGGGGTTCAACTCCAGGAAGAACCGTTCCACTGCCATTGCGATTGTTTCCAAGCCCTTCCAACGTATCTGGTCTTGCTGCGGGTGAAGGCAGGAATCCCCGAAAGTTTGGCCTGGGTGGGCGGATCATCACAGTACTGGCCTGGTCGCTGGCACCCTTCAAAGGGCCCGTCCACTTCGCCTAGGGGCGTATGGGCTAGATAGGTTGGGCTTCACTGCTGCTTTTGCCGTGTCCCTTGATGCCATCAAGGCCTTTGCCGCCCTTGTCCACTCCGACAGCGAACTGCAAGCCCATGTGTTGGGCGCCAGCAGCGCTGACGACGTGGTAGCCCTGGCCGCCAGCCGTGGCCACAGCTTCAGTAAGGCCAGCTTCCTGCGTGAACACGCCAAGGCCATCCATGGCGCCGATGACCATGCCCTCAATGGCATCAACAGCTGGGGCGATGCCTTGATGCATGCCTTTGGTGCCTCGGATCACACCTGAGGCCAAAGACGCTTGGGCATCGGGCAGCTGGGCATTTTTCGGCTGGCGGTCGGGCAGCGAGAAATTATGGCGGCCCTTGACTATGGGCTTTTTGCGTCTCCCCTGGCGGTAGATGTCAGCAGAGGCATGGCCTGGGCATACCAGAGTCGTCGTCGATCGCCATCCCCTGCTTCCTTGAGCTCAGGTTTGGGAGTTAGTGGTTTGCGAGCCCAGGCTCTAGGCCTCGCCCGGCGCGCCCCAGCTTGCCCTTTGGTGGCAAGCTGGCTTCGTTGCCTGGTTCTTGAGTGTTTGGCGGCTGAGCCGTGTTGAAGTCCTCGCTGCTGCGTAATTCTCTCAAGATCGGTATTGCCGCTTTCCTAACGGCTGCGATTGCGATTTGGTGTGAACGGATCACTTTTGTTTGGTATTCGCTCATGGCGGTGGTGTTCGTTGTCGATGACAACGACGCCCAAACCATGCAGGCCGCGTCGGCCCGGTTGCTGGGAACTATCGCTGGCGGCTTGATCACCTTTGTAGTTCACACGATCCTTACCGGTTGGATCGGCGTGATGGTGTCATTTTTGCTGATTTTGCCGGTGCTTAGGGTCGCCGGCTGGCAATCGGCCAGTGGCGTCGCCACCTTGGTGAGCGTGATGTTCCTGATGATTCCAACGCATGTGGAACTCAATTGGGACTATGTCTTCAACCGCAGCCTCGATACCTTGCTCGGTTCGGTGGTGGCCCTCGGCGTTGGCTTGCTGCTCTGGCCGCGTAACCATCACGACCAGCTCGAGGCGATTCCCTTAGCGCTAAGGGCCGAGCTGGCTGCCCAGGTGGCGGCCTATCAGCACTGGTGGGGTGGCACCGGCGCCAGGCCCCAGCCCCTGGCGCCGGCCCAGTTCACCGCCAGCTTGGTGCAACTGGAAGAGCTGCTGCAGCAGGAGCTGCAGGGCCCCCAGGGCAGGACCCTGCGGCTTGAGCATTGGCCCCAAAGGCAGCTGTTGTGGCACCACCTCCACCAGCACTGGATCCAATGGGAGCGCATGGTGCTGCTCCTGCCTGACCAGCGCTCTTTTATGGCTGCCGGCGACGCTGGGTCCGATCCCTTTGCGGCCAGCCTCGCCAGCCTGGCTTGCTTGTTGGCAACGGGTCCAGGTACCAGCGGGCTGTTGGCCGGTTCCGAGCGCCTGGCCCAGGGTGCCGGTGCTTGGAGCGATCCCTATGGGGCCGCTTCCTGGCGCAGCCTGGCTGTCCAGCTGGCCCAGCCCCAGTTGCTGCTCCTGGCGATTGCTGAGGAATGGCGGCCCCTGCAGGCAAGCCTGCGCAGCCTCAACCTGATCGCTGCCAGCAACGCCGTCCGGTCCCGGGGAATGCAGCCTTGCCGGCCTAGGCGCCCTTCCGGGCCTGCTCAGGCCCACAGGTCCCAGGTCCATGTGCCCAAGCCTCCCCTGGCTCCTGGGGCTGTAGGCCCATGTTAATCAGCCGTTCTGACCTCCGCTTGGCGATCACCGCTGGCCTGGCCACCGGGTTCACGGCGATCACGCCGCTGCCCTATGGGGTGTATTTCACGGCGGCGGTTTTGGCCGTCTGCACAGGCACCTACGGCAGTTCCCTCTCCATGGCCCGGCAACGGATCGCCGGCACGCTGCTGGGCGGTGCTGTGGTGTTGGCTAGCTATGGCCCGATGCAGGGCTGGCCCTTCCCCTTGGCGATCGCCGTGGCCCTCAGCCTGTTGCGCTTGCTGGGAGGCCTGCTTGGGATTAGGGGATACAAGGTGGGTAGCTTCATCGTGATCATGGGCTGGCTCGTCCACAACGACCAGCTGGCCAGCTGGATTCCCCTGCGCATCTTCTGGACCTGCTTCGGGATTCTGCTGGCGATGGCGAGCCTGAGACTGTTCTGGCCCTCCCTGGCGATCGCTAACTCCAAGGGCCTCTGGAGCTCCCTGCTGACCGGTTTGGCTGCCGACTTGCAGCTGGCGGCCCAACGACTTGATCCCCAGCCTGATCCGGCCGGCTCCCCAGCTGTGGGAGCGTCGATCACCAGACATCGCGCCGACTTGCTCGCGCTTCAACGACGCCAGCAAGTTCTGAAGCTGCGTCGGCTGTTACCGGAGGTGGCCAATGAACTGGGCAACAACCCCGAGCTCCATCCCCTCAATCACTACTTCCGTCTGCTCGATCGCACTAGCTCCTTGTTGATTGGCAGCATCGATGGCCTGAGCCGCCAACCCACCCCGCGCCAAGATCTGCCGGCCTTGTTGGCCCTGCATCAGGCCGAAGCTGAGATCCTGCGTTATGGCGCCGATCGCCTCGGTCACTGGGCCCAGTGTCTCGAGCAGCCGGGCGATCTGCCGCCCAGTCCTGAGCCAGGGCCTACCCCGGCTGGCTGGGAGCGGGCCTCCCGCTTGCTTCAGGACAGCAGCCTCGATGCCATCAGCCCTGAACGTTTGCAGCATTTGGCCCGGCGTGCCCTGCTCTGTCGCCAGAGCTATCGGGCGATCGAATCGATGGAGCGGGACTGGGACCGGCTGGCGAACCGTTGAGCCGTGCATTGAAGCCGGCCCGTTGATTGGCAGTCGGTCTATTGAGGCGGTCGCGAAGAGAACCAGCGCTCGCTTCGATACCCCAGAAGCACCAGAAGCACCACCAGCCAGAACCACAGTTCCGGCGCGTTGGCGTTGCACAGAATGATCAGCAACACCAGCTCGCTGACCAGCCAGGGCAGTTCCTGGCGCAGCAACGGATTGGAGATCGTCGGGAGGCGGGGGGCCATGGCTTTAAGTTCTCGGGGCGGGCCGGACTGGTGCGGGGCGAACTGGGATCGCCCTGCAGATCTCAGGGCAAGCTGCTGGGCTGGTGCAGAAATGATTTGTTCCACTGGCGGTCAATCCGTTGGCTGCGGTAGCCGCCAATCAGGGAGCGCAGGCCTGGCAACACATAGCTAATCGGGCTACGCCATTCCACATAGGCATGGCTTGTTGCCGTCAGTCCTTCCCGGACCGGAAAAACGCCGCTGCCGCCAGAGAGGGTCCAGCGAAAACCATCGATGCTGGCGGGATCGCGCTCCAGGCTGATGTCAGCGCGCATCACCGGGCCATTCTTGGTGAGCTCCTGGGCCAGCTGGGGGTTGCCGATTGTGGTCGAGATGTCATCGACGCTGGCAGGCAGGCTCAACACCCGCGTCACCTTGCCGACGATGCCGCCGAAACGGCCCCGTTGGTTCCAAAGCGGCACCACCTCGATCGGCAGCCCAAGCGGCAGGCGGCGGGCGTCGGCGGGGCTGAAATAGGCCACCACCTCCAAAGGCAGCTTGCTGGCACTGGTCGAATCGGGCCGGCCGATCGTGCCTAGGCGCTGGCCCGTGCCCACGGTCTGGCCCGGGGTGACCTGTAAATCGAGCAGCGTGCCGTCCCGGTCGGCCTCGATCAGGCCCTCGTAGGCGATCTTGGCTTCGGTGACCCGAATCTGACGCTTGAGATCATCAATTTGATAGCGGCGCTGTTGGGCCGCCGTTTCCAGGGTCACCTTCACCTGTTGATAGTTGGCGATCACCTTTTTGGCATTGATCTTGACGTCATCGAGATTGACGCTGGTGCTGGTGAGCGCCTGTTGGGCGGCGACCACATCATTGGAGAGGGGTGCCACCACTTGCCGCTGGCTGAGCCAGTCCAAGTTGTTCAGTTTCGAGGCATAGACGGCCTGTAACCCTTGGTAGCGCTTACGGTCATCGGCCAGTTTGGCCAGGGCCGTATCGCGGCTGGTGGCTTCAGCCAGCAGTTGCATGAGATCGCGATGATCAAGGTCGTTGTTGATCCGTTGCAGTTGGGCGAGATTGCCCTTTTCCTGTTGCAACTGGCGGGCCAGCACGGGTAAGTAGAGCTGCATCAGCACCTGCCCCCTTTTCACCTGCTCGCCTAGCTTGGTATTGATTGTGATGACCTGCCCGCCAGCACGCGCATTGAGGATGGCGGCGTTGTCGCTGTAGAGAAACACCCCTTGGCCGGCGACCTCGGTGGGGATCTGCCAAACCAGGGCCCAGCCCACAAGGGCCGTGCCCACGGCCGCCAGGCAGACCCCGACCTGGTCGTGATCGGAGAAGGTGCTCCAACGCCGCTGCAGCCGATCTCCCTGCCGCTGCGGCCAGGGGCGGGGCGCAAGGGGGGGGGAGGGACTCACCATGGCAGCCAGCATGGCTCACCGGCTCGCCTATGGCCAACGGCATGGGCGCTGGCAAGGTGATCGCCCTGGTCATGGCGATGGGCACAAGACCCTGCTTGGATCCTCGGCGATGTCCAGGCACTCCTGTCCCCAGATCGGGCCATATCGCAAACTGTGGCGATTACAGGGCAAGGGCAAGCATGGGCAAGGGCGGCTGCTGGCGCCGAAGCCGTTGGCGACAGCGCGGCAAGGCCGCCGCCTGGCCTATTAAGGCGCGTTTGCCTGGTCTGCGCCGACTTGGCTCCCTCAGTCTTGGCATGCTGCTGCTGTCGCTTGCGCCTCCCCTGGCCTGGGGGAGGCCCCTGGCCCAACCCTTGCTGCTGTCCAGCGACCCGGCCCGGTTGGCCACGGCTCCGGCTGATACGGCTGGCCTTGAGCGCAGTTGGCACGAGCTGGATCAGCAGCTGCGCGCCCTTGACGGCCTGATTCCCGCCGATATGCGTGTACCAGGCCTTGATCCGCGGGTGGTGCCGCCGCTCCCCCAGGTTCTCCAGCAGGCCAATGCGCCTGCCAGCAGTGAGCTGAACCCCGCCAAGGTGGCGCCCGCCGCACCCCTTAGCCTGCCGAGCCCCAGCATTCTTCAGGCCGGCCCGGTTCAATCGGTGACCCTGGAGCAGGCCCTGTCGATTGCCTTTGCCAATAGCGCCACGCTTCAGGTCCAACGGGAGCAGGTGGCTGCGTCCCTAGCCCAGCTCAGGGCCTCCCAGGGTTTGTATTGGCCCACGCTCAGTGCCATCGCCAGCGGCAGCAGCGGTCAATCGGGCTCCTCCCTCTACGCGCCGGTTGGCAACACCGGCTTGGGCTTTGGCCCCAATTTCGCCATGCCATCAGGGGCCTTTGCCGTGCCAACGGGTGGTGGCGCCTATCTCAATAACTACAGCAATAGCGTTAGTGCCGGCCTGCAGCTAACCTATGCCCTAGTGGACTTCGCCCGGAATCCGGCGGTGCAGGCGGCCCGGTCCCAGTTGGACTCCGCCCGCAACACCTATGCCTCCCAGTTGCGCAGCCTGCAGCTCCAGGTGAGCGAGGCCTATTTCCAGCTGCAACAGGCCGACCAGACAGTGCGCATCAACCAAGCCACCCTGGCCAACGATCTGGTGATCCTGGCCGAAAGCTTAGATCTTCAGCGGGCGGGTCTGGTGCCCCGGCTCAATGGGCTGCGCCGCAATGCCATCAGTGCCAGCGACCAGGAGACCCTGATCCAGTCCCTGGCCGATCGGGCCGTGGCCCGGCGCCAACTGGCCGTGCTGCTGAACCTTCCGCCCCAGATCACCCCCGCGGCCCGAGATCCGATCCGGCCCCTGGCCCGCTGGCCCCTGAATCTGGAGGAGAGCCTGCTGGCCGCCTACCGGGGCAACCCGGAACTCGAAACGATCCTGGCCACCCGGGACGCCCTGCTGCGCCAGCGGGATGGCATCGCCGCTGGCCTACTGCCCAAGTTGTCCCTCTTTGCTGCGGGGGGGGGCTCCGCGAGTAGCACCAGCACCTTCGATGTCACAGCCAGTGGCGGCGGCTGTTGCGGCGCCACGGTGATCCCCATGCTCAACCAGAACGGCTACGACTGGTCGATGGGCTTGACCCTGCAATGGCTCCTCTTTGATGGCGGCAACACCGCCAACCAGGCCGAGGCCCTGGCCCGACGGGCAGCGGCCAGTAGCCAGAGCTATGCGGCCGAACGCAACGTCATCCGCCTGAGGCTGGAAACCGCCTTTTTTAACCATGAGGCCAGCCTGGCGAAGTTGGCGGCCGCCAGACGGGGGGTGAGTGCGGCGCTGGAGGCCTTCCGCGATGTGAAATTGCGCTATCAAACTGGCCTCTCCAGTGAGGTGGATCTTTCCGATACCCAACGCCAGCTGGTTACCAGCCTGTTGCAGCGCCTCAATGCCACCGTGGGCGTTAACATTACCTACGCTCGTCTACTGCGGGAATTGTTGCCAATGCCCAGGGATCCGTCTACCATTGTCAAGCCTCAGCTAATCTTAGATGGGCTGAAACCCTTATAATCATCTCGGGAACCACCTCCTTATTCTGTCAAGCCAAGATCAAGCCTAGAGCCTGGATCAACGGCTTCAGTGTTTACCATCGCTATTTTAGTATTCATGCAGTGCAAAAGTCCTGAAAATGCACCTGAGCTGTCTTCGATAGCATCCATTTGTGTTGTATTCAATCAAATTGATTCTATTGCCTGATTATGCTGAGTGTTGACGAGCTTGAACTCTATGACCTTTACCAATGGCTTGGCAATCGGCACTTAGTTGCAGGTCTAGGCCATTGCAATCAAAGTACCGTTAGTCGCACTATCAAGCGGGTGCGTGGCTGCCTTCTTGGAATGGATTGCCATGATTCCCCTGAGTCAATGCCAGCTGGCACTTCCAAGCTCTTGACGATGGAGAGACACGTTCACCAGCTCTATCGCTTCATCAAGCCAGCACGACTACGCCTCCATTCGACCCACTGGACCAATCGGAGCATCCGGGCGAAGTTGCCTGAGCCCTGGATTGTGAATCCGTTGCAATGCATTGAAAGTTCATTCGATTCTCTTGATTTGCTCGATTCCCATCTGATTGATGCATTAATCACCGAGGGGATTCAACGGCCTGCCGATCATGATGTCCGTTATAGCATTTTTGATCTTTACCAATCGCCTGTTCGGCTTGTGACCGCGCCTGATAGCGTGTTGGCGCTTGAAACTGGCTTTTCGCCAAGCGACATTGGCCAGCTCGCTAGAATTACGCCCCAGTCCTACGTGTGCAACCAAGCAAAACACTGCGCTAGGCAGCTTTTTGCGGAGAATTTCTCCATCCCTGAGTCGCGTGACGGCCATGCAGTTAAAGCTAATTTGGCCTGGTCAATCCCTACTTTTAGTTGGGTAGATCCCCATGCTGTGGAAGTTGATTTTGGCATTGATTACTCTCACCGTTACGTGGAGTCATTGGTTGTTTTAAAGGAGCATGATGAATCGCCTGCTGTCCACCAGTTAGTTAGTTTTTTGCGTTCGAGCTTCCTTGCCATGGCTAGGGAGGGCCTCACCATTGCTGTGTTGTAGGGGGGCTGATTCAAAGTTTCAGTCAGGACTCGGCCTGGGCTGTCGCCTTGCCATTGCCAGCAGCGTCGTGATGTCGTGCATCACCGCCTGCATGCCGGCCCGAATCGACAGAAAACCCGCCAGCCGCAGCATGTTCAGCGCCGCGGTTCGCAGTGTGGCCATGGCTCCAGCGCCATTGCCGCGATAGCGGTGAGCATCTTCATGGAGCTGGGTGTCCCGGATCCAGTGCCAGCCCTCGATGCTCCAGCGGTCTCGAACCAGTTGCAGCAGGGCTTCTGGGGTGGTGCGCAGGCTGCTGAGAAAGAGGTGGGTGGCCTGAAAGGGCTTGCCGTTGCGGCTGCCAGTGGCCGCCACCTCCACGATCCAGCTGGTACCGATCCAGGTCTCGGCGATGTGCGTCGGTGCCTGTTTGGCACGCAGGCTCCAACGGATGGACCGGCCGTGACTGTTCTCGTGATCCGTTGCCACGAAAGGGATGTTGCGCTTTCCCAGGAACTGACTGCGGATCTGGCGGTGCAGCGTCTTCTGGTTAGCCTTGACGGTCAGGAGGAAGTCGGCCCCCTGCTCCTGGAGCTGCCGAAAAACGGCTTCTGGGTATGCAGGGCATCCGCCTGGATCAGCACGCCTTCCAGATCCAGCTCCCCAAGCAGCTGCCTGAGCACCGCCCGCTCATGGTTCTCGCCGGTCGCATAGCAGGCCTGGCTGATGGCTACGCCCAGGGCCGCCGAATACAGCGTCACCTGGGCAATGAACACTGACCCGCCTGCGGCTGTGGGCTCGATCGAACCCCGCAGCGTCTTGCCGTCGCAGACCAGCTGCTCGAGATCGGCTGCACCACCAGGGATCTGGGCGATTGTCCAGTCACGGATCGCCCCGCAGATGGCTGCCACATCCACCTGCAGAAAGAAGTAGCGGAAGGACGAGTCCGAGGGCGGACGCCGCAGCTCCAGGCCCAGCGCTTCGTTGAGAACGCTGTGATGACGGGCGGCAAAGCGCTCCAGATCCCGCAGGCTTTGGCCGCCGCTCAGGATGCCCAGCACCGCCACCAGCAGGAGGTACCAAGCCGGAAAGCGAACGCCACGCCGCATCCGCTGGTCCGGGATGGCCTTGAGGTAGCTGATCAGGTCGAGATGGGCGGCGGCAGTGGCTCTTTCGGGCACAGAGAGGAGACGACTCCGCCAACCTCAGCTCACCCTGACATGGCTGACCAGGCGCCTTGGGACAGACTTTGAATCAGCCCTG
>CAMAPJ010000001.1 GCA_945860085.1 Synechococcus sp. UW140 | reverse complement strand
GATGGCTTCACCGACATTCTTCTTTCCGATCCTTCTGACCCTGCCATGGGGCTTGACAATCAATATGTGCTCTTTGGCGGCGATTATCTCAATATCGCGTCCCAAGTGGGTACCCCTGGTAACGACACGTTGATCGGTACGCCTCAGACTGATGTGATCTATACCCTTAGCGGTGCCGACGTGGTGCAATCGAAGGGCGGCCTGGATGTGATTTACACCGGCTCTGGGGATGATCAGATTTCGATTGCCGATAATGCTTTTGTGCGTATTGATGCCGGCTCGGGTTTCGACCAGCTGCGGCTGCAGGGCCAGGCTGGCCAATCCTATGACTTTACGCTTAATGTGGTTGAGCCGCAGTATTTCGCCGGTACCAAGCTCAAGGACATTGAGCTAATCAGCTCCGTCGACTACGGCAGTAACACTCTCAGCTTTGATGCGGCGGCGATTAATGCAATCAACCCTGATCGCATCCTTTTCCTTACCCCTGATGCGGCCGATTTCATCAATCTCAGCACTGAGTTTGAGCGCAACCAATCCTTCGACACCAGCTATGGCGGTAGCCTCTGGTATGCCTATGCCGCCGGATCTGCTGGCACGACTAACCCAACCCTGGCCTATGTGAGGGTCCCCGATGGTGAGACTGCCCCCACCTGGCTCGCGACTCAGGTAGGGCTGGCTGGTCAGAGCCCCCAGTCTGCGCGCGCCAGTGGCTCCGGCGAGTCGATGGTGGCGATGGCGGCGATGGAGCCCCCATCCTTCACGCCAACCACGACAACGGACACGCCCTCCGTTCCAGGGGTTTCGCCGTCTTTGGTGGCCGGGAGCAACACCTTTGGTGATGGCTTGACCATCACCGCTTACCGCACCACCCCAGGCTCCGGCTTGGCCCGTTTCCAAATCAGCCGCAGCGGTGATCTCAGCCGCAGCCAGCTGATCAGTTATGTCTCCTCGCCCCTGAATAGCTCGGCCGAGCCGGGTCGTCACTACACGCCAGTGGCCGGACTGTCGCGCCTAGAGGCTGGTCAGTCCACGGCCGACATCAGTGTTCCCGTCGATGGGGCGGCCATGGCGGCCCTGCGCAATGGCACCCTCAGTCTTCAGGTGGCTGAACTCGACGATAAGGGCCAAAAGCAGATTCACCTTTTGCTCGATGTTGACCCGAGCAGTGCCGGCTTGCGCCCGGTGCTTTCAGGCCTGAATCTGCAGCTTGATGATTCCGGCTTGGCTCCTTCGATTGGCTTCCGGGCTGATATCAATAAAGCCGCAAGCGCCAAGGGCGTGGCGAGTACCTTGAATCTCAAGGTGCTGCGCCGGCAATCGGCCGATAGCTCGGCGAGTGATCCGCAGACCCGAGTTCAAAATCTGGTGATTAGTGAGGGGGCCCTCACTAAGTTCGACCAGGATGGTTCAAATAATGATCAAGTTGAACTTCGGTTTGATTTGAACGCCATCAATGGCTCGATTCAGTTGCAGGCTGCCAATCCGCTGAAGCAGCCCCTGATCTTAAGCAAATTAGATCCGGCTAGAAAACCCATCACAGTTGGTATCGATCTCACCACCACGAGCCTTGATGCCTTGCTGATGACAGCGCTTCCCAGCGGGAGCGGGGTTGTGCTCAATCAGACAGCTGTTGACTTTACAATTGCTGCTGATGCCAATGGCAAATCCAAACTCTTTTTGGATCTCACCCAGGTTGGCGACGATCTGGTGATTAGTGAGGACGATAATCAGGGGGGGCGCAAACGCAAGGCTCATACCCAGTTTGTTTATTACGGCATTGATCCTGTTGACGGCACTCTCTCGTCGCTTACCTACAACGCCAGAGAGCGAGCCGGTGCCCGTTTTTACGACACCGATGGTAATGGCATCGCTGATTTTGTTAGCCTCACGTTCGTCGATGGTGGTCTAGGTGATACCGGGCCAAGTGGCGATGGAGAGATTCATGACCCCTCCACAGCTGGCGTTGTGAATCTTGCAGAAGTGAAGCTAATTGCAACTGGTAAAACGCTCCTGGCTGCCGATACCGGTAACATTGCTCCCGCCAGCCTGGTGTTGAACGCCAGCCTCAATGGGCGAGCTGCCAGCTCCAACCAGGTCGGCTATGTGGTGCTAGATGCCGATGAGGCTAGCGATCTAACTAGTGTTGATAAGGCTTTTAACTCAATCTTTGCCGATCTGGCTATTCTGCGCTCCCGCGCGCAGACTCTCTTCTCCACTTTGGAATCGTCTGATGTCACCCTCGCGACTGGCACGTCGCTAAGTCGAGAAATTCTGCTGATCAATGGCCAGTCGGTCCGCTTTTTTGAAGTGGTTGATAGCAGTTTGGACCTGCTTAGTAGTGCTAGTGATCCCCGTCTTCAGATTTTCACTTCAGTGGGCCAACCGAATGGCCCGGTTGTGTTCTCCTCCCTTAGTGGCGTGAGCCTTTCGCTTGCCCTAATTACCGATCGCGACCAAGGCCTCAATGCCCTGATCGGTCAGGAACAGGGCCTGGCGCCCGTGCTCGATTTCACCGGGTTTAGCGCCGATCAACAGGTTGCCGGCTCCTACTCCCTGGCTCGCGAGGCTTCCTTTGATGCCGTCACCGGCTTCTATCGCGCCCTCGACATCAATGGCACGGTGTGGCTTGATCCCACCGACCCCAGCAAGGGCACCCTCACCCCTGGCCAGGCGGGCACCACCGCGGCTGCCTATGGCGCTGCGGCCCTGAAAAACATGGTTGACTCCCTCACCGGCCTGCGGGTGGGGAATCGCCAAGCCAGTGCAGCTGTTGCGATCACCCTGGAGGAATCCACCTACCTAGCGCCAATCGCCCAGGTGAACGGCAACACCTTTGTCGCTTTTGCCCAAGGCAACCAAGATGGTATCGCCCACTTTGTGAGCCTCGGCAACTGCACCTTTGGCCTCGAGGATCTGCCCGGCGGTGGCGACCGTGATTTTGATGACCAGGTGGTTGGCTTTGCCTTTAGGTCGGTTACTACCGTGATTTAAAAAGCGGTTGCCGATGGTCTGCTTTGATCCGTGAGGGTACTTGCAACCGCTGATGGCGTCCTGACCTGCTGCACTTGTGGCCTGGAGGCAGGACACCATGCTGCTGCCTCTCACCACCTGTTTTGTAGCCATGGGGTGAGAGGCTTGTCCTTTCCCTTTCAGGCTGGCCTCGGGTTGTCTGTTGTCTCGCCATGAGGATCCTCGGCATCGACCCGGGCCTGGCCCGGGTCGGCTATGGCGTGATCGACTTCGAGGCGGGCGAGCAGCGCATGCTGGATTGCGGCATGATCAGCACCGATCCGGGCCGCTCCGAGGGCGACCGGATGGTGGAAATCGCCTCCGACCTGCGCCAATTGCTGCGCCGCTGGCAACCCGATCTGGCCTCAGTTGAAAAGTTTTTTTTCTACCGCTCCAGTACCACCATTGCGGTGGTTCAAGCCCGCGGCGTCGTGATCATGACCCTGGCCCGGTTCCGGGTGCCGGTGGTGGAGTTTCCGCCGATGCAGATCAAGTTGGCTTTAGCCGGCCATGGCCACGCCGATAAGGGCGATGTGCTGGCGGCGGTGATGCGGGAGCTCAATCTCGAGCATCCGCCCCGTCCTGACGATGCCGCCGACGCCCTGGCCGTGGCCCTCACCGGCTGGTTTCAGCGCTAAGCACGGACATGGACCAGAAAATGGACCATGGCATGGACCAGAAAATGGACCAGGACCAAGACGGCGACATGGAGCCCTCCCAGGAGCCAGGTGACGCCAAGGCCCTGTGGCGCCAAAGATTGCGGCCGCTGCGGCTCCAGCAGGCGCGAGCGTTTCAGAGGGCGATCGCTGCGCTGGCGCGGCGGGAGGTGGTTGAGAGCCTGCCACCTGGCCAACGCCTGGGGCTCTACTGGCCCCTGGCCGGTGAAATCGACCTGCGCGGTCTGGCTGACCAGAGTGATTGTGGTGAGCTGGTTGTCCTGGCGGCAGCAGCAGGGAGCGCCGCGCCGGCAGGGAGGCTGGCCCTGCCGGCGGTGACGGGCCCCCCTGGCCAGGGGCATCTGGAGTACCGGGCCTGGCAGCCGGGCGAGCCGCTTGAACCCGACCACTGCCGCATCCCAGCACCGCAGGGGCCTGCCCTCGCCCCAGACCAACTGGGGCTGTTGCTGGTGCCCGCCCTCGGCTTCGATCGCCAGGGGATCCGGCTGGGCTCCGGTGGCGGCTGGTACGACCGCCTGCGCGCCGATCCGGCCTGGCGGGCTGTTCCCGCCCTGGCCGTGTTGCCGGCGGCCTGCCTGGTGGAGCGGTTGCCCCGAGACGCCTGGGATGTGCCCCTGGATGGCTGGCTCGATCAGACGGGGGTTCACTGGCTGCCGGATCGTTAGTTCGTCAGCGGCTTAGGACCCGCCTCATTAACGATTCCCCGAGGGGCCAGCGCTTCGAGAGTTCTTTTGCCAAGATCCGTGGGTTGGCTTGTTGAGCTGCCTTGGATTCCCTGGCCCCCCACCAGTTGCGTTCCCCCGCCAGCCGCCGCGCTAGCGGCGCTCCCACCAGTGCTGCTGATCGGGTGCTCCACTCCGAACTCAAGGGCCGCAACCAGGACAACGACGCCCTCTCGATGATGGTGACCTCGATGGTGCGCATGGTGCAGGCCGGTAAGGGCAGCGACAGCCGCTGGTCCGCCTCCTGAGCCAGCCCCAGAGCCACCGGCTTGGGTAAGCCGATGCACTCCTCCTGGGTGATCAGTCGGTGGCTGGGCTGAGGGAGCTTGGGCTCGGGAGCCCTGCCCCCTTCGGAAACCGACGCCTTTCCCGGTAGCGTTTTGATCACCTCATCTTTCTTCGCCATGTCGCGCTCCGCAGCCCTGCCTGCCGCTGGCCAGTCCCTAGGCGCGGCCCGGCGGCTTGCTGCTCGGCGCCTGGGTCGCCGCGGCCCGGTCGCTGTGGCGGGAAAGGTCGTCATCGCGGCTATCGCCGCCAGCGCAGCGCTGCTGGGCACGGCCGCCAAGGTGGAGGCCCACGCCATTGAAAGCAGCCTCACCCGGGTGGCGAGTCTCAGCAATGGCCTGCTGGTGCACAGCCAGTTTTCCAGCGGCCTGCCGGCGGTGGCGGCCCAGGTGCGCCTGATCCCCCCGGGTGGCCAGCCGATTGAGGTCGGCCACACCGACAACCAGGGCCAGCTCAGTTTTGCCCTGCCCAAGGGCGCCAATGGCGATTGGGAACTGCAGGTGGATGGGGGCCCCGGCCACCGCGACTACCTCAACATGCCTGTGCAAGGGGGCAAGGCCCAGCTGGATCGCCTTAGCGACCGCCACGGGCCCGGCCTGGCAGATGGCCTGGCGACGGCCCTGCATCCCGGTGTTCTGGTGCTGGGGGGCCTCTGCGGCCTGGCGGGCGTGCTGATCGGTCTGGATCGCCGCCGCCGGCGCGGTTGATGGCCACTGACAGCCCGGCCCTGGATCGGATTGTTGAGCGACTCAAGACCAGCTCAGACCCCAAGCGCCGTTATGAATATGTGCTCTGGCTCGCTAAGAAGCTGGAGCCCCTGGCCGATGAATTCCGCCAGGACGCCTTCAAGGTCAAGGGCTGCGTCTCCCAGGTTTATGTGGTGGCCCAGCTGCGCGCTGGCCGGCTGCATTGGCAGGGGGATTCCGATGCGGCGATCACCAAGGGGCTCCTGGCCCTGCTGATCGAAGGGCTGGAAGGACTCGAACCGGCCCAGGTCGCCAGCCTGGATCCGGCCTTCCTGGCCGAAACGGGCCTGCAGGCCAGCCTCACGCCGTCGCGGGCCAATGGCTTTCTCAACATCCTGGCGATGATGAAGGCCCAGGCCCGGGCCTTGCAGGCGCCCACCCTTGCCTCCACCACCTCTTTTGACCCAGCATCCAAGCCTGCATCCATCCCTGGATCCATCCCTGGATCCGAGCCCACTCCGTTACCAGGTCCAGCCGAGCCCGGCAGCACCTGCGCGGCCCGGTGATTTCTAGGATCTCGTCTTTGACGGCAGCGCGGGCATGACCATCGGCATCGGCTTGCTGGGTCTGGGCACGGTGGGGGCAGGCGTGGCAGCCATCCTGGCCACCCCCGAGGGGCGCCATCCCCTAGTGGCCGACCTGGAACTCAGACGGGTGGCCGTGCGCGACCTGGCCCGGCCCCGGCCCGTGGCGATCGCCGAGGGGCTGCTCTGCACCGATCCCGAAGCCGTGGTCGATGACCCGGCCGTGGAGATTGTCGTGGAGGTGATGGGCGGCCTAGAGCCGGCCCGCAGCTTGATCCTGCGAGCGATCGCCGCCGGCAAACCGGTGGTGACCGCCAACAAGGCCGTAATCGCCCGCTATGGCGATGAGATCGCCGCCGCCGCCAAGGCCAAAGGGGTGTATGTGTTGATCGAGGCGGCTGTGGGTGGCGGCATTCCGATCATCGAACCGCTGAAGCAATCCCTGGGCGGCAACCGCATCCAGCGGGTCAGCGGCATCATCAACGGCACCACCAATTACATCCTCAGCCGCATGGCCGATGAGGGCGCCGATTACGGCGCCGTGCTGGCCGATGCCCAGCAGCTGGGCTACGCCGAGGCTGATCCGGCGGCCGATGTGCAGGGCGGCGATGCGGCCGACAAGATCGCCATCCTGGCCGGGCTTGCCTACGGGGGCCCGGTCGATCGGGCTGGGATCGCCACCGAAGGCATCGACCGGCTCGAAGCCCGCGACGTTGACTACGCCGCCCGCCTCGGCTTTGTGGTGAAACTGCTGGCCGTGGCGGAGCATGTCGGCCAAGCCGACGACGGCGCCCAGCAGCTCGATGTGCGCGTCCATCCGACCCTGCTGCCCAAGCACCACCCCCTAGCCGGCGTCCATGGGGTCAATAACGCGATCCTGGTGGAGGGCGATCCTGTGGGCCAGGTGATGTTCTTCGGTCCCGGCGCCGGGGCGGGGCCGACGGCCTCGGCTGTGGTGGCCGATATCCTCAACATCGCCGGCATCCGCCAGGTGGGTGGCGCCTCGGCCGGCCTCGATCCCCTGCTGGCGGCGAGCAGCTGGAACCGCTGCCGTCTGGTGGATGGTCTGGAGAGCCACCACCGCAACTACCTGCGCCTGCTCACCCGAGACGAGGCCGGCGTTATCGGCCAGATCGGCACCTGCTTCGGCGCCGCTGGCGTCTCAATCCAGTCGATCGTGCAATACGAAACAGACGGCCCCGGGGCCGAGATCGTGGTGATCACCCACCAGGTGCAGGAAGCCCGCTTCCGCGGCGCCCTGGCAGCGATCACGGCCCTCTCTGCGGTCGAGTCGGTGGCGGCCTGCCTGCGCACGCTCTAAGCCGCTGACCACAAAAAAGCCCCACCGCTGGGGGGGGCTGCGCCTTTGGGCCAGGGCTTGCCAAGCCCAAAGGCTGGGTTGTTGAAATAACCCAGCCACCAGTGAGAAGGAGCCTGGCGGGGTCGGCTCAAAACAAGTCCATTCAACAGAATCGTTTAGGCAGACCCTTCCGCTAAACCTTGCAACGCGATCTCCCTGATCGAGAGGATCAGGCCTGGGTCGCTGCCGATTTGACCCGGCTGCGCAGTTTGCGGCTCCAGGCGAAGGCAGCACCAGCGCCCAGGAGGGGCAGGGGCCCTGGGGTGTCTTGTGTAAAGGTGTCTTGGATATGGCTAAGAATATCCCCCGAAGCGACACTCCAGCTGTCGTTGACTTGAATGAATTTGAGTGAATTGTCTGGCAATAAGAAGATTGGGCCGACGTGGCTGCCGTCGGTAGACGTAAGAACTGGCGTGCCAGTTGGCCCCGTGATTGTTTTTGTTACGATGGTTTGGCTGGTGTTTGGATTGGTGCTTAACGCCACAGTGCTATCAAGCTGGGCGGTGTCAAAGTAGTAGGAAGGGTCAGTGATTTGAATGCTGTAGTTAAAGTAGCCAGTCGCCGGGCCTGCAACGGATTGATTGAAGTGAATATCGTTGCTGAAGAGATCATCCAGGTAGCCAGGATCCG
Source organism: Synechococcus sp. UW140 (assembly GCA_945860085.1). Classification (GTDB taxonomy): domain Bacteria; phylum Cyanobacteriota; class Cyanobacteriia; order PCC-6307; family Cyanobiaceae; genus BAIKAL-G1. The sequence goes on along the minus strand of CAMAPJ010000001.1, from coordinate 105,819 downwards.
GGTCAACCTCAATCCATTCAAAGGTGATTTCTCCATCCGCCAAGCCGCCAAAATCGAAGCCATTGACTGTGAATTTCTTATCGGCGCAGGTGACCGTGTCGCCGATGCCAATATCAGAGAGTTTCATATTGTAAAAACCGCCAGGACCGCCAACAGTTCTGGGAAGACAGGTATAGGCGTTGGCGGCCTTTGCTGCGCCAACAGAGAGTAGGGAGCCAGCGCCAGCCAGCACCATGGCGGCGCCAAGCAGGGCTTTGGGAAGGGCGGATTGCCAACTACCTAAGCGACTTTTCTTGGGTGCGGCCTCAGGGTCCCTGGTGCCTCCAGAACGGGCATCACCCTTGGAAATGGTCATCTTGAAAAGCTCGTTGATCAGCTTCAATCGTAAACAGTTGCGGGTGCTTATAGGCGCCGCATAAACTTGCTGATACGCAATAGTATTGGCGTATGCTTGCGGCATGGATGCTGAGAAGGCGTTTTACCGGCAGAGGCAGTTTGTGAACGCGGTTGCGTTTCCCTTGCAAGCCGCAGCTTTCCGAGGCTTCTGAGCTCGGCTAAGCAGAATTGCCATAAAAAACCCCGCCAAGTGGCGGGGCAATGTTGTTAATAGAGCGTAAATCACTGCGATGGCATGGCTGGCTGTATGGCGATTAAGCTGGTCAAGTTGGCATTTTGCCCGACTATCAACTCAGGGCTGTTGAGTGAGTAAAAGCCCGGCCTTCAAGAGATTCGGGCGAGGTTCAGCCGTTTGCGCAGTTTGCGGCTCCAGCCAAAGGCGAGTCCGGCGCCAAGCAGGGGCAGGGGGCCGGGTACTTCCTCCTGGGTCAAGGTGTCCTTGATGTTGGTCAGCACATCCTTGCTGACCACATTCCAGGTGTCGCGCACCGTAATTGGCGAGGGGGTCTGGAAGGGAATCGGCCCCACCTGGCCGCCATCGAGGGATACCAGGGTGGGGCCAGCCGTTACCTGCTTGATCACGGATGTTGAGCCAGGCGTTCCATTGATGGCAACCGTACTATCCAATTGCACCGAATCAAAGCGATACTTGGGGTTAAGGATTTTCACGTTGTAGTCAAAGAAGCCCGACTTTGCGCCAACAATCGATGGCGCGAAATTGATATTGGTGCTAAAGAGATCATCGGCAAAGCCAGGCAATGGATTGATCTCCACCCATTCAAAATCAATGCTGCCGGGATTGCCGAAGTTAAAACTGTTAACAGTGAACTCCTTGTCGCCGCAGGTGATCGTGTCGCCGGCAAGGATTGCGCTGAAGTTAATGCTGAAAAAGCCTCCTGGCCCGCCGGAGGTTTTGGGCGCGCAGGAGTAGGCGTTGGCGGCCTGGGCGGAGCCGGCCGAGAGCTGGCTGGTCGCTCCCAGCAGCAGGGCGCCTGCCAGGAGAAGTTTGCCAATGGTGGAGTTCAGCCGTTTGCCTAGGGCTTCAGGGGTAGACCCTGGGCCCGGGAAGGGTCCTGTGTTGCTCTGGGCGCTGGTGCCAGCGGCTGCGGCCACGACATCGAAGCGAGGCCGGCCCTGCCCCCCAGGAGCGCCATGAAGTGTAGACATCGTGATCCGGATTCATTTATCACTATCAAGCCTAGTTGGCTCCTGTAGAATTATTTTGCTGCATCAAATTGCTGATGCGCGATAGCCATGGCGCAGATCTGCTTCAGGTTTTGTAGTGGATCGATGTCGCTGTTGGGTAAGTAGCCAACGGCGAAGTAGCCAACAGCGAAGTAGCCAACCGCGCCGACCAGACTCAACCAGGGCGCTCGGGGGTGTGGCGATCCCTGGCGAGCCTCCGGGCCCTGGGGCAATATGGAAGCAAACCTGAAGGTCCTGGGCCGCGTCCCCGGCGCCCGCCCGGTCTCCATCCCACCACCACCCGCCAGTTTTGTATCGCAGCGAACATGCGAACGGCCCAGGCGGCGAAATCCTTGGCAAATGCCTCCCCGGTGATCTCTCCTCCACCCCCGCCTCACGACCCGTCATTCCCTCAAGCGATGACCCTCCATCAGGGTGACTGCGTTCACCTCACCAGCGATGAGCACCTGTATCAGGTGATCGGTGTTGACGACGATCAGAACCGTTGCTGGGTGCGGCGCTGGCCCATGGCCCGCCACGGTTCGCCCGTGTTTGAAATCTCCCTGCAGCTGGTGCATGGCTTGCCCCACGCCGGCCATTCCTGCCCCATCTATTCGGTTGGAGCTCGTCAGGGCGAAGCCCAGGGCCACGGATCTCCCCATCCGGGCCCAGCCGCCTGGAGCCAGGCCCAGGCCCAGGCCTTGGCCTGCTCCAGCCAGGCGGGGTCTTGAATAGGTCCCACTGACCAGGCTTCGCGCTGGACCGTTCCGCCCCCGTTCCATCCCCACCCCCGGGCCGGGCCAGCCGTTGTTCCGGGTGGAACGCTCCCTGGCCGCAACCGCGCCGGCGATCCCAGGCCCAAGGGACTGGCCCAGGTGCCCCCAGCGGCCGCTGGGGCCCGGTGTGGCTGCCCCAACTGGCTGGGCTGCCGCCCTTGACCTGCCTGCCGCTGCTGGCCTGCTTGCCCCTGCTGGGCGCCTGCCAGCCGCCCCATCCCCCGGGGGAACTGGTGGTGGCCAGCCGTAGCAGCCTCGAATCGGTGGATCCGGTGGATGTCACCACCTTCGCCGGTACCCAGCTGCTTAGTGCCTTGGGGGATCCCCTCTACGCCAGCGATGCCGCGGGCCGGATCCGGCCGCGCCTAGCCACGGCCTTGCCCCGGTTTAGCGGCGGCGGCCTGATCGCCCGCATTCCCCTGCGCCAGGACGTGCGCTTCCAGGACGGAACGCGCTTTGATGCGGCCGCCATGGTGTTCAGCCTCCGGCGCTTCCTGGCCCTGGCCAAGGTCAGCTACCTGCTCGATGAGCGGGTGGCGGCCGTGGCGGCGAGCGGGCCGTTCGAACTGGAACTGCGGCTCAAGCGCCCCTGCGCCTCCCTGGCGGCCGTGCTCAGTTCGATCAACCTCACCCCGGTTTCGCCCCTGGCCTACCGGGCCCATGCCCGCAGCTCCCTGCGGGATCGCTTCATCGGCACGGGCCCCTACCGGCTGGCGGCCTTCACCCCCCAGCAGCAGCGCTTGCTGCCCTATGCCGGCTATTGGGGACCGCCCACCGCCAACCGGGGCCTGAGCCTGGTCACCCTCAGCAACTCCACCGCCCTGTTTGGCGCCCTGCTCAGCGGTGAAGTCGATGTGTTGCTCTCCAGCGGCCTCGATAGCGACCAACAAAAAGACCTGCACCGGCGGGCCCGGCGCGGCGATCTGGTCGAGGGCCTCGGGCCGGCGGTGGAGATTGGCTATCTCACCCTGCGCAGCGACCAGCCGCCCCTGGCCAACCCCGACCTGCGCCGGGCCCTGGCCTACGGGCTTGATCGCCGCCTGATCAGCGAGCGGGTCAGCTACGGCATGCGCGATCCCTTGCGCAACTTGGTGCCCGGTCCCTTGCCGGGCAGCCAGCCCGCCAGCTGGCCCGCCTACGACCCGGCCCAGGCCCGGGCCCTGTTCCGCCGGGCCGGCTACTGCCAGGTCAAGGGGCCTGCCCCGGGCCGGCGCCTCAGCCTGCCCCTAAGTTTCCGCTCCAACGTGCCGGCCGATCGGCTCTTTGCCCTCACCTGGCAGGCCCAGCTGCGCCGCGACCTGGGCGACTGCATCAGCCTTGAGATCAATGGCATCGAATCAACCACCGCCTATCGCCAGCTGGGCGCTGGGGCCTTTCCTTTGATCCTGCTCGACTGGAGCGGCGACTACCCCGATGCCAATGCCTATCTCCAGCCCCTGCTGGGCTGCCGGCGTGCCCAGGCGAATCGCTGTCTCGCCGGCGATAGCGCCGCCAGTGGCAGTTTCTGGAGTGCTCCGGGTCTGGCGGCGGAGCTGGCCGGCCTGGAGGTCGAGCAGGGTCCGGCCCGCCAGCAGCTCGTGACCCGGATCCAGCGGCGCGTCGCCGCCGCCAGCCCCTACCTGCCCCTCTGGCGGGTGCCGCCGCGGGCCTGGGCCCAGTCCTGGCTGGCCACCCCCCAGTTCGATGGCTCCGGTCGCCTGGTGCTGCAAGCCCTGCAGCGGCGGCCCCAGCGGGGCGCTGCCCCTGTCGCCACGAGTTCGGCAAGCCTGCGGAAGACCCCCAGCCAGCCTGGAGGCACCCGATGAGCCGGCGCCGCCAACTGCTTGCTTATCTGGCCAGCCGGTTGCTGTTGCTGCCGGTGATGCTCTGGCTGATCGCCAGCCTGGTGTTCCTGCTGTTGCGGGTGGCGCCGGGGGATCCGATCGATGCCCTGCTCGGCACCCGGGCTCCTGAGGCGGCCCGTGCCGCCCTGCGTCACCAGCTGGGCCTCGATCAATCCCTGGCCAGCCCATACGGCCACTACCTCTGGGACCTGCTCCATGGCCAGCTGGGCACCTCCCTCACCAACCAGGAGTCGGTGCTCAGCGTGATTGGCCGCAGCCTGCCCGCCAGCCTGGAACTGGGGGTGCTCGCCTTGCTGATCGCCGCCGTGTTGGGGCTGGCGGTGGGTTTCAGCGGCATCGCCAGGCCGGAGGGGCGCCTCGACCTGGCCGGGCGCCTTTATGGCATCGGCACCTACGCCCTGCCCCCCTTCTGGGCCGCCATGGTGGTGCAGCTGGTGTTTGCGGTGTGGCTCGGCTGGTTGCCGGTGGGTGGCCGCTTCCCGGCCACCCTGGTGCCCCCCAGCGGTAGCGGCTTCTACCTGCTCGACAGCCTGAGGGCCGGCAGCTGGAGCCAGTTCTCTGCCAGCCTGCGCCACCTGGTGCTGCCTGCCGCCACCTTGGGGGTGCTGCTCAGCGGCATCTTTGACAACGCCCTGCGGCTCAACCTGCGGCGGGCCCTGCGCTCCGACTACGTCGAGGCGGCCCGCAGCCGCGGCCTGAGCGAAACCCGGGTGGTGTTGCGCCATGCCCTGCCCAATGCCCTGTTGCCGGTGCTCACGATCACCGGCATCACCGTGGCCTCCCTGATCGGCGGCGCCCTGCTGATCGAGGTCACCTTCTCCTGGCCCGGCATCGCCTTTCGGCTGCAGGAGGCGATCGGCCAGCGGGATTATCCGGTGGTGCAGGGGATCGTCGTGGTGGTGGCGGCTCTGGTGGTGGCCGTGAGCGTGGCGGTTGACCTGCTGGTGGCCCTGCTCGATCCCCGCATCAATTTCTGAGTGCCGCCCGCCAGCGAGCGGCAGCAGCGCGATCGAGCACGTAGGCGTTCACGCCCCCGAGCTTGCGGCGCTGGGGCGGCAAGACCATGGCGGTTTCCAGGCCGAGCAGGAACTCACTGGTGAGACTGAGCTCCATCCCCTGCACCCGCTCGGGGGCCAGTCCCACCAGGTCATCCCCCAGTTGGAACAGGGCCTGGGAGCCGGGACGGATCCGCACCGGCGAAAAATGGCTAGCCCCGTCCACCAGGGCCAGGCGATTGCGCGGGTTGGCCGCTGGCAGAAAGAGTTCCAGCTGCTCGCTCAGGGGCGGGGTGACCAGATCGAGGCTGCCGCCCACCAGTAACACCGGCGCCGCCAGGCCGCCCAGGCCCCGGTTTGGCCAGAGCAGGCTGCCGAAGCCGTTGAAGAGAACCAGGCCCGCCACCGGCTGGGCCAGGGGTTTGGGCGCTGGCAGGGGCACCCGGGCCAGCTGGCATTGCAGCAACCGCGACAGGTTGGTTAGGGGGATCTGGCGTAGGGCCCGGCGGCAGCGGCCTGCCAGGTCGGCTTCGGGGCGCAGGCCCGCCGCCAGCAGGGCGGTGAGGCCGCCAAAGGAATGGCCCATCAGCACCACCGAGCGGCCCAGGGGCGGCAGGCGGCCGGCCTGTTCGGCTGCAACCACCGCCTGCACGTCCTGGAGCCGGATCGGCAGGGTTTCGGCCCCGGGCGGCGGCTGACGCCCATCGAGCAGGGCGCGCACGGCCTGCTCATCACTGCCGGGATGCTCCAGTACAACCACCGGCCAGCCCCGCTCCGCCAGGGCGGCCCCCAGCCAGCCGAGCTGGGAGGCACTGCCGCCCAGGCCCGGCATCAACAACACCCAGCCCGGGGCGCTCACCGTTGCCTGGGCGGGCCAGAGCACCAGCTGCAAGGGGCTGCTGCGGTGGGGCACCGCCAGGCTGAGCACCTGGCTGCGTCCGGATAGTGGGCTTGGCCCCTGCCCGGCCGCCTGGCGCGGGACTAGGGCCACCAGGCCCGCAGACCTGCTTGCAGGGCCCTGCGCTGAACTGTTGCCTGAACGGGTTGCAGAGTTGCTCGCAGAACTGCTGCCAGCACTGCGCGCAGAACTGCTCGCAGAACTAGTGCCAGCACTGGTCGCATCACTTTCTGCAGAACTTCCAGCAGAACTGGCGATCGCTAACCCATCGGTGATCGGCAGTAGGGGCCCGCGCTCCTGCAGGGGCAGGCGGCGCAGCACGGCCAGGGCCTGGCGCTGGGCCTCTAATTGCTGGCGCCATTGGCCCGCCATTGCCACCAGGGCGTCGAGGTTGAGATGGATCCGGCTGGTGGGCACTGCCTGCAACAGGTCGATGGTGGTCACCACCTGGCGATGCTCGAGCAGCCGGCTTAGGGACTTCAGCAGCAGGGGCCCCCCGGCCTGCAAGTCGGCGGCCTGGGCTGCTGGCAACTGGGCTGCTGGGCTCTGGGCCCGCGGCAGCGCCGATGCCGTTGCCGGCAGGGGCGGGAGCGGACCTGGGGGGGCGCCGAAGTCGAGCCCGCCGGTCGGCTGCTCCCGGGCTGGGGCCAAGCCAGTCGGGGCCGATCTATTCAGGGGCAAGCCATTTAGGGGCAAGCCCGTCAGGGTCAGGGACGGCAGCGCCTGGGGCGGCCTGGAGTCCGTTTCAGCGGCAAGGGGCTGCCAGGCCGCGGGCAAGGTATCGCCGCTGATCAGCTCGCCCATGGCGCCGAGCACCTGCTCACCGGCCCAGCTCTCGATCAGCTGGCGGGCTAGGGAGCGGTCCTGCACCAGGGGGGCCCGCAGCAGGCGCAATAAATCGGCGCGGCTGCTCGGTTCGAGCAGGTCGAACCACACCCCCAGATCCCCCTGGGGATGGGCCGGATCCCGGGCCCAGGCCGCTAATTGGTCAATCTCAAGCGGCAGGGTTAGGCCATCGAGCCGCACCACCAACTCCTGGGCCGCCTGGGCCGGCTGGGCCAGCGGCGCCACCCCCAGCAGCAGACTGGTGACGATCGGGCCGAGGCGTTGGCAGAACTTTGAAACGGCCGAAGGCAAAGTCGCCGCCTTGGGGCTGGTGGAACCAGTTTCCCGCAGGCCTGAGGGAAGTGGCGACCGTTCGCATGGTGGCCAGTATTGGCGCAGGGGGCGTCCTCTATCTCACCCCCATGGTGTTCCATAACGACGCCTTTACAGCCTCAGAAGTGGGCCTGGGTCTGGCCCTGGGAGCTGTGGCGGGCACGGTGGGGCGTTTCGCCAGTGGCGCCTTGCTGGATCGGGGGCTGCGCTGCTCCCTGCCGGTGCTGCTAGCGGCCCTGCTGGCGATGGTGGCCGATGCCTTGCTTTTCGGGGCTCACCAGGTCGGCGACTACCTGCTGGGCCAACTGCTGTTTGGGGCGGCCGTGGGGCTCTACTGGCCGGCCATGGAGCTGGCTGTGTCCTTGAGCTGCCAGCCCCTGCCGTCGGCCCGGGGCTATGCCCTGGCCCGCACGGCCGATGCCCTTGGAATCGCCCTGGGTGCCCTGATCGGGGCGGGCTTGGCGCTCAACGGCCAGTTGCGCGGCATCTATCTGGTCGATATCTGCGGCCTGGTGGTGGTGGTGACCCTGCTGCTGGGCAACCCCCTGGCGGCGCCGGCCCCGGTGGCGCCCGAAGGTCGCCAAAGCGATTGGCGCCAGTGGCTACCGCCCCTATTGCCGATGCTGACCCTGACGGTGGTGGCGACGGCGATTCCGGCCCTGATGCAGAGCGCCCTGCCCCTCGATCTCGTGCGGGGCGGGCTGCAGCGGCCGGCCCTGCCCCAGGGAACAGGCGCCCTGTTGATCGGCGGCCAGCTGGGCCTGTTGCTGTTGATCCAGTGGCCCGTGGGCCAGTTCCTGGCCAAAAAGCCCCTGAAACTCGGCCTCACGATCAGCCTGTTGAGCTTTGGCCTGGGCTGCGGCCTGCTGGCCCTCTCGGCCCTGGTCGCTGATGGGGCGGTTCTGGTGGCCCTGGCCCTGTTGCCCGTGGCCCTAGGCGAAGCGGCCTTCCTGCCGATCGCCACCGAGGCGGTGGTTGAACTGACGCCCACCGACCACCAGGGCCTGGCGATGGCCCTGTTTTCCCAATGTTTTGCCCTGAGTTCCTTTGCGGCGCCCCTGCTGGCGGGCTGGTTTCTTGACCACCACCACCACGGCCTCTGGCTCTGGCTGGCGACCGCCCTGGCCTGCCTGCTTGGCCTGCCCCTGGTGGCCCAGATCGGCCGCTATCAGCAGCAGCAACGACTGCTGAGCGGCCTCAACCCAGCCAGAGGTGCGCCCTGAGCTCAGGCAGGGCTGTTGTCTTCCCATGCCACAACTGGGGTTGCACCTGGGACTGAGCCGGTTTGCGGTTCACTTGCCTGGGGAACGGCCTGGGGATCGGCCTGGGCGTCAGCCTCGGAAGCAGCCCGCTCCGAGCGCACTACCCAGGCCTCATGGGGCAGGGGTTCGGTGCCGTACTCCCAGTCGTCGTAATCGGGATCGTTGCGGATTTGCTGGTGGATCTGCTTCTGCACGTCGAAATCGTGGGGATGGAGGCCCAGCTCTTGGACTCCATCACCGCTGGTCTCGGCAGGGGACTGGACGACGTCTCGCTCCTGGCTCATCACGGGCAACCTCAAAACGCCTGACCCCAGTCTGACCGATCGGCCCGGGGCTGCCCATGGAGCCCGCCGTTGCCGGGGTGCTTGCGGCAGCATCCTCAAAGTTGTGGCCGCTTGCCGAGCCAGGGGAATCGGGCGATGGCCTTGCAACTGATCGGCGCTGGCTTTGGCCGCACGGGCACCCTGTCCCTCTACACGGCTCTTAACAGCTTGGGCCTGCCCAGTTACCACATGGTGGAGGTGCTGCGTAACCGGGCCAATCGCCACCATCTGGCCTTCTGGCGCCGGGTGGCCGCCGGCCAACCGGGCCAGCAGCACCCCTGGGACGAGGTGTTCGCGGGCTACGCGGCGGCGGTGGACAATCCGGCCAGCTGTGTCTGGAGGGAGCTGGTTGCGGCCAATCCCGAGGCCAAAGTGATCCTCACCCTGCATCCCGGTGGTGCTGACGCCTGGTACGAGAGCACCCTTGAGACCATCTATTTCACCGAACGGATGTGGCAGTTCCAGCTGCTCGCCGCCGTCAGCCCCTTCGCCCGCGCCCTCGGCGACATGACCCACCAGCTGGTCTGGCAACGGGCCCACCGCGGCACGATGGTCAATCGCCAGGCCGCCATCGCCCGCTATCACGAGCACATTGAAGAGGTGAAAGCCGCTGTGCCGCCTGAGCGCCTGCTGGTTTACAGCGTCGACCAAGGCTGGGATCCCCTTTGCGCCTTCCTAGACCTGCCGGCGCCCCAATCGCCCTTCCCCCATGTAAACGATCGCGCTGAGATTCAGGCCACGATCGGTTTGATCAACCTGGCGGCGTTTGGCATCATCGCTGCCGGGGCGGTGGGGCTGGCCGGTCTTGGTGGTTTGGCCCTGGCCGCCGCGAGATCAAGGCGCTGAAATTCCAGGAGTAAGGGTTTCAGGCTCAGCCGGGGCGGCAAGACGCACAGATCTTTTCGATCAGGGGCCGCCCTTGACCCTGGGGTCGAACCGAATCAGCAGACTCGCCTATTAATTTCAATCGCCTGAAATCCACTCGGGCTCCATCGAGTAGGGCATCGGCCCAGGCAGGAAGACGGTTTAGATGGCGTGTAAGCTGGCCGCCCTCGGCGATCCGTTCGGCGATCCGGGCCTGATTGAGTTGGGCGTTCTCGAGATGAATCATCACCAGGATCACCTGATCTCCCAGGACCTTGGCTTGGGGCCACAAAGTCGATCCACCTGGATCTAGTTTTGGAGAAGTGAAGCTAGGTCAGAACTTTCTGATTGATTTCTCGAATATTTTCACAGCATTTCCGAGAACCGATAGCTGGGAATTCAATATCTCAGCACTCAATCCTCAAGCGGGTTCTGCTGTCTCCTACAAGGATCTGCAGTGGGAGAGCCGTTCGTCGTCAGTATGGACAGCTCGCAATTGGTCTGATTTTGGCCCCTTCACGGTCATCAATGCCACCTTCACTCCGACGGGAACCCTGGCAACCCTGGACCTCAATGAACCAGGCGGTTTAGTCTCGTCAATGTTCGCCAAGCCCACAGGGATTGATGGTGCCCGAATCGGCGGCACACTGGTCCCGACAACCGGGATCCCAGTCGCTGATCCGGCCCAAACGGACTTCCGCGTTACTAGCTTTGACACAGTAGGGATTTCTGACGGGACCTATGCGAGCGCCCTGCAATCGTCTGATGTTCCAGGCCCCTTGCCTGTTTTCGGTGCCATCTCGGCATTGGCCTGGTCTAGGCGCTTGCGCAAGCGGGTCAGCTTGGCTCAGTAACTCCAGGGATCGATTATCCAGCAAGGCCTCCCTGATGAGGCCATGGACATCAGCTTTTCGATTAGCAGCTTGACCGAGCTAACACAGCAAGAGCCTCAGGGTTCGGGTTGGGTTTCAAACACGATCTCTGTTGGCTCAGGCGAGATTGGTAGCCGATAGGCCTTTAGGAAGGCTTCGCCAATCCGCTTGGGATTTTCGGTTGTCTCGGAGTGGACCAGGCCCTTGATGATGAACAAGACAGAATGCACGCCGCTGCCTTGTAAATCCAAGGCGAACATGCGTGCCAGATGGTGCAAGGCGGCTTTGCCGATAGAGGTGGAAGCGAAGGCAGGATTAGGTACTTCTCCCCAGCTGCTACCAGTAAACATGATTGTTCCATGACCCCGCTGCTTCATCCCAGGGATCACCGCATTTGCCGACGTTAAGGCACCGCCAACGATCACATTAAGGTCTGAGAGGACCTCCGCACTGGTCAGGCTTCCTGCGGGCCCTGGTCGAAATGCAGAGGCGTTATAAATCAAGACCTCGGGCTCGCCCAAGTTGGATGACACCATCGCAATGGCTGCCTCGATCGATGCAGGCTGGCTGGCATCGGCAGCAAAGGCTTGCGCTGCAACTCCCTCCGCCACCAGTCCATCGAGAAGCTCGCGATGATTGCCTGGATGGCGCGATAGCAGGGCCAGCTGAAATCCTTCCGCCGCGAAGGCTTGGGCAATCCCATGGCCAACGCCAGGACCATAGCCGACAATCAAGCAAATGGGCGAGCCCATGACTTTCTGATAATTGATAACCAAATAATCCTAGTCAAGTCACAAACCCCGAGCAGGTCGACCCCCCAGGGAGAGAGAAATTAGAGGCCCTTCCCTGTCATTCCCTAGGCATGGGAACAGGAGAATCGAGATCAATGGCTGAGTTGTCAGTCGGGAGCCAGCGGCCTCAAACGTTAAACAAATACTCTATACAATCATGTCCTTACTGTATTCTTGGCCTTTAAGCGGCATTGGACTTTTGCAGGACTTTTGGACTTCAAGGGCTGGCAGAAGGGGTGAGGCCCTTGGCTTCGGACCGATCAGCGATATCGGTCTGCGCCATCAGTGACGCCTCCTTCTTGCTTGCTCGCTACGGCACAACCAAACGACGCGACGCCCTGGTCGAAAACGGCTGGGTGACCCTTGAGCGTGTCGGCCAACGTGTCTACTACTCCGCCCAGGACGTCCACCTGCTCGACTGCGTCCACTACTGGGCAACCCGCTCCTGCAACCTCACAGAGGTCGTCAACCACCTTCGCCACCAAGAAAGCGCCTACAAGGAGGGGGGAAGCACGAGGGAGGACGAGAACGCCTTTGAACCGCTGCCGCTCGAACCCATTGACGTCAAGGCCGAGAACAGCACCACAGAACTGGTGGTGAGGGGCCTGCAGACCTCAGCAAAAGACCTGCAGCTGCTTTGCGACGAACTGGTCGAGAAGTTGGCGAAGCGAGTAGGGGAGGCCGTAAAGCAAGCGATACCGCGTGACGTTCTGGCCGCTCACGACTTCTTGAGCAAGGCCGCAGACAAGGGCTACCTGCTGACCGGGAAGATTCTGGCCGAGGGGCTTGGAATGAAGAGTGCAAGCATTACCGGCTGGGACGACCGGACTGAGAAACACGGTTTTCTTGTGGTGCGAGTGGCCAAGGGTCAGTACCGAGTGGAACGGTTAGAAGACCAGGCAGCGGCGTGAAACGGTAAAGTCAAGGGTCTTTACCTGTAGCCTTTACCCCTGACTACTACTGCGCTGCAGGGGGTTTGCTGGTCAAGGCAACGGTAAAGGCAACGGTAAAGTCCAAGTTTTTTGCCTAAGGCGACAGAGTTAGGGGGTGGCCAACCTGCGGGCTGTGGAGGGTGAGCAGTTGAGGAGGGAGGAGATGGAGCGCCAGGTGAGGCCCTGTGTCCTCCAGCGGCGGATGCGGGTCGAGCGTGACTCGGTTGCCCGTAACAGAAAGCCAGGCAAATAGCCCTTGGTCTCCTGGTTTGGGATAGTTGTAGGCATCCACGACTAACAGCTGGTGATCTGGATACTTTTGGCTGCAGCTGCAGCTGGCATCTACTGGGGCTTCTCCCAGTCGCGCTCCCTAAAGGCCGCCCAGGCCAATCTCAAGGACTTTGCCCAGCGATACGAAGCAGCTAAAGCGAAGATCGAAGATTATGCCTGGCGATACAAGCCGGCCATTGACATCGACCGGCATGTCCAACTTGGAGAGATACGCCTTCAGAATCTGCTGGACCATGGTACTCAGGTCCAAGAAGAGATCAACGCTGCAGAGCAAGGACTCGCTCGTATCAAAGAAGAACTGGAACTGGCTAGCGATGCAGCCTTCTTAGCAGAGATCGGCTACTACGAGCCGCGTTATGAGTTCGAAAGTGTGGATAGGTATGGGCAAGAGCTGACAAGTGTAAGGGAGAAGCAGAAAGAGATGCTGAGAGTGGATGGGACAACAACCAACCTTGTCGCAGCAGCTTATTCAACACAATCGTTAACCTTTAATGGTTCAGCTTCTCAAGGGCGAGCAGCACAGAAGAAAACTCTGAAGCTGATGCTCCGTGCCTTCAATGGCGAAAGTGATTCTTTTATTGCACGAGTCAGCTATAGGAATGTAGATGCCATGGAAAAGCGAATCCGTGCAGCTTTTGAAGCGATTAACGCAATTACCCAAAAATACGACTTCTGTGAGCTGAACCCTGGATATCTGAACCTTCGATTACAAGAGCTGCAGCTGGTCTACGAGTGGGAGGAAGCCAAGCAAAGGGAGAAGGAGGAGCAATCCAGGATCCGTGAGCAGATGCGAGAGGAGGAAAAGGCTGCAAGAGAAGCCGAGAAGGCACAGCTACAAGCCGAAAAAGAAGAGACCAAATATCAGGAGCTACTCCAGAAGGCTCAGCTAGAAGTCGAGTCCGCTAGTGAGAAAGATAAGGCTAAGCTCAACGCCAAGATTGAGGAGCTTCAACAGCGCATTGCGGAGGCCGAGGAAAAGAAGCGGGCCATCAGCCAGGCAATGCTGACGAAAACTGGACATGTCTACATCATCAGCAACGTCGGAAGCTTTGGCGAAAACGTATACAAGATCGGCATGACTCGCAGACTGGATCCAATGGATCGTGTGAAGGAACTCGGAGACGCATCGGTTCCATTCCCCTTCGATGTCCACGCAATGATCCGAACCAGCGACGCACCAAGCTTGGAGAACGCCTTGCACAAGCACTTCGAGGTACGGCGCCTGAATCTGGAGAATCAACGCAAAGAATTCTTCCACGTTTCCATTGACGAGATCAGGCAGGAGCTGAATCAGGTAAAAGCAAAGTTAGGTATTGACTCAGAGCTAAGACTAACCCTCCTTGCTGATGCTAAGGAATATCGGATGAGCCAGGCTAAGCGCAAGCACTTGGAGACGACAGGACAGAAGGACGATGCATGACTTGACCACGAAGCTCGCTACATGTCCTACGGTCCCGGAGCTGGCGGCGAAGGAGGAGTGAAGCATTTACCTTCCTATCCCCTTCCCAAACAAACCGCCAAACCGGAGAAAAACAAGATCGTTTAAGGGTTTACTTGACCGTTGCTTTACCCCTTGACTTCCCTTGGTATCACTAGGTTTTACCGGTAAAGGTAAAGGGGCGGTAAATACCCCAAAACTCTTCGCGGCGTCCGCCAAAACTATGGGACCTTTCCAACCAAACCAACACGACGGCATCGATGCAGAACTCCGCAAGCAACAGCAGCGAGGATACGACCGTGTGAAGGCGACCGGCTAGGTATTTACGCCGATGGCGCTGTACCGACAGATGGTTGCCAACTTGCCGCTTGAGACAAAGCAGGACCCGTACAGCAACTATCTCGATAACTCCTGCGGTGACGGCAACTTCCTGGTTGCCTTGCTTGAAGACCTTTCCCCGTTCCACGATCCGTACTGGGTGATGAACCACATGATCTATGGCGTGGACCTGATGCCGGACAATGTGGAGACCGCACGGGCACGGTTAGGTCTGACCCCGGACCAACCGGGGTGGTTCCACGTCGTTTGTGCCGACGCCCTGGAATACGGCTACGAGTTCCCGTGCCCGTTTCCCGGTTGGACCGAGTCAAGCGGGTGAAAGGAGCGGAGCACTGTGACGGACGCGGCGTTGGCTTAGGCTTCCTTTTACAGACGGAACCACCGTCGCTCAAAGTAAAAAGGGCGTTATGGAACAGGAGCAAGAGCGGTTCGTGCTTCTTCGGAGAGTCAGTACCGCTGGACAAGGGCGAAGCGGTCTCGGATTGGAGGCACAACAACGAGACATTGACCTGTTCTTGGCGCAGCGCCCCGTTGCGACGGTCGTCGGTACCTACACGGAGGTTGTCAGCGGGGGCAAGGGGGAGCAGCACCGTCCCGTGCTTGGGGAGGCGTTGGAGCACTGCCGGAGGGCGAAGGCAATCCTTCTAGTCAGCAAGTTGGACCGCCTATCTCGCAATGTCGCCTTCATCGCCAACCTGCTGGAAGACAAGACCGTTGAGTTCAGGGTGGCGTCATTGCCCCAGGCCAGCCGCTTTGAACTCCACCTCTATGCCGCCATGGCTGAGCAGGAAAAACGCTTTATAGGTCAGAGGACAAAGGCGGCTTTGGCCGCGGCCAGGGAGCGGGGAGTGAAGCTGGGCGGTCCGAGGCGATACCTAGACACCGAGAACACACGGCGAGCAGGCGAGGCACTGCGGAATGCCCAGGCGGTCGCGTCTCTGGTGGTTCCGCTACGGGAAAAGGGGGCGACGCTTCAAGAGGTGGCAGATGCGTTGAATGGCAGTGGGGTTCTCACCCCTCGGGGAGGGGAGTGGCGTCCGACCCAGGTGAAGCGGGTGCTGGAGCGTTTGAGTCGCTGACAGAGGTCTCGGCGGCTTCTTGCGGGGGGAAGGCCGGATCGAAAAATAGAGAAAAACATTAAAAAATATAAAGAAAGACTGGTGAGTTTTCGGCCAAAAAAAATGGCGTGGACCCACTTGCTCCAACAAGCGGCTTGATCCAGAAATTAGAACCCCTTTCCTAAAAAAACGACCCAGTCCCTAAGGGACCCACTCGGGGCAGGAGAGTTTACGCAGGTAAAAACCCCATATACTTAAATCATGACGGATACAGGAAAGATGAAGTCTGCGTTTGACCCGATGCGACATCTCGCAAATTGCCTCGAACTACCGGCACGGAACCCGGAACCCTTTTACGGTTTGGGCCGTAAAAAACGCCGTCCTTACTTTGACGAGTGTTCTGTTCTGACACGGCACGAAGCCGAGGTAGGGCAGCTACGCAGGGAGGGCGTGCCTTTCTACCTGGCCCAGGCCCTAGTGCTAACTGAATACGCCCACACAAGGCCAGCACTTGAAAAACGAGTAAAGGAGGTAATGAAGTGAGCTTGCTACCACAGAATGAGTTAAAGGCCTTGGAGGCTTGGTTTGTCGATCTCAAGGACGCCCTTGGTGCGAGCCAGGGTGCGGACCGAGGTCGGGTACTTGCGAGCGTTAGGAAGTTGGTCGCCGAGAACGAGAGCTACGCCAAAGAGAAGCTTGTTGTAGCAAAGGCCCTGGGTCACTCGCGTTGGGGTGATCTTTACAACTGGGCGAATGAGAAACTTGTGGCGGTGCCTGAGGTTGAATTACCAGAGGTGTTTAATGAGCCACCGAATGGTTTGGTGTTTAGGCCTGGTGGTGACTACGACAAGGCACAGAAACGACTGGTGAAGACACGACTACGGGTGAAGGAACTTTGGGCTTACCTTGACGGTGAAGTTGCGGATGACCCGAGTTTGTTCGATTGGGCCGAGAACGCAAAGGCACAAGTAATAGAAGCATTTTTAGCGAGCAAAAATGCAGAGGAGTTTGACCAGGAATGCGTTGCCTTCATAAGAGACGTTGACCGAAATGCAGACCCAGACGACGAGTGGGTTGAGGTAGCTGGAGAAGCGGCGGCAGTACTTGAACTAGATGCGGATTTACCGTTTTTGGTTGTAGAGGATTTGCTGAGCTATGCCAGAGGGGAAGGGGTTGAGGCAACGAGGAGAAACATTAAAGAGATGGGAAGCAGCATAAACCCAGCGAATAGATGGTTTGACTACTTGCTTACGGCCTACTTTCTACAGAAGACCAGACCAGAACACCGGGAGATACAGGAAGCAATCACGCTTTTCAATGAAACAACAAAACTGTTGGAATGTTTTGAGTTGGTGGACACGATCGACCCTAGGTTTCCGGCCTTGACTAAGAAGCGAAGTTATGACCAAGCTTTGAATTTGGAACAGCTTACCGAGGGCATAAGGAAGTATGCCGAGATGAAGAAGGAAAACATGGAAGGGACCTATGAGGATTGGCAAGAAGCCCTCAAAGAAGTCGTTAGCGCTGTTAGTCCTGTTTAACTTACTCTCTTTGGTTGGTAGGCAACCTACCTAAGTAAGTAAGTTTTTTAGACCTTCGCGATAGAAAGAGGGCAAGCCCGGATTAAACCGGCCACGATCGGCCCTTTAGCCCCACAAAAGCCCCCCCAGGTCCGAAACAACGGACCATGGTCCACAGGGACCCAAACCAGGGGGCTACCTAAGGAAACCAGCCTGCGTAGCAGATTCGGCCCGTACGGAAGTCGCGGCCAAACATTGATTTGCCTTGTGTAGGCTCTGGGGTTGCTGCCTTCCGAACCCCCTCGCCGCTTTGGGTTCGTCTCCACTGATTCCCAGCCCGCCACTCATTCCCTGACTTCTACCTAAGGAACAACGAACCACTAGCTGATGGAAGTCACGAGCTCCAAACCACGCTTACGGCTTAAGTACGGGGCGTAGTGCGTTTCAAAAGTCTTTACAGTGTGCCCCATCATTTTAGCAGCTTCATAAACTCCAATGCCAGAATCAATCAAGTGAATTGCCCTTGAATGTCTCAGGCTGTAAGGGGTGTATTGACCCCGAGAAAGCTCAGGTCCAATCAGTTTGCCATCAAGCCTTGAAATAATTTTCCTCCACGTAATATTAAAGTTGTTTTGGGAAAACTCTGGCGTCGACCCGTCCCGTTCAGGCACAGAAAAAACCAGACTTTCCTCCGTGAGGGGCAACGGACAAAATTCTTGTTGGATAACGCGCCAATTCTTTAGTAGCTTTGCTGCATCACATGGTACTTCGCGCACAACCCGGTTCTTGCTCTTCAGAACACGGGCGAGAACAATTTCCTTGGGCACTGCCGCAATATCAAGAACCGCCCCCTTATCCGCAGATTCCTTCATCCGCTCATATTCCTGCTTGGTTATCCTTGTAGGCTGCGGACTCGTTTCATGCTCAAAGTATTCGAACCCCGTCCTCGAAAACTCAATATCCTTCCAGCGAAAGGCTCTTGCTTCCTTTGGTCGCACACCGCTGGAACGCAGGAAGCGAAAAAGACATTGCAGCATTCGCCGGATGTAAAAGACTCTGCGATTAGGGTGAGTGTGTCCTTCATTGCACCACACTTCAAGCATGGCATCGATAAGCGTCCAGTCCGCTTCTACAATTGGGGGGTTCGCCATATTGTCTTCGCCAGTTTTCTTTATTTTCGGCAATAACAAATGGATCTTGGCCTCCACCTCAGGCCTCAAAGCATCACGTTCCGCTAGAAACGAAAGAAACTCTCGAAGATGTCCCAATTCTTTCCGCTTGGTATTTGGCGTGGAATGAGAACGGTAAACCGTATACCCTTTGAAAGTATCAATCGTGATTTCTTGCGAAGAAGCGACACCTTGTAAATCGCAAAATGCGAGGAGGTGCCCCTTAACAGTCTCACTTTTTCCCTTCAAAGTGAATTGAGTAATTTCTCCGGCTTTTACCCGGGCCTCCTGTAGGACCAAGAACAGGTCCACCAATTCCCGCATGTTGTTTTTGCGGGGTCGGAGCTTGGTACCTGGTTTAGTGCCCCTTCTAGGACCTGAGGCTGGTCCCGGCTGCATGAACTGCCGGTAGAGCGCCGCCGCATTCCCCTGGGCCTCGGAGAGGGTGCTAGCTGATTGGATGCGCCTGCATGAGTAGGCCCTGGTCTCGGGCATGTAGACCCGCAGGAAAAAAGCCGTTGGGTCCCGCTCGAAAGCCACGACCTCGGCCAGCCCATCGAGCACCTTTGCGCTCAGGAGAATCTTGGGCATGGCCTAAGGGAAGCCCCAAACAGGGCCCAGCCTACCCCCAACTTGTTGGACAAATGTTGGACAAGGTCCTTTTTTGTCCCCCAAAACCCTTGCTATGACTGAATCTTAGACATTAAACAAAAACTCCATCACATCCCCTTCTGCTACCACATACTCCTTGCCCTCGCTGCGCAGCCAGCCCCGGTTGCGCGCTTCGGCGAGCGAGCCCGCTTCAAGCAGCTGGCTGTAGCTCACGGTCTGGGCGCGGATGAACCCGCGCTCGAAATCGGTGTGAATCACGCCGGCGGCCTGGGGAGCGGTCATGCCGGCCTGGATGGTCCAGGCGCGGGTTTCCTTTTCGCCGGTGGTGAAGTAGGTGCGCAGGCCGAGCAGCCGGTAGGTGGCGGCGATCAGGCTCTGCAGGCCGCCCTCGCTCACGCCCAGGCCCTCCAGGTAGGCGAGCCGCTCCTCGTCCCCCAACTCCACCAGCTCCGCCTCCACCTGGGCTGAGATCCGCACGGTTTCGGCCCCTTCCCGGGTGGCCAGGGCGGCCACCTCCTCGACCCAGGCATTACCGCCGGCCAGGTCGTCTTCGCTGACGTTGGTGGCGTAGATGATCGGCTTGGCCGTCATCAGGCCCAGCAGCCGCACGAAGGGAGCCTCCTCCTCGTTGAGGCTGACGCTGCGGGCCGCCCCGCCGGCCTCGAGCACCGCCTGGATGCGCGCCAGGGCGGCGTCCTCAATCTGGGCTTCCTTGCTGGTGCGCACCTGCTTTTTGAGGCGATCGCGGCGCTTCTCGATCTGGGCTAGATCAGCAAGACCCAGCTCCAGGTTGATCACTTCGGCATCGCGGCCCGGGCCGACGCTGCCTGACACGTGAATGACGTCGTCATCCTCGAAGCAGCGGACCACATGGACGATCGCGTCCACTTCGCGGATGGTGGCCAGAAACTTGTTGCCTAGGCCTTCGCCCTGGCTGGCCCCTTGGACCAGACCAGCGATGTCGACGAATTCAACCCGGGTGGGGATCAGCTCCTTCGAGCCCGAGATGGCCGAGAGCTTGGCCAGCCTGGGGTCCGGAACCGCCACCACGCCCACGTTGGGCTCGATCGTGCAGAAGGGAAAATTGGCCGCCTGGGCCTGGGCGTTGGCCACCAGGGCGTTGAAGAGGGTGGATTTGCCCACATTGGGCAGCCCCACGATTCCGGCTTTAAGCATGGTTGAAATCTATCCGCGCAGGTGCGCGCGGTTTCGCCGCTGACCAGGAAGACTGGTGGTTGCGTTGCCCGTTCGGCCATTCCTGTCGTCATGCCTAATGCCGCCCCCCCCATCAGGGAGCCCTTGCCGGCAGGACCCGACGCCAGCCCGCTCCAGGCCAGCCCCAAGAGCCGGCCCCGCTGGCTGGCCCGGCGTCGCCTCTGGTTGGGTCTGGGAGTCACCGCCCTGCTGCTGGCGGGTGGAGGGTACTGGCTGTCGGCCAGCAAGCGCTCTGCCCAGGTCAAGGCCCTGGCTACATACACGGTGACGGCGCGGTTGGGCAGCCTTCCCGGCGTCGTCACGGCCAGCGGCCAGCTGGAGGCTTTCCGCCGCGTCAACGTCAGCCCCAAGCGCCAGGGCCTGCTGATCCAGTTGTTTGTCGAGGAGGGCGACTCGGTGGTGGCCGGCCAGCCGATCGCCCTGATGGACAGCGGCGACCTGCGCGATCGCATCGAGGAGCTTCAGGCCCTGTTACGCGGCGCCCAGCAGCAGATGCAACGTAGTCAGCAGGAACTGGCGCGTAACCAGGGGCTCTACCGCCAGCAGGCGATCAGCCTCAATGATTTTGAACGGATCCGCAACACATACCGGGTCGATCTCGAAACCGCGCGGGCGGCCCAGGACCGCCTTCAGCAGCGCCAGATTGAACTTGGTGAATTGACCGTGCGGGCGCCCTTCTCCGGCGTGATCACGGCCCGCTACGCCGATCCCGGCGCCTTTGTCACCCCCACCACCACGGCCTCGGCCACGGCCGGGGCGACCAGTTCCTCGGTGGTGGAACTGGCCCAGGGCCTCGAGGCGGTGGCCAAGGTGCCCGAAAGCGACATCGGTCGCCTGCGGGTCGGCCAGGGAGCGGCAGTGCGCCTCGATGCCTTCCCGGACCGCCGCTTTGCCGCCCGGGTGCGGCAAATCGCCCCCCGGGCCGAGAAGCTCAACAACGTCACGTCTTTCCAGGTGAAGTTGACCCTGCTGGAGCGCCCTCCCCAATTGCGCATCGGCATGACCGCCGACATCGACTTCAACACCGGCGTTCTCTCAGTCCGCACCCTCGTTCCCACCGTGGCGGTGGTGACCGAGGAGGGCAAACCGGGAGTGCTGCTGGTGGGCAAGGGCAACCAGCCCACCTTCCAGCCCGTCACCCTCGGCTCTAGCAGTGGCCGCGACACCCAGATCATCTCCGGCCTCAAGCCCGGGGTGCCGGTTTTCATCGACCTGCCGCCTTGGGCCAAGAAAGACCGCGGCAAGGGCTAGGGGGGGCTCAGACATGTACTAGTTCAGCTGCTCAGCTGGCGGGAGCGGCGGAGCGGCGCTGGTCGAGGAAGCGGCGGCTGGCCTCCACAATCCGGCCACTGGCCTGGCCATCGCCAAAGGGATTGTGGGCCCGGGCCATGGCCCCGTAGGCGGCCGGATCCTCGAGCAACCGCGCCGTTTCGCGCAGGATGTCGGCGCTGGCCGTGCCGATCAACCGGGCGGTGCCCGCATCGACGGCCTCGGGCCGCTCGGTGGTGCGCCGCAGCACCAGCACCGGTTTGCCCAGGGCGGGGGCTTCCTCCTGCAGGCCACCGGAATCGGAGAGCAACAGGGTGCAGCCGCGCATCGCCGCCACCAGCTGGTCGTAATCGAGCGGCTCGGTCAGGAAGGCGCGGGGGTGGTTGCCGAGCAGGGCGGTGAGCGGTTCGCGCACGGTGGGATTGCGGTGCAAGGGCAGCAGCAGGGCCGTGTCGGGGAAACGCTCCAGCACCTCCAGGAAGCCCCGGCCGATCTCTTCGAGCCGCTCGCCCCAGTTCTCGCGGCGGTGCACCGTGGCCAGGATCACCCGCTGCTGTTCCCAGTCGAGGCCAGGCAAGTGGTAGGTCGGTGCTGAGGCGGCGGTGAGCAGCAGGGCATCGATCACCGTGTTGCCGGTGACCAGCACCTCCCCGACCACCCCCGAGGCCTGCAGGTTGGCCGCTGCCACGGGGGTAGGGGCGAAATGGAGCAGGGCCACCTGGGAGATCAGTCGCCGGTTGGCCTCCTCCGGGAAGGGATCAAAGAGGTTGTCCGTGCGCAGGCCGGCTTCGACATGGCCCACCGGGATCTGGGCGTAGAAGGCGGCCAGGGCCGCAGCAAAAGCGGTGGTGGTGTCTCCCTGCACCAGCACTAGGTCGGGGGGGAATTCCTCGAATTCCTGGCTCAGGCCCTGCAGGGCGGCGCAGGTCACATGGGTGAGGGTCTGCTTGGGGGCCATCAGGGCCAGGTCACGGTCGGGGCTGAGGCCAAACAGCTCCATCACCTGGTTGACCATCTCCCGGTGCTGGCCCGTGAGCACCAGCCGGGTCTGGATGCCTTCGGCCCGCTGGAAGGCCTGGATTACCGGCGCCAGCTTGATGGCCTCGGGCCGGGTTCCCAGCACGATGCAGATCTGGTGGGGGGCTTTCAAGGCAGCGATGCATCCAGCCTGATCCTAAGGAGGTGGCTCCTGCGATACCAAAAGGGCCCCGCTGTCGCGTTAAATTATAAAAACTGGGCCGACTTACGCGATGACCGAAGTAGATCCCTTTAACCGAAATTTCATCTTGCCAGCGCATTCTGTTCACGTCAGTCCACCGCCCCCTCCGCCGGGAGAACCCAGCAGTTTCTCCGGCCCTAGGACAGTGCAGGACCTTTCGGTTGGCTTGGTCAGTTGTCCGATACCAGGAGATCTCGAAGCGATTGTGCGCATTGCTTCTGACCACAATTACACCGATGTTCATCTCGGAGTCGGTGAGGAGCCCCGCTACCGTTTTCGCGGCGACATCATCCAAACCGGTTGGCCGATCACTGACACGGCCACCTTCCGGCGCTGGATTGAGGAGATGCTGGACCAGGGCCAGATCGAGGTGTTTCAGCGCAAGAGGGAGTTCGACGGCTCCCATGCCTTCCGCTTTGTGCGGGTGCGGATCAACCTGATGGAAACCCTGCGGGGCCAGGCGATGGTGCTGCGGCTGATCCCCAACCAGATTGCCAGCCTGGAGGAGCTCAATTTGCCGGCCTCCCTGCCCCACTTCTGTACCAGGCCTAAGGGTCTGGTCCTGGTCACCGGTCCAACTGGCTCTGGTAAAAGCACCACCCTGGCGGCAATGATTGATTGGATCAATCGCAATATGAGCCGCCATATCATCACGATTGAAGACCCTGTGGAGTTTGTGCATCAAAGTCACAAATCCCTGATTCGCCACCGCGAGGTAGGTACTAACACCGATTCCTTCCACTCGGCCCTCCGCGCCGCCTTGCGTGAAGATCCCGATGTGATTTTGATCGGTGAGATACGGGACCAGGAAACCCTCAATAGTGCCCTAGAGGCGAATCAAACGGGCCACTTAGTCTTTGGCACGATGCACACGAATTCGGCAGTGCGCACTGTTGAGCGGATGGTGGGCATGTTCCCGCCGAACGAGCAGGAGTCGATGCGCAAGTCCGTCGCCGAATCCTTGGTTGGGGTTGTTGCCCAGGGTTTGGTGAAGACAAAAGACGGCAAACGAGCCGCCTTCCATGATATATTGATAAACGATGATGCCTGCAAGGATTACATCCAGGCTGGCGATCTCAACTCGATTGAGGACATCATGGAGCGCAGCATGTTCGAAGGCATGCAAACGATCAACCAGGCCCTGTTGCGCCTCGTGCAGGAGGGGCGGGTCGAGACCGATGACGCCCTGGCCCAGAGCCTCAAGCCGGAGGAACTGCGGCAGGCCCTACGCGGCCGTCAGTGAGGCCACCAGCCGGCCGAGGATCAGAACCCCCAAGCCGACGGAAAGGCCGAGCATGGCCAGTCGGCCATTCCAGATCTCGGCCTGGGGTGTGAATCCCCGTTTCCAGGCGTTCATTTCTTCGCGGCCCACCTCAACGATTTCGACATCGCCCTGCAGGGACGTGCCAAGGGAGCCATCAAGGCCGGGTTTCAGCTGGGTTCCGGTGTTGGGTGCTGGAGCCATGGCAGCGACCGCGAGAGTCGTCGCACCATAGAAGTTTCAGAAGGGGTTCTGCTGGCCATAAAGGGCCAGGGCCTCGCCCAGGGGCCAACGGGGCGCCACCGCCAGCTCGATCGCGCTCTGGCCGCCGGCCAGGAGCCGCTGCTCGGCCGCCACGCCGATCATGGCGGCGTTGTCGGTGCAGTAGGCCAGCGGCGCCGCGCGCCAGTCCAGGCCCAGGGCCTGGCAGCGCGCGGCCAGCAGGCTGCGCAGGCGCTGGTTGGCCGCCACCCCGCCCACCAGGACCAGGGTCTTGAGCCCCTGGTCCTGGGCGCAGCGGCAGGTGCGCTCCACCAGGACATCGGCTACCACCTGCTCGAAACTGGCGGCTAGGTCGGCCACTGGCAGGGCCGTGCCGGCCCCATCGGCCTGCCGTTGCTGCTCGGCCACCAGACGCACCATGGCGGTCTTGAGGCCACTGAAGCTGAAGTCATAGGGATGGAACCCCCCCTCGGGCCGGGACACCCGACCCTTCGGCAAGGGGAAGCGATCGGCCTGGCCGCCCGCGGCCGCTGCCTGGATCGCCGGGCCGCCGGGGTACCCCAGTTGCAGCAGCCGGGCCACCTTGTCAAAGGCCTCGCCGGCGGCGTCATCGTGGCTGCGGGCCAGGCGGTTGTAGGCCCCGGGGCCATCGACCCGGATCAGTTCGCTATGGCCGCCACTGACTAGCAACACCAGGAACGGTCCCGGCGGCAGGGGGTCGCCCAGGTACACCGAGCAGAGGTGGCCTTCCAGATGGTGCACCCCCAGGTAGGGGAGCCCGTGGAGCCGGGCCAGGGTGCGGCCGGTCACCGAGCCCACCAATAGGGCCCCCACCAGGCCCGGGGTCACCGTGGCCGCAATCCCATCGAGATCCGCGAAGCGGAGACCGCTTGCGGCCATGACCTGGTCGATCAGCTGGGGCAGGGCCTCGACATGGCGTCGGGAAGCAATTTCCGGCACCACACCGCCGAAGCGGGCGTGCTCTTCCATCTGGGTGGCCACGGCGCTGGCCAGGGGGCGCTGATCGCGCACCACGGCCGCCGCCGACTCGTCACAACTTGTTTCGAGGGCTAGAACCGTGGGCATTGCATCTAGGGAACTCCCTTAATCTCCGCAAGAGCCATCCTGCCCCGGCAGGAGATCCTCAGTTCTGCTTCGGCGGCCTTCGCGGCTCTTCCTTGGCAGGACACCCCCAAGAGCACCGCCAGACCCGCAGCCGATGCGCCGCCTCTTTGCCGTCCTGATTTCCGCCCTGCTGATTTTCGGCTTCGCCCCCGTGGCTAAGGCTGATGTGGCAGGCCTCACCCCCTGCTCCCAGAGCGCCCGCTTCCAGCAGCGCGCCCAAACCGCCAAAACCGACCAGGCCAAGGCTCGTTTCGCCATGTACAGCCAGGCTGTCTGTGGCGCTGACGGACTGCCCCACCTGATCGTCGATGGTCGCTGGAGCCATGCCGGTGACTTCGTTATCCCCGGTATCGCCTTCCTTTACATCGCTGGCACGATCGGCTGGGCCGGCCGGAGCTACCTGCAGGCCATCCGCGGCGATAAGGATGCCGCCATGAAGGAGATCCAGATCGATCTGCCCCTGGCCTTCAAGAGCACCCTGGGTGCCGCAACCTGGCCTTTGGCCGCCTTTGGTGAGCTCACCAGTGGCAAGCTGACCGAAGTGGACAGCAAGATCACCATTTCGCCCCGCTGAGTTGACCCAGCTGATTTCTATCAGCTCAAAACCTTCTGCCTGGCTTGATTTCAGGCAGCTGCTTCCTTAACCGTTTCGGCATTCCGTCATGAAAAAATTCCTGACCACTGCTCCGGTGTTTGCGGCCATCTGGTTCAGCATCACCGCCGGCATCTTGATCGAATTCAACCGCTTCTTCCCCGACCTGCTCTTCCATCCCCTTTGAGTTCAGGAACCGGTGTCTGGACCTTTCAAGCAAGCGGCCCTTGGGGCCGCTTTTTTATGGCTCAAGGGCCAGGCCCATCAGCCGTTCCAGCTCGGACACCCCGGCGGCAAGGTCGCCATTGACGATCACCGCATCGAATTCGGCCTCGGCCTCCAGTTCGACCCGGGCCCGCTCCAGCCGCCGGCTGATCGCCGCTTCGCTGTCGGTGCCGCGGCCCCGGATCCGGCGCTCCAGTTCCTCAAAGGACGGGGGCTTAATGAAAATCTGAAAGCCTTCCGGGAAGCTGCGCCGCACTTGGCGGGCCCCCTCCAGTTCGATCTCCAGCAGCACCGGCCTGCCGGCATCGAGCTGCTCTTGAACCGGCTGGCGCGGGGTGCCGTAGCAATGGCCCGCAAATTCGGCCCACTCCAGCAAGCCGCCGTCGGCGACGCGCTGATCAAAATCGCCGCGGCTGAGGAAGAAGTAGTGCTCCCCATCCCGCTCGCCGCTGCGGGGTGCTCGGGTCGTGGCCGAAATCGACAGCCAGATCGAAGGCTGGCGTTGGCGCAGGGCTGCCACCAAGGTGCCTTTGCCGACGCCGCTGGGGCCGGTGATTACGGTCAATTGGCCGCGGGGGGGAGCCATCACCATCGAGCCATCACCATCAGCCTTCACCTTGGCTGGGGCCAACGATCGGCCTGCAGAGTAGGAGCTGCCTTCCCGCCGGCGTCTTGCCGCTTCCATGGTCACCGCGTCGCTCCAGGCCATGGACCTCACCACCCTGCGGGCGGTGCTGGCAGAACTGCGGCCGTTGCTGTTGCCCAGTCGCTTTGAGAAGGCCCAGCAGAGCGATGGCCACACCCTGCAACTGGGCTTTCGCAGCCTTGAGGGCCGCCATTGGCTTGAACTGAGCTGGCAGGCCGAAGCGCCCCGCCTGTTTGCGATCGCCCCGCCTCCCCGTGGCGGCGAGGGCAGCACCCTGGCCCAGCAGGTGCAGCACGGCCTCTCTGGCCTGGCCCTGGTGGGCTTGCAGCAGGACGCCATGGAGCGGGTGGTGGAACTGCAGTTCGCGCCCCGGCCCGGTGAGGCGATCAGCCGGCGCCTGGTGCTGGAGCTGATGGGGCGCCACAGCAATCTTTTCTTGCTAGATGGCCAGGGACGGGTCAGCGGCGCCGCCCGTCAGGTGCGCGAGCAGCAATCCCGCATCCGGCCGATTGGCAGCGGCGATGTCTACCTGCCACCGCCGCCGGCCCAGGGCCAGCCCCCCCGGGCCGCCGAGTCGTTCGCTGACTGGCGGCGGCGGCTGGGCCTGGTTCCGGTCGCCCTGGCGAAGGCCCTGCGCGAGACCTACCAGGGCATCAGCCCAGCTCTGGCCCTGCAACTGGCGGGCGACCAACCCCAGCTGGCGGCCGAGCTGCTGGCCCGTCCTGTGGAGCAGCTGACGGACCTGGACTGGCGGCACCTCCATCGCCGCTGGCAACGTTGGCTGGAGGTGTTGGCGACAGAGGCCTTTCA
This sequence comes from Synechococcus sp. UW140, assembly GCA_945860085.1. GTDB lineage: Bacteria > Cyanobacteriota > Cyanobacteriia > PCC-6307 > Cyanobiaceae > BAIKAL-G1. The sequence goes on along the minus strand of CAMAPJ010000001.1, from coordinate 78,512 downwards.
GTTCAGCGCTGGTCAGGCCACGGCCTATCGCTGCTGGCAGGAGGAGGAGCCCTTGGCGGCGGGCGCCCCAGCTGGGAGCCCCGAGGCGTTGAAGATCCCCTTGCCGATCAATCCCTTTCTGGAGGACTACTACCGGCGCCTCCTGGATGGCCGCCGGCTGCAGCAACGCGCCGCCAGCCTGCGCCTACGCCTGCAGCAGGCCCTGGCCAAGGAGCAGGCCCAATGCCGGCAACAGCAGGAGCGGCTCGACCAGGTCGAGAACAGCGGCACCCTGCAACGCCAGGCCGATGCCCTGCTCTGCCTGGCCGAGCCCAGTCGGGAGCAGGTGGCCGAAGCCCAGGCTCTCTATCGCCGCGCTCGCAAACTGCGGCGCTCGGTGGCGGCGATCACCCCCAGGATCGAGGCCCACCAGCAGCGCATCGAGCAGTTAGATGCCAGCCTCACCTACCTGGACCAGTTGCTGCTGGGTGAGGAGGGCAAGGCGGAACCGGCCCAGGCTCCTGGCCTGGGTTCGGGCCTGGGTTCGGGCCCGTTGCTGGCCCAGCTGGAGGAGCTCGAACTCGATAGCCAGAGCCTGCTGGCACCGCGGCTGGGCAATCGCCGCCAGCGACGCTCGGGCAGAAGCGTTGCCGGTGAAGGCCAGGTCCAGCCCCTCGAACTGCAGCTGGCCAGTGGCCTGCGCGTGCAGGTGGGCCGCAACCACCGGCAAAACGCCTGGATCAGCCTGCAGCAGGCCCGTCGCGGCGACCTCTGGTTCCACGCCCAGGAATGTCCCGGCAGCCATGTGGTGCTCAAGGCGTCGGTTGCCCCCGGCGGCGAGGGCGATCTCCAGGCCGCCGCTGATCTGGCGGGCCACTTCAGCCGGGCCCGGGGCAATCTCCGGGTTCCGGTGGTGATGGTCCCTACCGACCAGCTGCAGCGCATCCCGGGCGCCGGCCCAGGCACGGTGCGCCACCGCGGTGGTGAGGTGCTGTGGGCAGACCCGCAACGGGCCCTTCGGTTGCTTGGCGAGCTGGCGCCGCGCAGCGATCGCCCTGGAAGCCCCCCGCCACCGGCCCCGCCCGGAGCCGGGCAGCTGCCTAGCCTCGGTCCAGCACCCAATCTATGAGCAACACTCCCCCCCAGCCGCCTGCCGGCCAGCCGACGGCACCGCCTCCCCCGATCCGGGTGGGCCGTCCTGCCGCAGGCAGCGACAACCAGCCCGTCGACCAAGGCGATCGCGCTCAGGTCGGCGTCGGCTCTGCTGGCGGTCGTGGTCCGGACGGCGTTGCTGCTGGTGAGCCGTTTGGCCTGCTGGTCCAGGACGAATTTCCCGCCGAGGTGGAGATGACCCTGGTGGATCACCTGGAGGAATTGCGGCGCCGGGTGTTGCGCAGCCTGCTGGCGGTGGTTGTGGCCGCCGCCGCCTGCCTGCTGCTGGTGCGTCCGTTGGTGCGTCTGCTGGAGCAGCCCGCCCAGGGCATCCATTTCCTGCAGCTGGCACCAGGTGAGTTTCTGTTCGTGTCCTTCAAGGTGGCGGGCTATGCCGGCCTGAGCCTGGCCCTGCCCTATGTGTTTTACGAGGGGCTGGCCTTCGTGTTGCCGGGCCTCAGCCGCCGGGAGCGCCGCCTGGTGGCTCCCGCCGTGGCCGGCTCGGCCTTGCTGTTTCTGGCTGGTCTGGCCTTCGCCTGGTGGGCCCTAGTGCCAGCCGCCCTCAACTTCCTGGTCCATTACGGCGCCGATGTGGTCGAGCCGCTCTGGTCGATTGAGCGCTACCTGGATTTCGTGCTGTTGCTGATGGTGGCCACGGCTTTGGCCTTCCAGCTGCCGGTGTTGCAGCTGCTGCTGGCAGCCCTGGGCCTGGTGCGGGCCCAGGCGATGCTGTCGGCCTGGCGCTGGGTGGTGCTGCTCGCGGCCCTGGCCGGCGCGGTGCTCACCCCCTCCACGGACCCGGTGACGATGCTGCTGCTTACCGGTGCGATCACGGCCCTCTATCTGGTGGGGGTGGCACTGGCCTCCCTGGTGTCGGGTCTGCGGCCATCGGCCGGTTGACCCAGGCGCCGCTTGCGCAGGCCAAGGCCCCCAGGCCGTTTGATGACCCGGGCAGCTGGCTTGCGCCAACTTCAGATCAGAGCAGGAATTCGCTGGCCCGCCCAGCCGGCAACTCCAGGGCCAGGGTCATGGCCTTGCCCAGCCGGGGCCGGTCCTTGGTGCTGTTAAGCCAGTCGCGCACCTGGGCGGCTACCCCCAGGCCATTGAGGTTGGCGACCAGGTCGCTGAGCCTGGCGCCGTAGGCCTCGGCATCGAGCGGAAAGGATTGCTGCTCCAAATAGGCCCACATCACATGCAGGTACAGGCGGTCGCGGCGTTGGACCAGCTGCAGGTCATAGGAGGCTCGCCAACGGCGCCGCAAGGTGGCCAGCAGCTCCTCGGCGCTGAGGGGATCGTCGCTGGCGGGCGATGCGGCAGGGGGTGGGACGGGAGCACTCAAGGCGTTTGGAGGGGCGAGCGGGGCAGGGCGAGGGGGCGTGGAGGAGGCCATTCAGGGGCGGGGCCAGGGCCGAACCCACTCTGTTTGCCAAAGCCTGTTAGCCAAAGCCTGTTTGTAAGGGCCTGTTCGCAAGGGCCTGGGCGGGCCTTGGCCGCTCCCTGCCGTCGGGGGGCAGAGCAGCTGGCGCAAGCACTCTGGAGTGGCCTCTCGCAACAGCATGTTGCAGGCTCAGGCAAGAACCCAGGCGGCGTCAAGCGTCCGGGCGGGGGCAAGGTTCATAATGGTCGCCACGTTGCTTCGGCATCCAGGAACGCCAACCCGTATGACCCAGATCCCAGCGAGCGATGTTCCCGGAATGGGTCGTCGGCAGTTCATGAATCTGCTGACCTTCGGGTCGGTCACCGGCGTGGCCTTGGGGGCCCTCTATCCAGTCGTCAACTACTTCATTCCGCCCCGGGCCGCCGGCGGCGGCGGTGGCACCACCGCCAAGGACGAACTTGGCAACATCGTCACGGCCACGGGCTGGCTCAGCACCCACAAGGAGGGGGATCGCAGCCTGGTTCAGGGGCTCAAGGGCGATCCCACCTACCTGATCGTCGATGGCGACGACGCGATCGGTAGCTACGGGATCAATGCCATCTGCACCCACTTGGGCTGTGTCGTCCCCTGGAACAGTGGTGCGAACAAGTTCATGTGCCCCTGCCACGGCAGCCAGTACGACGCCACCGGCAAGGTGGTGCGCGGTCCCGCCCCCCTCTCCCTGGCGCTGGCCCACGTGAGCATCGAAAGCGACAACGTCTTCCTCAGCCAGTGGAGCGAAACCGATTTCCGCACCGGCGACAAGCCCTGGTGGGCCTGAGTTTTTTCCCTGTCATCCCTCCCCCCGCCGCCAGCCCCATGCGTCGCCTAACCACCCTGCTGCTGAGCTCCGCCCTGGCCGTCAGCGCCCTGCTCTTCGCACCCCAGGCCAGCTGGGCCTATCCCTTCTGGGCCCAGCAGAACTACGACAGCCCCCGGGAAGCCACCGGCAAGCTGGTCTGCGCTAACTGCCACTTGGCTAAGAAAACCACCCAGGTGGAAGTGCCCCAGGCGGTCTTCCCCGATTCCGTTTTCAAGGCGGTGGTCAAGATTCCCTATGACATTTCCATCCAGCAGGTGGCCGGTGATGGCAGCGCTGCCGGCCTGAACGTCGGCGCCGTGGTGATGCTCCCCGACGGCTTCAAGCTGGCCCCCGCCGATCGCCTCAGCGATGAATTGAAGGAAGAAACCGCTGGCGTCTATGTCACCCAGTGGAGTGACGACCAGCCCAACATCTTGCTCGTCGGTCCGATTTCTGGCGACCAGCACCAGGAGATTGTCTTCCCGATTCTCTCCCCCGATCCCGCCAGCGATAGCTCGATCCACTTCGGCAAGTACCAGCTGCATGTGGGCGGCAACCGCGGTCGCGGCCAGGTGTACCCCACCGGTGAGAAGAGCAACAACGGCGTCTTCAACGCCTCCGTCTCCGGCACGGTTGCCGCCATCACCCCCGGTGAGAACGGCGCCAACGTGGTGGCGATCACCACCGCCGATGGCAGCAGCGTCAACGACACCATCCCTGCCGGCCCCACGGTGAAAGTGGCTATTGGTGATGCGGTGGTTGCTGGTGCCCCCCTGACCAACGACCCCAACGTCGGTGGTTTCGGCCAGATCGACGCTGAAGTGGTGCTGCAGAACCCTGTTCGCATCTACGGCTTGCTGGCCTTCTTCGTTGCCGTGGCCGTGGCCCAGATCATGCTGGTGCTCAAAAAACGTCAGATCGAAAAAGTGCAGGCCTTCGAAGGCGTTTGATGCCCGCTGCTCTGGCCCTGGCCGTGTTTACTTCCCCCGGGCCCCTGCTGTTTCAGCTGGGGCCTTTTTCCCTGCGTTGGTATGGCCTGCTGATTGCCCTGGCGGTGTTGCTGGGACTGGTGATTTCCAGCAAGCTGGGCAAGCGACGCGGCCTCGATCCGGCCCTGATCGCCGACCTGCTGCCAATCCTGGTGCTTGCGGCGGTGGTGGGGGCCCGCACGTACTACGTGCTGTTCGAGTGGCGCCAATACCAGTTCAATTGGCTGGAGGCGATCGCCGTCTGGCGCGGTGGTATTGCCATCCATGGCGCCCTGATCGGCGGCACCCTGGCGGTGCTTCTCTATTGCCGCTGGCGCAAGCTGGCCTTCTGGAACCTGCTCGATGTGCTGGTGCCATCAGTTGCCCTGGGCCAGGCGATCGGCCGCTGGGGCAATTTCTTCAATTCCGAGGCCTTCGGTCTGCCCACCGATTTGCCCTGGAAGCTGAAGATCCCTGGCTGGATCGCCACGGCCGCCGGCTTTCCCAACGACCAGTATTTCCACCCCACCTTCCTCTACGAATCCCTCTGGGACCTAGGGGTTGTGGCCCTGCTGCTGGTGATTTTTCGCCTGGGACTGCAGGGACGCATTGCCCTACCGGCTGGAGCCCTGAGCTGCATTTACCTGCTCACCTACAGCAGTGGCCGGTTGTGGATCGAGGGGCTGCGCATTGATCCCCTCTGCCTGATCGGTACCCCACCCTTCTGCACTGGCGGCCTGCGCATGGCCCAGCTGATGAGCCTGGCCCTGATAGCTCTCGGTGCTTTCGGCCTGTGGTGGCTCTACGGCCGCCATCGGGCCCTACCCGATCCAGCGGGCCCGCTGCGGCCCAGCTAGCTCCGAGAGCCGGCCCTGAGCGCCGGCCCTGAGAGCCACCCCCGAGCGCGGATCCGATTCGACCCCATGCGATCCGACTCGCCATGAGCCTCGGTTGCGCTCCTGAATTCCCCCTTGACCCCTTGAGTGCTGGCTTGATGGATGTTGCAACTGCTGGCCCGGAAACGGCGCCTGATCCCGGCCGCGAGCCGGTTGCCGCCGGTCAGGTCTGGATCGTCGGGGCGGGGCCTGGTGCCCCCGACCTGCTGACCCTGCGGGCCGCCCGGTTGATCGAGCGGGCCGAGGTGCTGGTCTGGACCGATTCGCTGGTGTCGCCCCAGATCGCCGCCCTGGCTCCCGAGGGTTGTGAGTCGATCCGCACCAGCACCCTCACCCTTGAGCAGGTGATGGAGGTGGTGCTGGAGCGGGCCCGCGCCGGCCGGCGGGTGGTGCGCCTCCACGATGGCGATCCTTGCCTTTATGGCGCCCTGGCTGAGCAGCTCTGCTGCCTGGCCGATGCGGAGATCCCGGTGGAGGTGGTGCCCGGTCTCAGTGCCTACCAGGCCACGGCCGCGGCCTTGCAGGCCGAACTGACCATCCCCGGACTGGTCCAGACAATTGTGCTCAGCCGCGCCTCTGGCCGCACCGGCACGCCGGAACTGGAATCGGTGGAGCGCCTGGCGGCCCTGCAGGCCTCCCTGTGCCTGTACCTGAGCGCCCGCCATGTGGAGGAGGTTCAGGCCCAGCTCCTGCAGCACTATCCGGCCGATACCCCAGTGGCGATCGGCTATCGGGTCAGCTGGCCCGACCAATGGCTCACGGTGGTGCCCCTCAGCGAGATGGCCCGGATCAGCCGAGAGCGCAACCTGATCCGCACCACCCTCTATGTGATCAGCCCGGCCCTGAACGCCCCCGGTAACGCCCGCTCCAAGCTGTATTCCGCCAGCCACAATCACCTGTTCCGCGGCGGCGCCGAGTGAACGGCCCTAGGCGCTGGCTACGCCGTAGAGCTCCTGGTCCAGCCGCTGGCGATCAAAGCCGCATCCCAGTCGCTCCACGATCGCTTCGAGGTCGGTGACGGCATTGCCCAGGCAGCAGGTGCCCCCCGGCGAGGGGGTCACATTGAAGGCCAGGCCAGGCATGGAGGCAATACGCGCCTCCCCCAGCATCAGGCGTTTCTCGCCCTTGTGAATCAACTGGGGCCGCACGCCCCCGAAGCCTTCGGCGAACCGCAGGTCTTGCAGCCGCAAGCCGGGCACAATTTTGCGGGCATCGGCCAGGAATAGGTGACGCCGCAGCCAGGGCACCTCAAATAGCAGATTCTTGAGGATGTAATTGCGGATATCGGCAATGCGAAACAGCTGCCAGAACACCAGCAACACCGGTAAATCTAGCCGCAACACCTTCAGAAATTCAAAAAAGGAGGCCGGCCTGTAGCGCTCCAGTAGCGGCAGCAGCAGGGCGGTAGGGCCAAAGCGGGTTTGGCCTGGCGAGCGCACATCGGGATCGCCATGGATCGCCGCAAAGGGCAGCTTGTCGTTTTGCACGGTATAAACTTTGCCGCGCAGCAGGTCGGGGGTGAAGTAGAAACTTCCCGCCACAGGCAGGCAGGAATACTCCAGGCCAAAGCCCAGCTGCTGGGCCATCAGCAGGCTGTGGGCGCCGGCGCTGACCACCACATGGCGGGCCCGGATCCGGCGGGGCCCCGCCGGGGCGTTCGCCTCGCCGGATCCGGGCCTGGCCCCGGGGCGATGGGGGCGCACCTCCACCACAAAGCTGGTGCTGCCATCGGCGGCGGTTTCGGGGGTGATTGTTTCCACCCGGCTGCCGAGTTGCAGATCCACCTGGCGCTGGGATCCGGCCACGGCCGCCTGGGCCTGGGCCACAAAGCTGTGGGAAAGGGCCTCGTAGTCGACGGCGGTGGCGGCCTTGCGGATGCCGATCGCCAGCAGCGCTTCCGGGCGCAGGGGGCTATCGGGCCGCTCGCCATCGAGCCGGGCGACATGGGGTTCCCACGCGGCGATCTCCGCCTTATCGAGCAGCTCCATCGCCGGGAAATGGGGCGAGAACAGCTCAAAGCGCTGGCGCAGGGCGCTGCATTCCGGCTCGCCCACGGCCAGCACCATCTTCGGGGTGCGGAAGACGCAGCGGTCGCGCTCTGACTCCTCGAGCAGGGCCCCGTAGCGCTCAATCATTTCAGCCGTGCGCTTGACCTTGAGGGCCTTCTCAAGGGTGTAGTTGGTTTCGATGTCGCCGCAGTGGATCGTCTGGCTATTGCTGCTGGCCTTGGAGTTCACTTGGGCCAGCTGGTCGTAGCGCTCCACCAGGGTTAGATGGCCCAGGTCGGTGTAGCGGGCCAGCTCAAACAGCAGGGCCGTTCCACAGACGCCTCCGCCGACGATCAGCACATCGGTCTGGGTCTCCTCCGCTCGGGCAGGGTCAGCACTGGGGCTGGGGCTGACAGCCGCAGGGGCGGGGGAGACCATGGCAGAGGCAGGGGGACCAGGGGCAGGAGCCAGGCTCCTGAGGGTGTTGGCAGCGCCGAGTAGGGCGGCTTGCCAGCGACCGGAAGGGGCCGCATCGACCAACCATCGTGCCTGAGCGCCCAGCAGGCCGCGCTGGCATTGGGGGGCCCATGGAGGGCCGCTGCCGGGGCCACTTTCAGGGCCGGCACCACCAGCTGATCGACACCGGAATGGGAGGGCCGCTCACCGGCCGTGGACTATGCTCAGTAAGCGCCTAGGGCGTTTTAACGGGCGATTAGCACAGCGGTAGCGCACTTCCTTCACACGGAAGGGGTCACTGGTTCGAATCCAGTATCGCCCATTTTCAATCCAGCAAATGTTCTGTTGAGTTCTTTCTGAAGAACCGAGAATGTAACTCTGGCCAGCGGGAATCGCGCGAATTGATCGTTGCTTGAGTGCTTCCTAGCGCCCAGGTCTTTGGGCTGGTAGTGAAAGGCAGCGGCTTTCTGGCGGCTGCCGCCTCGGGCTGGCCTTCAGGCCAGCGGCGCTGCTTCCGGTCCTTCCACCACCAGGGCCAGGCCACTGGCCTCGGCCACGGCATCGGCGCAGGAGCGCAGGCTCCAGCATTCCAGGCTGAGATCGGGCTCCAGCAGACCCGCCTCGGCGGGCTGGGGCTGCAGCAGGATGCGCACCCCCGTGGCTGCCGCCTTCGGCCCCACCGCCTTCACCTTGAGGCTGGCGATCAGGGCCTGGGGACGCCGGTCCAGGGCCGCGGCCAGGCGCAGCAGCAGGGCCATCTCCGACACCGTGCGCCGCTCCTCGCGCCCCTCGATCAACTGCCAAGACTCATGGCGTTTCTTCGGCAGGCCGCGCCGGTGATATCTGGCGATAGCGGCCACCATCAAATGCTCGGTTTCGGAATAGCCGAGCAGCTCGCCATGGCGGATCAGATACCAGGTGTGTTTGTGATAGGCGGCGATGTTGATGTGCTTGCCGCAGCCATGCAGCTGGGCCGCGGCCCAGAGCAGCAAGCGGCCCGGGCCCGGATCGTGGTGCAGCAGGCCGTGGGTCTGGTCGTAGAGGCTGAGGGCATGGGCGGCGACCCGTTCAGCCTGGGGCTGGTCGACCGCGTAGTTGCGGGCCAGGTGGCGCACCGTGCGCTCCCGGATCGTGCTCTGGAAGGCGAAGCGATCATCGAGTAGCTGGTTGCGCAGCATCCAGTCGACGATCAGGCCTTCGCGCAGGGCCCGATCGCAGACCACTAGCTCCCGGGCCTGCAGCATCGTCATGGCGGTCTGCAGGATCAGGGCCCCGGGCACGATGATCTCGGCGCGGCGGTCGTTGATGGCGGTCAGGGCGCGGCGCTGCTCCGGTGTCATGGCCACGAGCCGGTCAACCAGCTGGTCGATGCGGGCGCGGCTGAGCCGGTAGCCCTGCAATTTCAGGGGCGGCTTGGCGTCTTCGGCGGCCGCCAGGGCGGCCAGGGCCATGGCCGTGCCACTAGTGCCCACCAGCACCGGACTTTCACCCGGGCGCAGGGCCTGGCGCACCTGGGCGACGGCCGGATCGAGGGAGCCCTGGATGTAGGCCTCCAGGAACTGGCGCCGGGCCGGAGCCAGCGGTTCTTCCTCGATAAACTCCCTCAGTAGCCGCACGGCGCCGATGCGGGTGCTGGTCAGGGCGCGGGCGTCGCGGCCATCGGCGAGCACTAGTTCGGTGGAGCCGCCGCCGATGTCGAGGATGAAATGGGGCGTATCGCCGAAGCTCATCCCCGAGAGCACCCCCAGGTAGATCAGGCGGGCCTCCTCCGGGCCGCTGACCAGGTCCACCTCCAAGCCCAGCTGCTCCTGCAGGGTCGCTAAGAACTCGCGGCCGTTGGGGGCCTCGCGCACGGCGCTGGTGGCGGCGGTGACGATCTGCTCCACCCCATGGCTGTGGGCCAGGTCGCGGCAGTGGCGCAGGGTCAGGAAGGCGCGCTCCACCGATGCTGCGCTGAGGTGTCCTGTCTCCGGGTCGCGTTCGCCCAGGCGGGTGGCGCTCTTTTCGGCCAGCACAACACTGAAGCTGTGCAACAGCGGGTCCACCGCCGCAATCAGCAGGTGAATCGAGTTGGTGCCGATGTCGATGGCGGCGACCCGGCGCAAGGAGTTGTCGGGGGCGGGGCTGGAGGGGGTGACGGTCACGCGTCCAGCCGGGTCGGTTTCGGCGCCACTTTGCCACTGGGGGTCGGGCCAGGGGGCCAGGCGGTCAGGGACGCCGAACGGGGCGGGCAGCCCTAGGGTCCCCCCAGGATTTCAGGGGGGACCTGGGGTGGCGGCAGCTGGAGCGCTCCGGTTCCTGAAGAGCTGGTTAGCCCTGTTGCGCTGGGACAAGCCCAGTGGGCGGCTGATCCTGCTGATCCCAGCCGGCTGGAGCCTCTGGTTGTTGCCCTCCAGCCCGCCGGATCCAGGCCTGGTTGGCTTGATCGGGCTCGGTGGCCTGGCGGTTAGCGGCGCCGGCTGCGTCGCCAACGACCTCTGGGACCGGCGCATTGATCCCCTGGTCGAGCGCACCCGCCAGCGGCCCCTGGCCAGTGGCGCCATTGGCGTGGCCGCGGCGCTGGGGTTGCTACTGCTCTGTCTGGTCCTGGCGCTGCTGGTGGTGCTGGCGCTGCCGGTCGCCAGCCGGGGCCTCTGCCTGCTGCTGGCCTTCGCGGCGCTGCCACCGATACTTATTTATCCCTCGGCTAAGCGCTGGTTCGCCCTGCCCCAGCTGGTGCTGTCCCTCTGCTGGGGCTTTGCCGTGCTGATCCCCTGGGCCGCTGCCCGGGCCGATCTGGTCGGCGGCTGGCCCCTGGCCTTGGCCTGGCTGGCCACCCTGCTCTGGTGTTTCGGCTTTGACACGGCCTACGCCATGGCTGACCGGCCCGACGACCGGGCCCTTGGCATTCGCAGCAGCGCCTTGACCCTGGGCGCGGCGGCGCCAGCCACGATCGGCCTCTGTTATCTGTGCGCCGCCCTGGCCCTAGCCCTGGCGGCCAGCCTGGCCGGGGTGTCGGCCTGGTTCTGGCCCGCCTGGGCCCTGGCGGCGGCTGGCATGGGGCGTGAGGCCTGGCAGTTGCGCTCGCCCCACTTGTCCCGTGCGGCCTACGGCCGCCACTTCAGCCACCAGGTTTGGCTGGGGGCGCTGCTGCTGCTGGCCTTGGTGCTGGGACGCTGGCCATGACCGGCGCCAGGCTTGGCGAGCGATCCTTTGCCAGGGCCGCGAGACCCCGCCAGCCGGCTCCCCTGCGCCCTGGAGATCGGGTGGGGCTGGTGGCGGCGAGCTCCGCCCTCGATGATCTGGAGCGGCTTCAGGCGGGCATTGCCGTACTGGAGGGCTGGGGGCTGCAGGTGGCGGCCCATGCGGCGCCCCTGAGGCGCTGGGGTTACCTGGCCGGCGCCGATCCTGAGCGGCGTAGCGATCTGCTTGCTTCCCGCGCCGACCCAGTTTCAGTTGCCGGGGCGGAAGCCGGGGGCGAGCAGGCGGCCCTGCTGGCCTGCATCCGCGGCGGCTGGGGGGCAGCCCGGCTGCTGGAGCAGCCCTTGGAGCTGCCGGCTGGCTGGCTGCTGGGTTTCTCCGATGTCACCTCCCTGCTCTGGGCCCAGGCGGCCCAGGGCCTGGGCGGCGCCATCCATGGCCCCCTGGTCACCAGCCTGGCGAGCGAACCGGAGTGGAGCCGCGAGCGCCTGCGCCAGCTCCTCTTTGGCGATCCCCTCGCCGACCTAGACGGGATCGCCTGGAGCGGCGGTAGCGCCACCGGACCGCTCCTAGTCGGCAATCTCACCGTCGCCACCCACCTGCTTGGCACCCGCCACCTGCCCGATCTGCAGGGGGCGATCCTGATCCTCGAGGACGTGGGCGAAGCGCCCTATCGCCTCGATCGCATGCTCACCCACTGGCGCCTGTGCGGCGCCTTGCAGCAGCTGGGGGGCATCGGCTTTGGCCGCTTCAGCGGCTGCGACGACCCGGATGATGTGCCCGGGAAGACCAGCGCTGAACTGGCCCGGAGCTTCAGCGCCGAGCAGGTACTGCGCGATCGCACCGCCGACCTCGGCATCCCCGTACTGGCCGGACTTCCCGTCGGCCATGAACCTGGCAACGCCGCCCTGCCCCTAGGGGTGCGGGCCCGGCTCGACGGCCAGCGGGGGCAGCTGCAGATCTTGGCTTAGCCCCCCCCAGCGAACCGGGCAGCAAGCACCGCCTCGGCGATGGTCAGATCGAAGGGGGTGGTGATCTTGAGGTTGGAGGGTGGCGCCTCGATCACGCGAACCGGCCAGCCCAGCCGCTCGAACAGGGAGGCATCGTCGGTGACGCTCCAGCCCTCATCGATAGCGCGGCGATGGGCTTGGCGCAGCCGTTCCACGCCAAAGCCTTGCGGGGTCTGGGCCCCCCAGAGTTCCTGGCGATCCGGCGTGCCGCTGATCATGCCGCTCGCATCCACCCGCTTGATCGTGTCGGTGACCCGGGTGGCGGCAACCACGGCCTCGCCGGCCCGCACCGCCGCCCCGCAGCGGGCGATCAGCTCCGGATTCACCAGGCAGCGGGCGCCGTCATGGATCAACACCTCCTCGGCGCCGGCCGGCAGGGCCTCTAGGCCCCGGCTCACGGACTTCTGGCGGGTGTCGCCCCCCTCAATCCAGACCACAGGCCGGTCCGGCTGGGCGGCGCTCACCAAGGCCCCAATCGCCTCGGCATCCACGGGCTGGCCAACCAGGCCGATCCAGACAATCTCCTGGCAGGCCAAGGCGGCTTCCAGGGTCCAGGCCAGCACCGGCCGGCCCGCCAGGGGCAACAACAACTTGTTTCCGGTGGCTCCCATACGCCGGCCACTGCCGGCGGCGGCAATCAGCAAATGCACAAGCGTTCAGTTTGTGGAGGGAAAGAACAGAGGCGATCCATACAATCAATTGGAGTCTCGATAACGTCCCGGCGATCGCCATGCGCGTGCTGTTCCTGATACCGGGCGGGATCGCGTCCCAGCTGCAGGCCTTGCCTGCGGTCGCCACTGTGGCAGCCAGCCTTAAGGCCCAGATCCAGGTCGCTTGCGCCCCGGAAGCCGCTGGCAGCTGGAAGCTGTTGCCGGCCGTAGAGAAGGTGCTGCCCTTCAATTTTCAGGAGGGCTCCACCCTGGCCGACTGGGCCAACCTGCTGGGCAACGTGCGCGAACCGGATTTCCAGGTGTGCCTCAACCTGGCCTCCGGCCGCCAGGTGGACCTGATGCTTTCGATGAGCCACATCCCCACCCGGGTTGCGGCTGGGGGCTTCTCCGCTACCGAGCGCATCGACCTTGACCCCGGCCTTTGGCCCCAGCAGGCCCTGGCCGCCTACCTGCGGCCGCTGGGCATCGGCCTAGATGCCAACAGCTTCCGGCTCGCCTTGCCCAAAGCGGCCCTCGACAAGGCTGGTGCCGCCCTGCCCCCGGGCCAGGGGCCGGCCTTGCTGCTCGCCCCGGCCAGCGCCGCCCGTGCTGCTTCCCCGGCCGCTGCCCCGGACTGGCCTGCCGCCCAGTGGCAGGGCCTGCAGGAGCGGGTGCGGCAGAAACTGGCCGACCTGCGGGTGGTGACAGCCCTGCCTGGAGCATGCCTGGTGGATCGGGCGGCCCAGCTGGCTGGTTGTGATGTGGTGCTGAGCAGCGATCCGATCGAGAGCGAACTGGCCCTACTCACGGGCACCCCTTTGGTGGCCCTGGGACGGGAGCCGGCCAGCCTGCCCCAGCGTCCTGGCGTGCAGGGTCTCGGCGGCCCTGACCTGGCGCAACTGAGCCTGGAGCAGGTGCTTCAGGCTCTCGGCCTTGGATGATCCCGGCTGGGCGGCGGCCCCAGCCGCAGAAGCGTCAGCCCTCCCGGGGTCGTCTCCAGCGGCGACCTCAGCCCCACAAACGCTCCAACCGCGGTCCGGGCCTGGCCAAGGCCCTGCTGCAACGGGGCGGTGCCACGCCGCTGCTGCTCCTGCTCGGCGTGGTGAATGCTGGGGCAGCGGGCTACCGCGCCACCGAGGGCTGGGACTGGGGCGATTGCTACTGGATGGTGCTGATCACGCTCAGCACCATGGGCTTCAGCGATCCCGCCACCAAGGTCCTCTCCGGCGGTGGCCGCATCGTCACCACCCTGCTCCTGGTCGGCGGCCTGGTGGTGGTGCAGCAGACCCTGCAGAAACTGCTGGAATTAACGAACACCGGCTACTTCCAGATCCTTCGCGATCGACGCACCCGGGAGCAACTGCGGCGCATGCATAACCACGTGATTCTCTGCGGCTACGGCCGCATCGGCCGTGAAATCGCCGAGCAGCTCAGTGCCGAGGAAGTTCCGCTGCTGGTGGTGGAGATGGACAGCGAACGGGTGGCCGAGGCCCAGCAACGGGGCCTGCGGGTGCTGTTGGCCGATGCCACCCTCGATGAAACCCTGCAGGAGGCCGGCATCCACCAGTGCCGCGCCCTGGTGGCCGCCCTGCCCAATAACGCCGCCAATCTCTATGTGACCCTCAGCGCCCGTGGCCTGGCGCCCCACTGCCGGCTGATCGCTCGGGCCGACAGCGAAGAGGCCGATCGCAAGTTGCGCCTGGCCGGCGCCGACCAGGTGGTCAGTCCCTACGTGGCTGGCGGCCGCACGATGGCCGCCACCGCCCTGCGGCCCCTGGCGGTGACCTTCATGGAGTTGCTGGCCGGCTCCGATTGTGAGGTGGAGGAGTTCCAGCTCAGCCTCAACCCCGACCAACTCAGCCACCTCAGCGGCCACAGCCTGGCGGAACTGCAGCTGGGACGCCGCAGTGGCGCCCTGGTGCTGGCGATTCGCACTCCCCCCTCCCAGCTCGGGGCTCCGGGGTCGCCCGGGGAGTCGGAGCTGATCGCCAACCCCGGCGGCAGCGAACGGCTGGCCCCCGGCCAGCTGCTGGTGGTGCTCGGTAGCAAGCAGCAGCTCAACCGCTTCGCCGAACTGCTCGGTCCTGGCCTGGCCAGCGTTGAGGTCATGTCCGCCTGAGCCGGGCCTGCAGCGACCCCTGCCGCGTCACCTGCATGCCCCAGCTGATGGCCTCAGCCGAAAGCCCCAGGAGACAACTCCAGCAGACAACCCCAGCAGACAACCCCGCCGGATAGCCCCACGGCATACGATCCCCAGACCTTCTTTCTGGCCGTCCCCGCATGGCAAGCAGTGTGCATCTCACTGGTCAAACCGCCCTGGTGACCGGGGCCAGCCGCGGCATCGGCCGGGCGATTGCCCTGGATCTGGCGGCGGCGGGGGCAACCGTGGTGGTCAATTACGCCAGCTCGCCCGAGGCGGCCGAGGCCGTGGTGGCCGAGATCGGCGCCGCCGGCGGCCTGGCCTGGAGTCACCAGGCCAACGTGGCCGAGGAGGCTGCGGTGGAAGCGATGGTCAAGGCGGTGCTGGAGCGCCAGGGGCGCCTTGATGTGCTCGTCAATAACGCCGGCATAACCCGTGATGGCCTGTTGATGCGCATGAAGACCAGCGATTGGCAAAGCGTGATCGACCTCAACCTCACCGGCGTGTTTCTCTGCACCCGGGCGGTCAGCCGGGCGATGCTCAAGGCCCGCAGCGGCCGCATCATCAATATCACCTCGGTGGTGGGCCTGATGGGCAATGCCGGCCAAGCCAACTACAGCGCCGCCAAGGCCGGCCTGATCGGACTGACCCGCAGCAATGCGGCCGAATTCGCCAGCCGCGGCGTCACGGTCAATGCTGTGGCGCCGGGCTTCATCGCAACCGACATGACCAAGGATCTGGCCGCAGAACCGATCCTGGCGGCGATCCCGTTGGGTCGCCTGGGCCAACCGGAAGAGGTGGCAGGTGCGGTGCGTTTCCTGGCCGCCGATCCGGCCGCGGCCTACATGACCGGCCAGGTGCTGCAGGTGGATGGCGGCATGGTGATGCGCTGAGGGGCTTTCCCCCAGCGTCTTTCCCCTGCGGCTGTCTCTAACCGGCTGGCCGTCGCAAACCGGCTGTGTCTAGCTGAATTGCTTGAAAGCTGGCTTTCAAGCAATTCAGGTTTCAAGAAAACAGTGTCTCCTCAAGTCGTGGTGCGCAGGACTAGGGCGACGGGCTGGCCGGCGCCGGGGATTGAGCCGAGGAGGGTTCGCTGGTTGAAGGGAGCGGCCCGGAGCTCGTTGCCGTTAGGGGCTTTCCCAGGACTTCCCGCAGTCGGCGGATCCGCTGCAACAGGCGTAGGCGGCGGCTGCGGGCAGTGATTGTCAGGAACAGGCGCACCGGTACATAGATGAGGGCCATGGCCAGACCCAGGCCGGCGATCACCAGAAAGGTCATCACATTGGGCCCCGAGGTCGGATCACTCAAGGTCTCTTCCAGGGTGGCGCGCAGGGTTTCCTCCATGGCGGCACCCTATCGACTCGGCCCTGGGGCTGCTGCCAGATTCGGGTTTCCCCACCCGTGGTCGCCTGCGTTGGGCAGGGTCGTTGTGGGAGCCTGAGACCATTGCTTTGTTGCCCAAGTCCTCGATGGCCAAGCTGATTCGCTTCTCCGACGCATCCCGTGCCGCCCTCGAAAGGGGGGTGGATGCCCTGGCCAATGCGGTCAAGGTCACCCTCGGCCCTAAGGGCCGCAATGTGGTGTTGGAGAAGAAATTCGGCGCCCCCGATGTCGTCAACGACGGCGTCACCATTGCTCGCGAGATTGAACTCGAAGACCCCTTCGAGAACATCGGTGCCAAGCTGCTGCTCCAGGTGGCCACCAAAACCAAGGATCAAGCCGGCGATGGCACCACCACCGCCACGGTGCTGGCCCAGGCCATGACCCGAGAAGGCCTGCGCAACGTCACCGCCGGGGCCAATCCGGTGGGATTGCGCCGCGGCATGGATAAGGCTGTGGCCCAGCTGGTCGAGGCGATTGCCGCCCGGGCCCAACCCGTGGCCGGTGATGCGATCCGTCAGGTCGCCACTGTCAGTTCCGGTGGCGACGAGGAAGTCGGCGACATGATCGCCAAGGCCATGGACACGGTCAGCGTCGATGGCGTGATCACGGTTGAGGAATCCCGCTCCCTGGCCACGGAACTGGAAATCACCGAAGGTATGGCCTTCGATCGGGGCTACAGCTCCCCCTATTTCGTCACCGACGCCGAACGGCAGGTCTGCGAATACGACAACGCCCTGCTGCTGGTTACTGACCGCAAGATCAGCGCTATCGCCGATCTGGTTCCCGTCCTAGAGGCGGTTTCCCGCAGCGGCTCGCCCCTGCTGATCCTGGCCGAGGAAGTGGCTGGCGAAGCCCTGGCCACCCTGGTAGTCAACAAGAACCGCGGCGTGCTTCAGGTGGCGGCCGTGCGGGCTCCTTCCTTCGGTGAGCGCCGCAAGGCCTCCCTCCAAGACATCGCCATCCTCACCGGCGCCACCTTGATCAGCGAAGACCGGGCCATGGCCCTCGACAAGGTGACCCTCGATGACCTGGGTCGGGTGCGCCGCATCACGATCACCAAGGACAGCACCACCCTGGTCGCCAGCGGCGACCATCAGCAGGCCGTCAGCGAGCGGGTGGCTTCGATCAAGCGCGAACTTGAGGCCACCGACTCCGATTACGACCGCGAAAAACTGAACGAGCGCATCGCCAAGCTGGCTGGCGGCGTGGCCGTGATCAAGGTCGGCGCTCCCACAGAAACCGAACTGCGCAACCGCAAGCTGCGCATCGAAGATGCCCTCAATGCCACCCGGGCCGCGGTGGAAGAGGGGATCGTCGCCGGCGGCGGCACCACCTTGGTGGAACTGGCCTCCGGCCTCGATGGGCTCAAGGACAGCCTCAAGGGCGATGAGCGCACCGGTGTGGAGATCGTGCAGCGCTCCCTGGGGGCTCCCCTGATGCAGATCGCCGTCAATGCCGGCTACGACGGCACGGTGATTGCCTCGGAGGTTTTGCAGCGCAACCTTGGCTTCAATGCCGCCACGGGTGTCTTCGAGGATCTGCTGGCGGCCGGCATCATCGACGCCGCCAAGGTGGTGCGCCTTGGCCTGCAGGATGCGGTGTCGATCGCTGCCATGTTGCTCACCACTGAAGTGGTGATCGCCGACAAGCCCGAGCCTGCTGGTGCGCCCGCCCCTGGTGGCGATGGCGGCATGGGTGGCATGGGCGGAATGGGGGGTATGGGCGGAATGATGGGCGGCATGGGTGGCATGGGCATGATGTGAGCCGATGCGGCTCTCACCCTTCTCCTGGCCCGCTTCCCTGCTTTCTCCAGTCACTCCAGCTGCCTAGAACAGGCCGGGCGCCAACCTTGCTTTTTGGCTTCGGCCCTGGTGGGCTAAGCCAGATCGAGCTCAGCCTCGGCCAGGGCCTTCACATAGGCGGCCACCTGCAGGTCCACCCCGGTGATTGCCGTTCCGACCACCACCGCATCGGCGCCGGCCGCCAGGGCCGCAGTGGCGCCGCTGGCACTGGCAATCCCGCCTTCACAGATCAGGCTCACCGCCTCCGGTAAGCCGGCGCGTAGGGGGCCCAGCAGCTCTAGCCCTGGGGGCCGCCACGCCGCGGTCGCTTCGGTGTAGCCGTAGAGGGTGGTGCCAACCCAGTCGCAGCCCAACGCTGCCGCCCGCAGACCATTGGCGACGGAATCCACATCGGCCATCAGCGGGGCACCCAGATCATCCCGGCAGCGGCGAATTAAGTCGTCCAGTTCCTGGCCAGCGGGCCGGTGACGATCGGTGGCATCAAGGGCGATGACATCGGCCCCCGCAGCCCAGACCGTCCGGATCTCCTCCCAGCCGGGGGTGATGTACACCGCGCTGTCGGAAAACGTGCGCTTCCACAGGCCCACGATCAGGGCCCCGGGGCAACGACGGCGCACGGCGCCAATATGCTCTGGGCTCTCCAGCCGGACGCCGATGGCCCCTTTGGCCAGGCTGGCCTCGGCCATCGCCGCAATCACATCGGGGTGGCGCATCGGCGACCCCTCCGGCGCCTGCACCGACACCAGCAGGCCGCCCTTGAGGGCATAACGGTCAGGCAGCATGGGACCGGCGGCTTGCACCACCCTGGAAGTCGTTGTCGGGGAGCCAGGCACGCAAGCGGGCCAGTTCGGGGTTGCGCGGCGCCGGCGCCGGCCGGTTGGTACTGGCCCCGCGACGGATCTTGGCCACCACCGCTCGGGAAGCTGGTGGGGCCGTTGCTGCAATGGCCATCGGTTCTGCACCAGGCTGAAGCTCCGCCGCTGGTCCCTCCCCTGGTTCAGGTCCCCTCTGGGCGGCGGGGATGCCAGCCAGGGGACTCAGGGCTGGATCGTCTTGACCACCCTCCAGTTCAGGGGCCTGTAGCTCTTGAGCTGGCGGTTCAAGGGCTTGGATCGTGGCAGGCTGAATTGCGGCAGGCTGGAGCGATCCAGACGGGGCCGGATCTGTCGCTGCAGGCGGCTCGGCGGCCAGTCCCACTGCCACGACGCCCAGTCCAACTGGCTTGGCCGTTAGGTCTACCGGCTTGGTCGTTAGGCCAACTCGCTCGGCGTTCAGGCCAACAGTCTCAACGGACTGTTGCAGCAGGGCCTGCCACCAGAGCAAGGCCTCGCCTTGGGCTAGTTCGGCCATCAAGGCCGGCAGGGAGGCCATCCCTTGGCGATGGACCCATTGGCCGGTGAAGCTGAACACGGCCTGGGCATCGCGGCAGTCGAGGGACCCAGCGAGCAGGCTGCGAGCCGCTTCGCGGCGGGCCAGGGCCGAGGGCAGGGCGGGGGGCTTGGGACGCACGGGGCGGACTCCTTCAGGTGAGCTTGCGATCCAGTAGCGGTCGGATCAACAGAAACAGGCCAACGGCCAGAACCGCCAAGACCCCCAGGCAGGCGGCGCCTGTAAGGGAGCCGTAGGGGGCCACTAGTACCACCTCGCCCAGGGAGAAGTGACCGGCATAGACGGCTCGGATCGGTTCTATGGCGAAGGTAAGGGGATTGAGGGCCGCTAGCCAGCCCAACCAGGTGGGCATGAACGAAATCGGCGCCAGGGCGGTGCTGGCAAACAGCAGCGGCAGGTTGGCCACAAAGATCACGGCAATCAGCTCGATATGGCCGGGCAGGGCAAAGGCCAGCCCCAGGCTCATGGCCGTCACGGCAAACACCAGTAAAAGCAGAATCACCAACACCAGCAGCAGTCCCACTGCCCCAGGCCAGCCATAGCCAAGCAAGGCCGCCGTGGCGATGATCGCCAGGCTCTGCACCAGGCTGAGGCTGGTGATGTAGAGCACCGACGCCAGCACAATCGAGCTGCGGGAGCGCAGCGGCGCCACCAGCAACCGGTTGAGGAAGCCGAATTCCCGATCGAACATCACCGGCAGGCCGGCATTGAGGGCACCGCTGAAGGCCGTGAACACGATCACCCCGGCGCCGAGAAAGCGGCCATAGCTCATGCCCTCCGGCAGCAGGCCCGCCGGTGCCTTGGCAAACAGGGCGCCGAACAAGACCAGCCAGATCAGGGGTTGCAACACCCCCGCCACCAGGGTGGATGGGCGTCGGGCGAGCTGGAGAAACAGGCGCCGGGTTAGGGCCAAGGTTTCCTGACTCAGTTCCGAAAAGGCCGAGCGGGGGGGCGAAGCCGGGGCGGCGGGGGCCGGGGCCAGGGTGGGAGTGGCGGTCGCAGTAGCGGTGGCAGGAGCCGAGGAAGTGGTCATCGCCGGAACGGAAGCTGCAGGACTGGGAATGGGGCGTGGGGCTGGCGAGGGTGATCGGGAACCGGGCCGGCTCCGGGCCTGGGGGGCTCCGCGTTCATCGCATGGCCTGCTTGCGCTCCGCCTTGGGGTCCCGCTGGCCGGCGATGGCCAGCTCGGCATCCATCAAGGTGCGGCCGGTGGCCTGGAGATAGACATCATCGAGGCTGGGCCTGCTCTGGGCCAGGGCGAACACGGGCAGATCGGCGTCCCTGAGTTGCTGACGCAGCTGCTCCACCACCCCGTCATGCTCCACCACCAGGTTCAGGGAGAAGCCCTGGGAGCGGTTCACCACCACCTGGCGCACGCCCGCACAGGCCTGCAGCAGCAGCTGCACTCGCAGGGCCTCCGGTTCATCGCTGAACTCACGCACGCGCAGGGTGACCCGATCGCCGCCTAGAGCGGCCTTGAGCACCTGGGGGGAGCCGGCGGCGATCACCCGGCCGCCATCGATGATCGCTAGCTCATCCGCCAGGGCATCGACTTCCTCGAGGTAATGACTGCTAAGCAGCACTGTGGTTCCCTGGTCCCGCAGTTGGGCCAGCACCCGCCAGATGGCAGCGCGGCTTTCGATGTCCAGCCCCACGGTGGGTTCATCGAGCACCAGCACCGCCGGCCGGTGCAACAGGCCCGAGGCCAGGTCAAGGCGGCGGCGCATGCCACCGGAGTAGGTGCCGCAACGGCGATCGAGCCAGTCGACCATGCCCAGCACCTCGGAGAGCTCGCTGATACGCCGGTCCCGGTCGGCCCGATCAAGGTGATAGAGGTCGCCTTGAAGCTGCAGCAGCTCACGGCCGCTGAGGATCTTGTCGATCGCCACGTCCTGGGCCACGTAGCCGAGTAGTTCGCGGACCTGGCGGGGCTGGGCCAGGCCATCAAGGCCACCCACCCGCACCGTGCCGCTATCGGGTTCCAGCAGGGTCGAGAGGATGCGCAGGGCGGTCGTTTTGCCGGCCCCATTGGGGCCCAGCAGCCCGTAGAGGCAGCCCCTGGGAACCGTGAGGTTGAGACCTGAGAGGGCCTCAACAGCCGTGGCACCGCTGCCATAGCGCTTGCTGACTTGCTGCAGCTCGATCACCGCTTCTGGCACCGCCTTGGGACTCCACTCAGCCAATCGCAAACCCAATCTAGAAAGTCACCAGGGCCAGGGGGCCGGTCCACTGCTGCAAGAGCTCGGCGCTCTGGACTCCAAAGCCGGCTGCCAGGGGCAGGCGGGCTAGCAGCAGCAGCAGGCAGAGGCCAAACAGATAGAGGATTGACCAGCGGAACAGGCCCTTGGCGGCAGCCACGTCGTCCGGCTGACGGCGCAGGGCCCAGGCCATCTGCAGCAGGCGGGCATTTAAGGGAATCAGCAGCAGGGAATAGAGCAAGCCACCCGAGGGCAGGGCCAGCAGGCCGAGGCTGCTCACCAGCACGGTCACCACGGCATAAGCCTGGATCGCCCGCGCCGTCACCAGGGTGCCTTTCACCACCGGCAGCATCGGGATGCCTACCGAGCGATAGTCGTCCTTGAGCAACAGCGCCAGGGCCCAGAAATGGGCGGGGGTCCAGACCATCACCAGGGAAAACAGCCACCAGCCACTAAGGCCCACATGGCCCGTGGCGGCGGCGGCCCCAACCAGGGGGGGGATGGCGCCAGCGACGCCGCCGATCACGATGTTCTGGGTGGTGCGGGGCTTGAGCACCACCGTGTAGAGCAGCACGTAACTGCACAGTCCCAGCAGGGACAGGCCCGCCGCCAGGCAGTTGACGCCACCCACCAGCAGGGTTGCAGCTGCGGTGGTCAGGGCCACGGCCACCAGGAAGGCGGTGGTGGCCGAAAGGCGGCCGGAGGGCAGGGCCCGACCGCTGGTACGCACCATGCGGCCGTCCAGTTCTTGCTCCCAAAGGCAATTGAGCACGCCGGCGGCGGCGGCGGCGAGGGCGCCGCCGCCGAGGGTGCAGGCCAGGCGGGGGGCCGGCAGGGGCCAGCCTTCCGAGAGGGCCATGCCGCCGAGGGTGGTGGCCAGCAACAGGGGGATCAGCCGGGGCTTGGCGATTTCCAGCCAGGCGGGCAGGGTCACCTTTTTGCGGGAGGGCACCACGTCCTCCCGGGTCAGGGGAGCCGCGGCAACAGCGACCATTGGAGTAGCACTAACCATGGACAACCTCAGCCGGATAAGGGGGCAGGACAGATAGCGACGCTGGAGCAGGTGTTGAAGAAGTCTCTAAAGAAATTGTTGATGACGTGGCTGAAAGAGTCCCAGCCGCTGATCCATCAAGAGCTGCTGAAGCGCTTCCGAGCCAGCCACGGCAGGTGAGGGCGGCCAGGATTGCCAGTAGCAACGATGCCACTAGTTGGTGGGCAATCGTGACTCCAGGAATGGCCAGTTGCAGGCGAAGGGTGGAAACCCCCAGGCCGATCTGGGTGATCACCAGAAGGGCCGCCGTGATCGTGAGGGGCCGTTGCTGGCGGCACCAGCCCGGCGTCAGCCCGGTGATCGCAGCTAGGCCAAGCACGCTGAGGGCTGCCGGGGTGGCGGCGAGGCGATGGGCGCCGAGCCAGGCGCAACCGCTGCCGGCGCTGAAGCAGAGGCTGGCGGCCCATTGGGTGGCCATGAGTCCTCCGATCAGGCTCTGGGTCGTCACCAGCAAGGTCGCCAGGCCAGCGAGCAAGGGCCACCAGGAGGGGGCCGTCAGCAGGGGCTGCGGTTGGAAGGAGGCAGACGCCTCGGCTGATCGAAGGTCCCGTGCGGCCGGGGAGCAGCCAGGCGGTTCAGACCCTGGGGAGGGGGCCGCTGCTTCCAGGAGTTGATGGCAGACGCTGACCAGCATCACCAGCAGCAAGGCAGTGGCCAAATGGGCGGTCACGATGCCAGGCGGTAGCAGCAGGGTCACCGTCAGGGCCCCGAGGGCGCCCTGGAAGACCACCAGAACAAGGCAGGCGCCACTTAGCCAAGGCAGCCAGCGGGGCAGCAGCTGGCGTTTGATCACGGTCGTGGTCGCCAGCACCAGCACGCCCATGCCAACGACGAAGGCATCGAGCCGATGGAACCACTCCAGAAAGACCTGCAGGTTCATCTGACGGCCGGGCAGGAAGCTGCCGTAACAAAGGGGCCAATCGGGGCAGGCCAGGCCGGCCTGCATCACCCGGGTAGCCCCGCCGATCACCACCAGGGCCACGAGGGCCACCAGCAGGTGGGCGGTGAGCCACTGCAATTGGCGTAGCAGCCTGGAAGTCATGGGTTGTCTTCCGAAGCAACGTCTGGTCAAGGTAGCGATCGCGATCGGCCCTGCACGCTTCGTTGTGGAGATCCCGACTCAGGTCTGCTCCAGACGCGTTGGCGTGAGCGTTCCCTCACCCCGTTTGAAAGGATTTGCCCATCCGTAGGTGGTGATGCTGCCAGCGTCGCCCGAAGGCGCCATCCTTCATAGGGTGTCCGCATTCGTGTCAGCTCCGTGCCCATTCCAGCTGCCATCCTCACCTTGGGATTGAGCGTGGTGCTCGTTCTCGTTGGCCTTTGGGTCGGCCAAAACGTGAACATGCTCCCCATCGATGCCAGCGCCAATGCGCCGGTGTACGACGAATTGTTCCAAGTATTATTCAGTATTGGTACCAGTCTGCTGCTCGGCATTGTTGGCCTACTTATTTACAGTCTGGTGCGCTATAGGCGTGTTGCTGGTGATACGGGCGACGGCCTGCCGATCGAAGGCAATCTGCCCCTAGAAATCTTCTGGACTGCCGTTCCCGCGATTGTGGTCCTGTTTATCGGCATCTATAGCTACGACATCTATGAACGCATGGGTGGCATGGCCCCCCTCAATGACCACAGCGTTCATGTGATGCAGGCTTCAGCCGACTCCTCCATCGCCGCCGGCATGGCCATGGAGGCCAGCCAAGGTTCAGGCGGTCCGGCCAGGATCTGGGGCGGCATCAGTCCCACTGGATCGGGGGCGGCCGCGGTGAATGTCGATGTCACGGCCATGCAGTTTGCCTTCATCTTCCGCTATCCAGAGAGCGGCATCATCAGTGGCGAATTGCATGTGCCGGTGGGCCAGACCGTGGCCCTCAACATGGAGGCTAAGGATGTGATTCACGCCTTCTGGGTGCCCCAATTCCGGCTCAAGCAGGATGTGATCCCAGGTCAGCCCACTCTGCTCAGTTTCACGGCGACAAAGGAAGGCCGATATCCCATCATCTGCGCTGAGCTCTGTGGTCCTTATCACGGCGGCATGCGCTCCACCGTCGTTGTCGAAGATCCAGAGACTTACTCCACCTGGGTCACCAAGAACAGCCCTGCGCCCTTGCCCGTCAGCGTTTCGTCCGCCCCTTCGGCTCCGCTCCAGTCATGACCCTGACCCTGTCTCCGCCCACGGCAACCCCAGAGCCCCAGGCTCCCTTGCAGCCCCAGGGCTGGCTCCGCTACTTCAGCTTCAGTGTTGACCACAAGGTGATCGGCCTGCAGTATCTGGTCTGTGGCTTCATCTTCTATTTCATTGGTGGTGCCTTAGCCGGCATGATCCGCACGGAGCTATGGACGCCCCTGTCGGATTTCATGCCTCGGGAAACCTATAATGAGGTCCTCACCATGCACGGCACGGTGATGATTTTCCTCTGGATCGTGCCGGTAGTAAATGGGGCTTTTGGTAATTACCTGATTCCCTTTTATGTGGGCGCCAGGGACATGGCCTTCCCCCGACTCAATGCGGTGGCTTTCTGGTTGATCCCGCCGGCTGGCTTGCTGCTCATCAGCAGTTACTTCATCGGCAGCGCCTCCCAGTCCGGCTGGACCGCCTATCCTCCCCTGAGCCTGACCACCCCGGCCACGGGCCAGGTGATCTGGATCCTGAGCGTGTTGCTGCTAGGTGGCAGCTCAATTTTTGGCGGCATTAACTTCATCGCCACGATTCTGAAGCTGCGGCGTCCCGGCCTAAAGCTCCTGCAACTACCGATGTTCTGCTGGGCCTTGCTTGGCACCAGCATCCTTGTTGTTCTTTCGACGCCCGTTCTGGCCGGAACACTGGTGTTGCTGAGCTTCGACATTATCGCCCATACCGGTTTCTTTAATCCGGCTCTGGGCGGTAATGCCGTTGTCTATCAACATCTCTTCTGGTTCTATTCTCACCCGGCGGTGTACATCATGGTGCTGCCGGCCTTTGGCCTGGTCAGCGAAATCCTGCCGGTGCATGCCCGTAAGCCCCTGTTCGGCTACATCACGATGGTGTATTCGATCCTGGCGATTGTGGTCCTGGGTTTGGTCGTGTGGGCCCACCACATGTTCACCAGCGGCACCCCCCCCTGGATGCGCCTGTTCTTTACGATCGCCACCTCCTTGATCGCCGTGCCGACCGGCATCAAGTTCTTTAACTGGCTGGCGACCCTATGGGGCGGCAAGATCGCGCTTAATACGGCGATGCTGTTCTCCTGCGGTTTCATCGTTAATTTCGTGTTCGGCGGCATCACCGGCGTGGCCCTGGCCCAGGTGCCCTTTGACATCCACGTGCACGACACCTACTTCGTTGTCGCCCACTTCCACTACATCGTTTACGGGGGCACGGTGTTCGTGATTTTCGGCTCGGTCTACCACTGGTATCCCAAGTTCACCGGGCGCATGGCCAACGAAACCCTGGGCCGCCTCCATTTCGTGCTCACCTTCATTGGTTTCAACCTTTGCTTTGCGCCCCAGCACTGGCTGGGTCTCAACGGCATGCCGCGTCGGGTGGCCGAATACGACCCCCAATTCACCTTCATCAACCAATTGAGCAGTGTCGGCGCCCTGTTGATGGCGATCAGCACCCTGCCGTTCCTGATCAACATGGTGTATTCCGCCTTCGCCGGCGAGAAGGCGGGTGACAACCCCTGGCGGGCGCTCACCCCGGAATGGCTGACCAGCTCGCCGCCCCCAGTGGAGAACTGGAAGGGACCGGCCCCCCTGGTGACCCATCCCTACGGCTACGGCGAGGCTCCCAAGCCCCAGACCGCCGTCGCCAGTTCCACCTGAGCCTGGTTTGAGGAGCCCTGGCCTTGGCCCCGCTCCCCCGACCCGTTTGACGACCATCCGCCCCAAGTCCCTGCCATGACCAGCTCCTCTGTCCCAAGTTCCATCAGCGGCAGCGCCGAGTCCCAGGCCGTGTCCCAGGCCCTATCCCAGGCAGTGGCCGTTGCCCTGCCCCTGGTTGACTCCAGCCACGACGCCGAGGCCGGCCATGGGGACGAGGAGGGCCATGGTGATTTCCGCCTGTTTGGCCTGGCCACCTTCCTGGTGGCTGATGGCATGACCTTCGCCGGCTTTTTTGCCGCTTACCTCACCTTCCGGGCCGTCAATCCCCTGGCTGAAGGCGGCAATTACGAGCTGGAGCTGGCCCTGCCGACGCTCAACACGATTTTGCTGCTGGTCAGCAGCCTCACCTTTCACCGGGCCGCCCGGGCGATTCACCAGGATCGGATCGACGCTTGCCGCAACTGGTTACTGGTGACGGCGGCTTTGGGCTTCACCTTCTTGGGCGGCCAGATGGTCGAGTACTTCAGCCTGCCCTTTGGCCTCACCGACAACCTGTTTGCCAGCACCTTCTACGCGATCACCGGCTTCCACGGCCTGCACGTCACCCTTGGGGGCCTGATGATCCTGATTATCTGGTGGCAGAGCCGGCGCGGCGGTCGGGTCACCCGGGCCAACCTGTTCCCGCTCGAAGCCACCGAGCTCTACTGGCATTTCGTCGACGGCATCTGGGTGCTGCTCTATGGAATTCTCTATCTGCTCTGAAGCGAATCATCCCGATTTCCTTTCAGCGCGCTCGATGCACTTGCCGCTTACGCAAAGCAGCCGCAGAATCGCGCAAAGACATGACGCGATCCACGGCTGATGGCTGAACACCAGCATGTTCCTGGAAGCACGATGCTCGAAGGCAAGGCCCTGCTCGAAAAGGCCCGCTCCCTAAGCAATCGGCCTGAAGATCAGATCGCCCGGGCCTGCGGCTATGTGGGGCCGAGCGGCCGGCTGCTCAAGAAAAGCTTCTACCGGGCCCTAGTCGAGGCCAAGGGCTATGCCCTGCCCTCTCAGGTCAGCGGTGCTGGCAAGTCCGGTGCGGGTGCCAAGGGTCGCCAGGCCGAGTTCCGCACCCGCGTCCATGGCAACGGCAACCTGCTGATTGGCCACGCCTATACCCGGCGCATGGGCCTGGAACCCGGCGCCGAGTTCCGCATCGAAATCCACCAGGAAACAGGCGCGATCTGGTTGCTGCCGATCGATGCGGCCACCGCCGAGGCGCTCAAGGCTGGCGAAGGCGAGCAGCAGGTCAATGACGCCGAGCCAGTCGGTGCTCCCGAGCTAGTTATTCACGCCCATACGGCAGGTCCAGGCCAGGAACCCTGAGGCCAGGAACCCCGCCCGATCGGGCCCTGCTGCTTGCCTCTGTTTCAGGAGTCGCTGGGTTCAGGAGTCGCTGGAATCCTGGGGCTGGCATTAGGACCATGGAAGCTGGCGCTGAATACCAGCAGATCTACGCCGCTGAACAGGAAGCTGATCCCCACCAGGATGCCGATCACCGAGAGCAGGCTCGCTGTCGGCATCGTCAAGATCAGCAGGCCCAGGATCAAGGTGACAATGCCGTTGGCCAGGCCCCAGCCCCAGCCCGCCTGGCGGGTGTGGGATAGGGAGACGAACGCCGCCACCAGGCCCTCCACTAGGAACACGATGCCGATCGCAGTGGCCAGGGTGGCGACTTGGGCGGCCGCCGGCAGGATGCCCGCCTGGAACTGCTGCAGGATCCAGGCCCCGATCACCAGGAACAGGGTCGAGACCACCAGCCGCCAGAAGCAATGCCAGCGGCCCAAGCGGCGCGAGCGGTTGAGGTTGTTGATCCAGCCGACGATGCCGCCCACTAAGAAGGCGATGGCCAAGATCACCGTGATCCCAGCCGAAGCCAGGATTGGAAACAGCAGGGCCAGGGCCCCAAGCACCAACATCAAGATGCCCTCGGCGATCGTGAAACTGCGCAGGGATCCCAGATCGAACCGGGCGCTGTTGTCAGCCATGGGGCGGGCCTCAAGAAGCCGAAGATCCCCGGACGGTAGTCATGGAGACAGTCAGTGTCAGCTCAGGGGCTTCAGCCCCAGCCCTGCTCCGCCAGCCAGGTCGGGGTGATCGCTGGCCCGGGGGCCGCCTCGGCTTCGTCGCGGGGATGGCCCGATCGCAGCAGCTGTTCGGTGTATTTAGCCAGCAGATCTGCTTCCAGGTTGACCAGTTCGCCCAGCTGCAAGTGGGCCAGGGTGCTATGGCTCCAGGTGTGGGGAATCACGGCGATCCAGAACAGGGCGCCGCTTGGCTCGCAGCCCGCCACCGTGAGGCTGATGCCATTGACCGCCACGCTCGCCTTCTCGCAGATGTAGCGGCCGTAGCTGGCCTCCTGCCAGCGCAGGGCCAGGTGCCAGGAGGCGCCACGGGGTTCGATCGCCGCCACCTCCGCCAGCCCATCGATGTGGCCGCTGACCAAGTGTCCGCCGAGGCGATCGGCCAGGCGCAGGGCCGGCTCCAGGTTCACGGCTCCCTGGCGGGCCGCCTTGGCGGCCAGGGTGGTGCGCCCCAGGGTCTCGCCGCTGACATCGGCCCGGAACCCCTGGGGCAGCAGGGAGGCCACCGTCAGGCAAACCCCATCGACGGCGACGCTATCGCCTAGGGCCAGGCTGGCCGGATCCAGGCCGGCGCCTGGCGCGATCCGCACCTCCACCCCGCCCGGTGATCGCCCTAGCTTCCCCACGGCCTGGACCAGACCGGTAAACATGCTTGCCCCTTCACTGCTGGCCATAATCGGGCAGAGGGCACGCCAGCAGGATCCATGGTCGAGATGAGCGTTGCCGGAATCGCCCTGGATGCCGCCAGTCGCAGCCCGATCGTGCTGTTGCGCGATCCCTCCGGCCGGCGCCAGGTGCCGATCTGGATCGACCAGGCCCAGGCCCAAAACATCATGGCTGGCCTCACGGGCCAGACCCCGCCTCGGCCCCTCAGCCACGACCTGATGGTCTCCCTGCTGGAGCTCGGCGGTCTCACCCTGGAGCGGGTGGTGATCAATACGATCGAGGAGAGCACCTTCCGGGCGGTGATGCGGCTCAGCAACGCTGCCGGCGAGAGCAGCGAGCTCGATGCCCGTCCCAGTGATGCAATCGCCCTGGCCCTGCGTACCGGCAGTGGCATCTGGATGCTGGAGGAGGTGGTGGCCGATGCCTCGATCGCGGTCGATGCGGAGGCCGACGCTGAAGACCAGGCCGATTTCCGCCGCTTCCTTGCCAGCACCAGTCCGGCCGAACTGATTCGCAACTTGGGCCGGGCCCAACAAGATGTGGCGCTGGAGCCGCAGGAGGCAGCGGCAGGCCCAGCCAATCACGAAGCCGAGGACGAAGCCGAGGACAAAGGCGAAGGCAAGAACAAAGCCGAGAACAAAGCCGAAAACGCTGGCGACCGCCAAGGCGAACCTGAGGCTGGCCAGGACAGCTCGCCGCCCCCCCCCGATGCCGCTCCCTGACGGCCTGGGTGGCCCTGGGCCGCTGGCGGATCCAGGGGCCTGTTCAGCCCCTCCCGCGCGGCGACCCTTTGGGCGTGGACCGGCGGTGTCCCTGTTCAGCCTGGGCACGATGCGAGCCCTCGAGAGTGCCGACCAGCTAGGGGCGGTGCTAGCGGCGGCCCTAGCGGCCGACATCAACCACATCGAAACGGCCCCGGCCTATGGGCCGGCCGAACGGTTCCTGGGCCAGGTGCTGGGCCAGCTAGAGCGCACCAGCCCTACCTGCCGCGCCGGCTTGGTGATCACCAGCAAAATCCTGCCGGGGCCGGATCTCGCCCAGGCCAAAGAGCAGCTGGGCGCCAGCCTGGAGCGCTTGGGCCTGGCGCGGCTCGACAACTTGGCCGTTCATGGTCTCAATACCCCTGAGCACCTCGAGTGGGCCCTGCGGGGGCCAGGGGCGGAGCTGCTCGCCTGGGCCCTGGGCGAAGGCCTGGTTGGCCAGGTGGGCTTCAGCAGCCATGGCAGCAACGACCTGATCGCGGCGGCCCTGGCCAGTGAGCGCTTCGGCTTCTGCAGCCTGCATCTGCATCTATTTGATCGCCAGCGCCTGCCCCTGGCCCAGGCCGCGCTGGCTGCGGGTCTCGGGGTGCTGGCCATTTCCCCGGCCGATAAGGGCGGGCGTCTCTACGCGCCGCCGCCCCAGCTGGTGGCCGACTGCAGCCCCTTTGCCCCCCTAGAGCTGGCCTACCGCTTCCTGCTCGACCAGGGGATCTCCAGCCTCACCCTCGGGGCCGCCAGGGCCGCCGACCTCGATTGGGCCCGCCAGCTGGCGAGGGCCGCTGGCCCCCTCACCGCCGAGGAGCGCGCCAGCCTTGAGCTGCTACTGGCAGCAGGCCAGCAGCGCCTGGGCGCCGACTGGTGCGGGCAGTGCCAGGCCTGCCTGCCCTGCCCCAGCGCCGTGCCGATCCCGGCCTTGCTGCGCCTGCGCAACCTGGCGGTGGGCCATGGCCTTGAGGCCTTTGCCAGCGAGCGCTACAACCTGATTGGCCGGGCTGGCCACTGGTGGGAGCAGCTCGATGCCAGCGCTTGCCAGGCCTGTGGCGCCTGCCTGCCCCGCTGCCCCAACGCCCTGCCCATTGCCGACCTGTTGGCCGATACGCACCGCCGCCTGGCGGCGGCGCCGCAGCGAAGGCTCTGGGGGTAAGACTTGGTGGCGCCGCCCGGGGCCGGGATCAGGCGCCGGCGGGGCTGGTGGCCTGGGGAGCCGCCCGATCCCAGAGCGCTTGCCACTGGTGGCGTTCTGGCTCGCTAAAGCGGGCCAGGCTGTTGCAGCGCGCCAGCACGTCTGGCTTGGGCAGCAACAATCGGGCGGTCGGTTCGGACCAGGCCGCCAGGGCCGGAGCCAGGCGCTTGGCCGGCAGGGGCGGCACCCAGCCCTTGGCCAGCAGGCGCTTGAGAAGGGGCGGCTCGAGCACGGCGGCCAGCCACTCCTGGGGCACGGCCGCCGCGCCGGCGGGCCGCAGCAACAGGGACCAGATCAACGGCGAGCCGCTCTCTGGCAAGAGGGCCTGCAGGCGCGGGTCACTGCGCAGCAGCCCCACCACCCGCCGGGCGGGCAACACGGCCGCATCGGCCTCTCCGGCCAGCAGCAGGTTGAGGCCATTGGCCTCATCACAGGCCAGGGCCTGGCCGCGCAGACGCCTTACAGCCTCTGGTAGGCGGGGGTCGTTCAGGACCGCTGCCCAGTCCTGGGCCAGGGCCCCCGCCTCGCCCAGGGAGGCTTTGGCGCCCAGGGCGCCATCCGATTGAAGGGCGCCATCCGAGCGAAGCAAGCCGTCTGAGCGAAGCCCCAGCTGGCGCAGCACCAGTTCGATCACCACCCTTGGGCTAGAAGGGAGCACCAGCCGGCCCCGCAGGCTGGGATCGAGCAACAGGCTCCAGCCCTCCTGGCGGCGCCGGGCCAGGTCTGGCCGGCTGCGCAGCACCAGCACCCAGGTGCTGAACGCCCAGGGGAAGGCTAGGGCCGGAGCCCCCATGGGCTCGAACAGGCGGCTGACTGGAGCCGCAAAGGGGGCTAGCTGGGCCAGCAGCTCTGGGGCGCCCAGGGGGGCCAGCTGGTTGGCTCGTGCTTCCAGGGCCCAGCCATCACTCAGCTGCAGCAGGCCCGACCCCGGTTTGGCCAGGGCCGTCAGCAGCGCAGCGGGCGAGGGTTGGGGGCTTCCCTGCCAGGGCTTGGGCAGGGTCTTCAACCAGGCGCTGGGTAGATCGCCCGGGGAATAGAGCAGTTGGGGCGCGGCCCCTTTGCTGCAGCCGCCGAGCAGGGTCAGTCCGGCCAGGCCCCCCAGGCGCAGCAGCTGACGGCGATGGAGCAGGGGCGGAGCCATGGCAAAACCCTAGAGGTCGCCCAGGAGCCGTTCGCAGGCCTGGTCGCAGGCCTGCGCCAGGGACTCGGGACTGCGGCCGCTCAGTTCCCAGAGCAGGGCCAAGCCCCCCGCCCCCACCCCTTCTTTGACATAGCCGGCCTCGTAGTCCCGCAGGCGGGCCGAACGGCAGTGCTGGAAGCGCAGGCCAGCAGCGAAGGCCAGGGGATCAACCTGCCAGCGAGCACCCAGGCGCTGCAGCAGCAGGGCCAGATCACTACTGGCCTCTGCTGCGACCCAGGCGGTGGTGCCGATCGCCACCCGGCTGGCTAGGGCCTGGCGGCTGGCTTCGGGGCACATCGCCAGGGCCAGGGCCCACACGGCCGCCATCTGGCTGCCGCCGGCCAGCAACACCGGTCGAGCCGCGCCTGCCGCCCCCAGGACCAGGCCCGCCGCCAGGGCCTGCATCGGATCGCCCACGGCGGCGAGCACCGCCAGGGGATCGGCGTCAGGCTCCTTAGACCCCCTGGGGACGGCCAGGCCAGCGGCGCCTAGGCCGCGGGCCACCAGCTCCGTCTTGAGCGCATGCACGGGTTCCAGCAGGCTGCCGCTCACCAGGCCCGCCACCTCCAGGCCCAGGCCAGTGAGCACCGCCTGGGCTGTTGTGGTGCCGCCAGGAACGCATTCGGCGATCAGCAGGGGCTCCTGGGGCCCCTTTGCAGCCAGGAGCCGGCCCCAGCGCTGTCCGAGCGCCAGCAGCTGGCGCACCCGGGCCGGATCCAGGGCCTGCCCGCTGCTGAGGCAGCGGGCAGGGGCCTGGCCCAGCCGCAGATGGGTCACGGCCGGGGCCAGGGCCGCCCCCAGGTCCACCACCAGGGGATTGAGCCCCAGCTCCCGCACCACCACATGGGAGATCAGGGCTGGACTGACGCCCGCCGGCAGGGGCGGCAGGGCGTGGCGCCGGGCGGCCCCAGGGCCCAGCAGCAGCAGTTCGGCATCGGCGGCGGCGGTCCAGCGGCGTGACTCAGGCGTGGCGCCGGCGGCGGAAATGCCCGGTACGGCGGCGGTGTCGGTGCCGGCCAGCAGCAGCAGCACCTGGGTTTGGTGCCAGTGGGCGGCGCAGGCGCTGAGCCAGACCCCGGCGCTGGCCAGATCACCACTGAGGCGCCGGGGAGGGGAGGGGGCGGCAGGCACGGGGCCTAGAGGGGATCGAGGGCCACCAGGGCCCGCAGGGCTTCGGGCGGTTCGGGGATCGGCGCCTTCAGGCGCGCAAAAATCCAGTAGGCCACCGCATGCAGGGCCAGCACATAGAACAGATTTTGAACCAGCACCAGCCCCAGGGCCAGCAGCTGCACCTGTTGCAGGTCCGGGGCGCCAACCAGGGGGACAAGGCCGCTGAGCCACTCGAGCAGGTTGGCCGCGGCAGCGGTGATCAGCACCCAGAGGTTTTCCCCCACCAACACCGACAGCACCAGCACTCGCACCAAGAAACCGGCGCTGCCGATCAGCAGCCCCACCCCCCAGGTGAGCCACCAACTCCAGCGCCGCGACCAGCCCCAGCCCAGCCAGAGGGCCAGCAGGCCGTAGGGGAACAGCACTAGCGGCCCCCGGATCGGCCCCATCAGGGCGATCAGCAGCAGCCCCGCCACCAGCATGCCCTCGGCGCCACAACGGCCCCCCTGGCGGAGCTGCAGGAGGGCCAGGGGCAGGGGCAGGGCCAGCTGGAATAGGGCACCCCCCACCGGCAGGTAGTAGAGGGCCACCCAAAGCAGGGCCATCGAGGCCGCCAGATAGGCGGTGTCCATCAACTGGCGGGCCTGACGGCGGCTGAGGGAGCGGGGCTGAGGCGTGGTTGCCTCTGGCTTGGGCAGGCGCATCGGCATCTAGCGCACAGCTGGGGCCGGTGAGGAGCGCACGGCCGCGGGACGGCTGTTGCCCTCGGCGCCAGCAGTGATCCGCTCGATGGTTTCCACTTCAAACGAAACCCCGGCGGCGCGCAGGGCCCGGGTCACCACCTCGGCGGGGGCGGAGGGGTCGGTGCCCGGCAGCTTGAGCGTGACCCGGTAGGGGGCCGGCGTGGGGGCCGGGGCGGTGCCTGCTGCGGGGGCGGTGCCGCCCTTGGGTTTGGCCGCGGCTTGGTCGCTCCCCTGGCTGTTGGATGCCTCTAGGGCGTTGCGCTTGCCAGCGGCTTTGCCCCCAGGGCCGGCCTCGGCTCCAGGGGAGGGGGTGGCTCCTGGCGACCCTGGTTTGGCCGGGGTGCCTGGGCTGGCGCTGGCTGATCCGCCAGCGCCAGTTGGGGTCGCGCTGGAACCGGCGCTCCCAGCCGTCGGGTTGGCCGCGGCTGGCCCCTGGGCCGCGGGGTTGGCCGCGCCGGCCGGGGCCCCGGCAGCCGTCTGGGGAGAGCCAGCCTGGGGGGCGGCGGCTGGCGGATCGAAGCTGGCGGCGAGCTGGCGGGCGATCGGGTTGTTGGCGCAGCCCACCAGCAGGGGCCCCACCACCAGGGCCAGGGCTAGGCAGCGGCGCGCACCTGGCAACATCAGCTGCCCAGACGCCGGAGCCCGGAGGCGATTCCCCGCTAAGGCCCGCAAGCGTGACACCGCGGCAGTCCTCAACTGTTGGCCGGCTTGATCACCCGCACGGCACTAGCCCGCATTCGACCCGTTTTGGTCGTGGCCGGGGGTTTCTTCGCCGCCGCAGGGCGGTTGGCAGGAGCCTTGGTCGCCGGCTTGCCGGCAGCCGCTTTAGCGGCCCCGGTTTTAGCGGCCCGGGTCGCCTTGGCCTTGGCCTTGCCGGTGGCGGCTTTGGCGGCCAGCAGCTCCACCGCCTGCTCCAGGCTGATCGTCTCGGCGGTGCTGCCCTCGGGCAGGGAGGCATTCACCTTGCCCTGTTTCACATAGAGCCCGTAGGGGCCATCGAACACCTGGATTGACTCCTCGGAGCCGGCCGGGGCGCCCAGGTCTTTGAGGGCGGTGCGGCCGCCGCGGCCCTTCTTGGGGGCGGCCAGCAATTCGACCGCCCGGGCCAGGCCGACCGACAGCACGTCGTCCTCGGCCTTGAGCGAGCGGTAGTCCTTTTCGCCCTTGCCCTTGTCGTGAACCACATAGGGACCGAAGCGGCCCAAGCCCGCCTGGATCTTGCCGCCATCGGGGTGTTCGCCCAGCAGCCGCGGCAGTCGCAGCAGGCCCAGGGCCTCGTCCAGGCTGAGCTCCTCCGGTTTGGCCCCCTTGGGCAGGGAGGCACGCTTGGGCTTGGGCACCTCATCACTGACCTGGCCCAGCTGCACGTAGGGCCCGTACTGGCCAAACAGCAGATACACCTGCTCGCCCGTATCCGGGTCTTCGCCCAGGGATTCGGGCCCCTCCACCTTTTGCTTGAGGATCAGCTCGGCCTTATCGGCATCGAGGTCGGCGGGGGTGATTTCGGCCGGCAGGGTGGCCTTGACCAGCTCTTCGTTGCCGTCTTCGCCCACCCGCTTGGTTTCCAAGTAGGCGCCGAAGCGGCCGATCCGCACCACACAGGGCAGACCTTCCAGGGTGATTGTGCGGGAAGCGGTGGGGTCGATGTCGCCTTCCCGTTGCTGCACCTGGGTTTCCAGGCCCGATTCGCCTTTATAAAAGGTGTTCAGATAGGGCAGCCATTGCACGGTGCCGTGGGAGATCTCATCGAGGGTGTTCTCCATCCGGGCCGTGAAGCTGGTGTCCACCAGGTCCGGGAAGTGCTCCTCCAGCAGGGCCGTCACCGCGAAAGCGGTGAAGCTGGGCGTTAGGGCGTTGTTCTGGAGGGTGGCGTAGCCGCGATCCACGATCGTGCCGATGATCGAGGCGTAGGTGGAAGGCCGGCCGATGCCCTCCTTTTCGAGCATCTTCACCAGGGCCGCCTCGCTATAGCGGGCAGGGGGCTGGGTCTGGTGGCCGAGGGCTTCCACCGCCTTGCAGCTGGGGCTGTCACCCACCTTCAGGGCCGGCAGCAACACCTCCTGGCCCTCTAGGGCGGCATCGGGATCGTCGCTGCCTTCGACGTAGGCCCTAAAAAAGCCGGCGAAGTCAATGCGCTTGCCCGAGGCCCGGAAGCGGGCCTCGCCGCTGTGCAGCTCCACCGAAACCATGGTGAGCCGGGCATCGGCCATCTGGCTGGCCACGGTGCGCTTCCAGATCAGCTCGTAGAGGGCCAAATCCTTGCCATCGAGGCCCGTGTCCTTGGGGGTGCGGAACCGCTCGCCGGCGGGCCGGATCGCCTCGTGGGCCTCCTGGGCGTTGCGGGCCTTGGTGGAGAACTGGCGCGGCGCCGGGCTGAGGAATTCCTTGCCGTATTTCTCGTTGACGCAGCTGCGGGCTGCCGTGATCGCCTGTTCGGAGAGCTGCACCGAATCGGTGCGCATATAGGTGATGAAGCCGCGCTCATAGAGGCCCTGGGCCGTGCGCATTGTTTCGCGGGCCGACAATCGCAGCTTGCGGTTGGCCTCCTGCTGCAGGGTGCTGGTGGTGAAAGGGGGCACGGGCTTGCGCACCGTCGGCTTCTCTTCCACCTCGGCCACCCGCCATGGAGAGCTCTGGACCGTCGCCTGCAGGCTGCGGGCCTCGGCTTCGCTCAGCAATTTGACCTTGCTGCCGGCCTTGAGGCCGCCGCTGTTTTCGTCGAAGTCAGCGCCCCCGGCGATGCGCTCGCCCTTGAGGTGGGTGAGCTTGGCCTCGAAGGTGCCACCGGGCTGCTGCAGCTGGGCCTTGAGGTCCCAGTAGCTGCCGCTGCGGAAGGCCCGCCGGGCCCGTTCCCGCTGCACCAGCAGCCGCACGGCCACCGACTGCACCCGGCCGGCCGATAGGCCCCAGGCCACCTTTTTCCAGAGCAGGGGCGAGAGGGTGTAGCCCACGAGGCGATCAAGGATGCGCCGGGTTTCCTGGGCGTGCACCAGCTCCATGTCGAGCTCGCGGGTCTGGTCGAGGGCCCGGCCGATCGCTTCTTTGGTGATCTCGTGGAACACCATCCGCTTCACCGGCACCTTCGGCGCCAGCAGCTGCAGCAGGTGCCAGCTGATGCTTTCCCCTTCCCGGTCTTCGTCCGTGGCCAGCAGCAGGCGATCGGCGCCTTTGAGGGCATCTTTCAGCTCTTTGACCACCTTTTTCTTGTCCTTCGGCACCACGTAGAGCGGTTCGAAGTCATTGGCGGTGTTGACGCCGAGGTTGGCCCACTTCTCTCCCTTGTGGGCCGCCGGGATCTCACTGGCGTTGTTGGGCAGGTCACGCACATGTCCCATCGAGGCCTCCACCCGGAAGTCCTTGGGCAGGAAGCCACGAATGGTGCGGGCCTTCGTGGGGCTCTCGACAATGACCAGGGTGTGCGCCACAGGCAGGCGAAAAACCGGTTCCCTCTTTATCGCATCGCCGGACCGGTCGCTCACGCCGGTGCGGGAGTGCTGAAGTCAGGGAGCCCGGAACCGACCGGCACGGCTACAGTCCGGCCAACGGGTAAGGCTTCCCAGCAGTGATGACCCTCCAGGCGGCAGTCCAGCCGGCAATCGACCGGGTACTGGCGTTGCCGGCCTTCTCGGCCTTGCCCAACGCCCTCCATTGGCCCGGCATCGTCGCCTCAGCCGGCGTCATGGCTGTGGCCAACCCGCCGGCCTTGCCAGCGATCACAGCGCTGCAGATCAATGCCGGCGCCATTGCGCCCGAGGTGGCCGTTCTGGTGGCCATGCTGGTCTGCCTGCTGGTCGACCTGGCCGGTGAGAAGGCTGCAAGCCGCTGGGTCCCTCCGATCTGTTACGCCGGCTTGGGCGCCTCCCTGGTGCTGCTGGCCCTGCAGTGGAACGCGCCCCTACAGCCCGCCTTTATGGGTTCGTTTCTGGCCGACAACCTGTCAATCGCCTTCCGGGGCGTGGTCGCCTCCTCCACCCTGCTGTCCCTATTGATCAGCTGGCGCTATGTGGAGCGCAGTGGCACGCCGGTGGGCGAGTACGCCGCGATCCTGCTAGCCGCCACCTTGGGTGCCATGGTGCTCTGCGGCTCCACGGACCTGGTGACGATCTTTGTGTCCCTGGAAACCTTGTCGGTGGCTAGCTATCTGCTGGCTGGGTACATGAAGCGCGATGCCCGCAGTTCGGAAGCATCCCTCAAATATTTATTGGTCGGCTCGGCGGCGGCGGCCGTATTCCTCTATGGAGCCTCCCTGCTCTACGGCCTGACTGGCGGCAGTACCAACCTCGATGCCGTCGCTTTGGCCCTGGAGACCGCCACCACGCCCGTGGCAGCCCTGGCCCTGGTGTTTGTGCTGGCGACGGTGGCTTTCAAAATCGCCGCCGTGCCCTTTCACCAGTGGACCCCGGATGTCTATGAAGGCTCGCCCACTCCAGTGGTGGCTTTCCTGTCAGTGGGATCGAAGGCCGCTGGCTTTGCCCTGGCCCTGCGCATCTTGGTGGGTTGTTTCGAGGGCTTCCAGGAGCAGTGGAAACTGCTCTTCACCGTGCTGGCGATCCTGAGCATGGTGCTTGGCAACATCGTTGCCCTGGCCCAGACCTCAATGAAGCGGATGTTGGCCTACAGCTCGATCGGTCAGGCGGGCTTCGTGATGATCGGCCTGGTCTGCGGCACCGAAGACGGTTTCGCCGCCATGGTCCTTTACATGGCCGCCTACCTGTTTATGAACCTGGGGGCCTTTGCCTGCATCATTCTCTTCTCCCTGCGTACAGGGAGTGATCGCATTTCCGACTATGCCGGTCTCTATCAGAAAGATCCCCTGATTACCTTGGGCCTCAGTCTTTGCTTGCTGTCCTTGGGCGGCATCCCACCGATGCTCGGCTTTTTTGCCAAGATCTATCTGTTTTTTGCCGGCTGGGCCGATCACCAGTATCTGCTGGTGGTTGTCGGACTGGTCACCTCGGTGGTGTCGATCTACTACTACATCTCCGTGATCAAGATGATGGTGGTGAAGGAGCCGCAGGAGGCTTCCGATGTAGTTAAGGCCTATCCGCCGATCACCTGGGCCGTGGAAGGCATGCAGCCTCTGCGGGCGGCCCTGATCACCTGTGTAGTGATTACTGCCGTGGGCGGCATTCTCTCCAACCCGGTATTCAGCTGGGCCAGCACGGCTGTGACAGGCACTCCCATGTTGCAACGGGCGATCACCATGGCCAGCGCCACCCCCTTGAGTTAAGCCTCCTTGAACGACTGCGTCGCCGAACTGCACCACATCAGCAAGGTTTACGGCAGCGGCGATACGGCTGTGGTTGCCCTTGATGACCTCAGTCTCAAGGTGCGGCGCGGCGAGTATCTAGCTGTGATGGGCACCTCCGGCTCGGGCAAGAGCACGGCGATGAATATCCTGGGCTGCCTCGATCGACCCAGCAGCGGCAGCTACCACCTCAATGGCACGGCGGTGCAGGATCTTAGTGATGACGCCCTCGCCGATCTGCGCAACCGAGAATTGGGCTTT
Organism: Synechococcus sp. UW140; assembly: GCA_945860085.1. Taxonomy (GTDB): domain Bacteria; phylum Cyanobacteriota; class Cyanobacteriia; order PCC-6307; family Cyanobiaceae; genus BAIKAL-G1. Next base: position 38,969 of record CAMAPJ010000001.1, on the reverse strand, counting down.
GTCTTCCAGCAGTTCCATCTGCTGGCCGAAATGAGTGCCCTCGACAATGTGATCCTGCCGATGATTTATGCCGGTATCTCGGCCGAGGTGCGTCGCCAGCGGGCGATCGCCGCCCTGGAGCGGGTGGGCCTGGCCCAACGGCTGAATAACAAGCCCAACCAGCTCTCGGGCGGCCAGCAGCAGCGAGTAGCCGTGGCCCGGGCGATCATCAACCAGCCTGGCCTGCTCCTGGCTGACGAACCCACCGGCGCCCTCGATTCGCGCACCACCGAGGAGGTGCTGGACCTATTTGGCGAGCTGCATCGCCAGGGGATGACGATCCTGATCGTCACCCACGAACATGAGGTGGCTGATCGGGCCAGCCGCTTGGTGCAGTTCCATGACGGCCGCCTGCTTAGCGACAGCGCCAAGGCCTGAGGCAGCCCTCAAGAAGCGGGTTCGGCCCCGGGGCCCCGGCCGGGCCCCCGGTCTCAGCCGGCCTTTGCCGGGGTCTTGGGCCGCTCCAGGCTCTGCAATAACTGGCCGATCAGCTGGGCCACGGCATCGCTGCCCGCTAGGCCGCGGCCTGGATCCAGTTCGCCCGGCTCCACCGCCACCCAGCCGCCATCGGCCGGCTGGCGCACCTCAAAGTGCAGGTGGGGGCCGCTGCTGAGGCCCGTGCTGCCGACCCGGCCGATCACCTCCCCCTGCCGCACCCAGTCCCCCGGACGCACGTAGAGCTCCGAGAGGTGGCCATAGAGGCTGCGGCGCAGGGGGCGCCGGTGCTCCACCTCCACGGCCAGCCCATAGCCGCCGGCGGGGCCGCTGGCCATCACCCGCCCCGATAGGGCTGCCACCACCGGCGTGCCCTCCGGGGCGGCCAGATCGCGGCCAGCATGCATCAACCAACTGCCGAGCAGGGGGTGGAGGCGGTAGCCAAAGGAGCTGGTGGTGATCGCCGAACCGATCACAGGAAAGAGCAGCAGGCGGTCGCCATTACCGGCCAGGGGCAGGGGCCTGGGTGTGACCCGAAAGACGCTCGAGAGGCTGAAGCCGCCTGCGCCGCCGGCCAGCAGGGCCGAGACCGGCACAGAGATCGGTGGCAGCAGCAGCCCTTCACCCAGTCCACCCGCCAGCCCCCCAGGCAGGCCTGATTGACCATGACGCCGCCAGCGCACGGCGAAGCCGACCCGGCATTCCTGTTCAGAGAGGGCGCCAGTGCGGCAAGCCTGCTGCTGGGCCGGCACATCGATTGGCACGAGGGCACCCCCCTGGCGGATCTGGCTCCGCTCTGAGGGGGTCACGACCCCCTGGCGCACCAGGTTGTCGAGCGATTCATCAAAACGGCGCGGCGGCGGGCTGGCCAGGCTGTCGCTGCGGGGCCGCAGGGGCGCTGGGGATCCTGCGCCGGCCGCCGGCAGCTGGGGTGCGAGGGGCGCGCCCGGTTCGCCTGCCGGCGGCCCTTCCTGTTGGGCCGAGGCCAGGTCACTGCCCAGCAGGGGCATCGCTCCCCCTAGGGGAATGGCCCCCAGCAGCGGAATGGCCCCCAGCAGGGGAGCGCCCACCACAACTAGGGGCAGCCAGCGGGGGCAGGGCAAGGGGGACAAGGGCTAGGGGTGAATGGGAAGTTTAGAAAAGGCGATGCAGGGCCCTGCTTTCGCCGGCCCGGCCGATGACCAGGCTGCCGTCGAGGCCCAGGCCCTCGGCCTGCCAGAGCTCGCCGGCGTGGGCAATCGCTGGGGCTGGCAGCCACAGCCGCTGCTGGGCTTCAGCGCGAACCAGTTCAGCTTCAGCCGCCATCGCGCAGGCCCAATCCAGGGCCCGTAGCACCCGGGCCGAGAGGGGTAGGGGATCGGCCAGCCAGTGGGCCCCGGCGGAGCCAAGTCGATTGCCGGGCCTGGCGGCCAGGGCTTCGGCAAGGTTGATTGCCCCGGGGGGGACCCGGTTCCAGCCATTGAGGCCAATGCCGACCCGGGCTAGGGCGATGCGCGGGCCGCGGCGCCGCAGCCGCGGCAGCAGTCCAGCCAGCTTGCGCTCACCGATCAGCAGGTCGTTGGGCCATTTGATCCGGATGGCGAGGCCGAGGGCCTCCAGTTCCCGGGCCAGGGCAGGGCGGCGCTCAGCCAGACCCCGCCTCGGGGGGAACTCCAGGGGCGTCCCTGCTGGCCGCGGCCCCGGCTCTGGCGATCGGCCAGCACCACCAGGGGCGCTGACGCCCCTGTCTGGAGCCGCCGGTCCAGCTCGTTTTCCGTGCTGCAGCAGAGCCGCAGGCGCTCGATCCGCCAGGGCTGGGGCAGGGGCTGGGGCAGTGGCAGCGTCCCAGCGGCGCTGCCTCCAGGGGCTCTCCCAGGGACGCTCTGGGAGAGGGGCTGCTCGCCCGGGCCTTCTTCCGGTTCCGGCCCAGCACCAGCTCCAGGGCGGCGATCCAGCTGCCGCCGGGCGGCAGCCACAGCGCCGTTCAAAGCCCCTTCAGCCAGCGGCCCATGCGGCGGGCGCCAGCCACAAGCTCAGCGCTGGGATGGACCAGGGCCAGCCGGGCCCAGCCTTCGCCGCCGGCGCCGAAGCCGCTGCCCGGGGTGAGGCAGACGCCACTGCGCTCCAGCAGCTGGGCGCAGGCGGCTTCCGAATCAAGGCCCCGACGGGCAGCGGCTTCGGGCAGGGCTAGCCAGAGGTAGAGCGCCATCGAGGGCGTCTGCACCGGCCAGCCCTCTGCAGCCAGGGCCGTCAGCATCGAATCGCGGCGCTCGCGGTAGGTGCTGCAAAGGGTGGCAGGCCAGTCGGGGGCCTGCTCCAGGGCCGCGATGGCGCCGGCCTGCAGGGCCAAGGATTGGTTGAAATCGACCACGCCCTTGAGCTGGCGCAGGGCTGTGATCAGCGCGTCGGCGCCGATCGCAAAGGCCAGCCGGTAGCCCCCCAGGCACCAGCTCTTCGAGAAGGAAAAGAATTCAATGCCCACCTGACGCCAGAGGGGATTGCGCAGCAGGGCTGGAGCCTCCCCCTCCAGGGCCAGATCGACGTAGGGGTTGTCGTGGGCGAACACCACGCCATGGCGCTGGGCCCGCTCCGCCGCCTGATCCACCCAGTCCTGCTGCCCCACCGTGGCGGTGGGGTTGTGGGGGAAGCCCAGCACCATCAGCTTGAGGGCGTCCCACTGGCTGGCGGAAAGCTGGTCGAAATCGGGGCAGAAGCCCTGTTCAGAGCGCAGCCTCAGAAACTGGGGCTGCGCTGAGGCCAGATGGAGGCCACCCAGGTGGGAGGGGTAGTAGGGATCGAGGAGTAGGGCCTGATCGCCCGGATTGAGCACGGCCAGGGGCAGGTGGGCGGTGCCCTCCTGGGATCCGACCAGCAGCAACACCTCCCGTTCCGGATCGACCGCCACGCCAAAACGCCGCTGGGCCCAGGCCGCCACGGCCTCCCGGAAGGGCAGGGTGGCGCCATGGAGGCAGTAGGAAGCGCTCTCAGGTTGGCCCAGGGCTGCGGCGATCGCGGCGATTGCCGCAGGCGGGGGCTGCAGATCGGTGGAGCCAAGCGACAGGTCGAGCAGGGGAGCCCGGCCCGGATCTCCCGCCCGGCGGAGGTAACCCAGCTTGCGTAGGTCGTTACGGGCAAAGACGCCGCTACCCAAGCGACTTAGGCGCTCAGAGATGGGCATCCAGGAAGGCCTGCAGCTGGGGCTTGGCCATGGCGCCCTCGTGGCGGGCGATTTCAACACCGCCTTTGAACAGCAGCAAGGTGGGCAACCCCTGGATCGAGCAGGCGTCGCGGCTGACTGGATTGGGGTCGGCCTCGAGCTTGCCAACGGCCAGCTTGCCGGCGTACTCGCCTGCTGCCCAGTCCATCAGCGGCGCCATCAGGCGACAGGGCCCGCACCAGGGCGCCCAGACGTCGACCAGCACGGGGGTGACAGCGGCCAGCACCTCGGCCTGAAAATTGACGTCGTTCAGGGCGACGACGGTAGGGGCTTCGGCCACGGCCTGGGAATGCGTTGACGGCGATTCTAGAAAGCTGCCTCCAGGGCCCGAAGCCGCCGCCCCAAAGCTCCCCAAGGGTGGACTTAAGGGCTTAGCTGCGGTGCAGCTTTGCGATGGCTGTAGGGGCCAGGCCGCAAACAAAGGGCCAGATGTAAAGCCTGCGCCAGGCCAAAAACTGGGGCCAAGAGCCCCAGTTCAGAGCTTGTCGATCGAGCGCTTCAGGGCTTCCAGTTCGCTATCGACCTCGGCCACTTTGACGGGCTCCAGCTTGGGCAGGGGGCCATCGGCCGCCGGCAGGGAGACCGGGCTGGGGGCTCCCGAGAGGCGGGTCTTCAGGGCGGCCAGTTCGTCATCGACATCGCTGCCCCCTTGCAGGGCTGCGAACTGGCTCTCCAGGTCGGAGCCGGCCAGCTCGGCCGCCGCCTGGCTCCGGGCCTCCAGCACCTGCACCTTCTCCTCCATCTGGTCGAAGGCCGCCATGGCCCCATTGCTACCCAAGCCGCTGACGGCACTTTGCAATTGCTCCTGGGCCTTGGCCGCCTGGGCCCGGGCCTTGAGCATGTCTTTCTTGGTGCGGGCCTCGGCGATCTTGCCTTCTAGACCCACCAGGCTTTTTTTGAGCGACTCCACCTGGCCAGCCTGGCCCTTGAGCTGGGTGTTGAGGGCGTCGGCGGTGTCCTGGTAGGTCTTGCGGCGGGTGAGGGCTTCGCGGGCCAGATCTTCTTCGCCCTTTTGCAAGGCCAGTTCAGCCCGCTCGTACCAGGTCTTGGCTTGGGCGCCGGCCTGTTCGGCCTGGTTCTGGATGCGTTTTTGGCTGGCGATGGCGGTGGCCACGGCCTGGCGCAGCTTCACCAGCTCCTCCTGCATGTCCGCTACGGACTGGTCGAGGATTTTGCCGGGATCTTCGGCGCTGCTCAGCACCGCATTGGCGTTGGCCCGCAGCAGACGACCTAGGCGAGCAAAGAAACCCATGAACTCGTAACAGGCGCAGATCCTGAGGTTAGCCAGCCCAGGGGCCGCCCTACCAGATCGGATCGTCGACTCCTGGCAAGGGGAGCAGTCCAGCCTTCTGGGGGGTGCCCTGACCCCTGATCCGGCGGTTCGCCCCGCTTAGCCTCGAGGGATGGCAATCGCCCCCCGCAACCAGAGTCGCCGCCAGGGTTCGGTCACGCTGCTGATGCCGGCTCCGCGTGCCTCCGCTAGCCCCTTGTCCAGTTGCCTGGACCGGTTACAAGGGGAATGGCGCTCGGTTGGCCACCTGGCCGCCCTCTGGCAGGCCTGGCCCAAAATCGCCGGCCCCCAGCTCGCCCCCCACTGCCGGCCCCTGAGCCTGCGCGCTGGCCGGCTGGCGGTGGGAGCTAGCCATCCCCAGTGGCTCCAGGCCCTGCGCTACAACCGCCACCAGCTGCTAGGGGCCCTGCGCGGCGCTGGCTTCACTGTGCGCGATCTGACGATCCAGCTCCACTATCCAGACGCCCTCCCGACCCAAGGGGCCCTCAGCGAGGCGGCGATCTGGGCGGTCCATCCCAGCCGGGTCGATGTCCATGGCCTAGGCACCTGCCCCGACTGCGGTCGCCCGGCCCCCAACGGCGAAATGCTGCGCTGGGGCCATTGCAGCTTCTGCCAGCGCCATGGGGCTGGCCCGCTGCCCGAGCAGGGGCCAGGCGGCCAGGTGGCCAGGGTTGGGGATGGGCCAAGTTCTGCCAGCGCCTGAGGCCCGGATCCCAAACCGCCGAGGGCTGGTTCCGGCTCAGTAGCGCTCGGGGCGGGGCTGCCGCCAGTTGGCCGTCACAGCCGAGCGCTCCTGCAGGCCCCTGGCCTGGCGGTCCAGCTCGAGGCGGTCGACGCGCCAGAGCTGGTAGAGCCCGCTTTGGGCCAGGGTCCTGTGGGCCACGGGTTGCCAGTAGGGCAGGCGGCTGGTGTCCCGATCAATCACCACCAGCACCGTTTGGCCGATGGCGGCGGGACTGGGGCGCTGACCCCGGCGCCATTCGCTCTGGAGCCGGTCGGCGAGGTTGACCAGCCCGGAGGGCTTGAGGCCCTCGAAGATCACCACCTGGCGCGTGTAGTAGTGCAGAGACGGCTTCAGGGTGCCGACCATGGCCAGGGGTTCGCCGGGGCGGCGCAGGCGCACCACCTCGGCGGCGATCTGGCGGACCGGCCGCTGGCGCACCCGATCGCCCAGGTCGATCAGCGGTTCCAGCGCCGACAGGCCAAACAGCACTAGGGCCAGCTGCATGGCCGCCAGCCAGGCCGGCCGCCAGCGGCTCCAGGCCAGGCCTAGGGGCAGAGCCAGGCCCAGGCCCAAGGCCAGGCCAAAGCAGAGGCCGGCCCGCACCACCAGGCCACTGGCCAGCATCTCCGCCGGCAGGGTGGGCATCTCCGGGTCCTGGATCAGGGGGATCCAGGTGGCCGAAAAGACCAGCCCCAGGCAAAGCACGGCGGTCAGGGCCAAGGTGGCTAGCCACACCAGCCGGGAAGGGCTCCGCCAGAGGGAGGCGCCCTTCCCGGCTGGATCACGCCAGGCGATGAGGTCTTGGGCGGCCAGGGCGATCAGCAGCCCGGCGGCCGGGGTGGCGGGCAGCCAGTAGCTCGGCAGCTTGGTGGCGGCCAGGGTGAAAAAGCCAAATACCGCCAGCAGCCAGCAGGCGGCAAAGGCGCCCAGGGAGGCGCTGGCCGGTTGGCGGCGACCCCGCTCCAGGGCCTGGACCAGGCCCTGGAGCAACAGCGGCGTGAACGGCAGGCTGGCCACCACCAGCATTGGCAGGAAAAACCACCAAGGCTGCAGGTGGTGGTTCACCACCGAGGTGAAGCGCTGCAGGTTGTGATAGCCAAAGAAGCTGCGCCAGAACGGCTCCCCCTCCACCAGCAGCTCGGCGCCGTACCAGGGCAGGGCCACGGCGGCGCTGATCCCCAGCCCCGGCAGGGGGCGCCACAGCCGGATCAGCAGCCTGGCCTCGGCCTGCCACCAGGCGAACAGGGTGAGGGTCAGCCCCAGCAGTAGCAGGGCTACGGGCCCTTTGGTGAGCATCGCCAGGCCCAGCAGCAGCCAGCCGGGCCACCAGCTCTGGCCGTCTGGGTCGGCGTAGCGGCGCCAGAAGAGCAACAGGGCCAGGGCCAGGGTGCAAGTGAAGAGCGAATCGCTGACCGCCACCCGGCTCCAGATCAGGACCAGGGGTGAGAGGGCAAAGGCCAGGGCCGCACTAAATGCCGTTAGGGCTGGGTTCGGGGAGCCTTTGATGCCCTTAGTCCCGGCTAGTGGCGAGGGCTGGGGCCAGCGCAGCAGGGTGGCCGCCAGGGCCAGCATCACCACCACGCTTGAGAGAGCCGAGGGCAGGCTGGCCGCCCAGGAGCCGAGCGGATTCCACTGGGCCTGGCCGGGCAGCAGGTAGCCCAAGCCCATCAGCCAGTAGACGAGCGGTGGTTTGTCATAGCGGGGCAGGCCATTGACCCGGGGGGTGAGCCAGTCGCCGGTTTCAGCCATGGCCCGGGCCGAGGCGGCGAATAGGGGCGGCGTTTCATCCACTAGGCCGGTGCTGCCCAACCGCCAGAGGAATAGGGCAATGCCGCAGGCCAGCACCAGCAGTAACACCAGCAGCCGGCGCCGGACCTGGGGCGAAAGACGCTCAAGGGGCACGGCGCTTGGGCAACGGGACGCAGGAGGCGAACCTATCGCCCGCCGCCAAACTCCCCGTCAGGGCCGTCCTTGGTCAGATCTGCCATCAGCCAGGCCTCGATCCGCTCGGCGAAGCCAGCCCGGGAGGCATGGGTTTCGGCCCAGCGGCGGCAGCTGCGCCGGTCGATCGAGGTGCTCTCGACCACGGCGGCCGCTAGGGCGCCTACGTCATCGGCGGGCACCAGCAGGCCATTGAATCCGGGCTCGATCAACTCGCCGGGGCCGCCGCGGCGGTAGGCCACCACCGGCACCCCGCAGGCCATCGCCTCCACCACCACGTTGCCGTAGGCCTCATTCCATTTCGGCGTGTTGATCAGCACCCGGCAGCGGCCCAGTTCGGCCTGCAGTTGGGCGGTGGGCAGGAAGCCGCGCCAGTCCAGGCAGCCGGCTGGCACCGAGGCCTCCACCGCAGCCGCGTAGGCGGGATCCTCCACCAGGCCCCAGATCGCCAGGCGCTGGCCCAGCTGGGCCGCCACGGCCGCCGCATCTTCGAGGCCCTTCTCCGGAGCGATCCGGCCCACCCAGCCCAGCAACGGTTCGGGCTCGGCGCAGAACTGGTAGGCCGCCAGATCAAACCCATTGCCCACCACCCGGGGCGGGGCGGCCAGGGCGAAATCGGCAGCCTGGACATGGCTGTGGAAGGCCAGCCGGCCCTGGTTCCACTGCGCCACCTCGGTGATGGCGGCGTCGATGCCAGCGGCGACCGAGCCCATGCTCACCAGGTGGAACAGGGGCACCTGGCACTGGGGCGTTAGCCAGAGGGGCAGCCAGTCGTAGGCGAGGTTGAGCAGGCAATCAAAGTGCTGCTGTTCGGCCAGGGCCCGGCGCCAAAGCCTGGGCAGCAGGCCATCGGCGGGGATCGTGATGGCGGCATCGCGGTTCTGGTGTTGCCAGCTGGGCTGGTCCACCCCGGGGCAGGTCCAGAGCTGGGCGGCTGCGCAGGCGGGCGCCAGCAAGGAGCCTTCGCCCGCCAACACGGTGAGCTGGTGGCCCCGTTCCAGCAGCCCCGCCACCAGGGAGGTCAAGGTCAGTTCGACGCCGCCGCCCCGGCCGCTGCCAAGGCGGCCGATCGGGGTGCTCACCACCAGGATGCGCATCATGGTTCGGGCTCCCAGAGCTGGCGACGCCGGTTGATCAGGGCCACGGACACCAGGGCCAGACCGGCGCCAAGCCACTGCAGGGGCCGGAGGCTCTCGCCCAGCAGGGCTAGGCCGCAGAGCAGGGCAAACAGGGGTGTCAGAAAGGTCAAGGAGGTGAAGCTGGTGAGGTCGCCGCGGCTGGCGAACCAGAAGAACAGGCCGTAGGCCAGGCCGCTGCCCAGCAGGCTGGCGTAGGCCATCAGCACCCAGTCACTGCCGCTCCAGGCCGGCCAGAAGGGGGCTGCGGCCGGATCCAGTACGGGCTTTGCCAGGCAGGCGGCCAGTAGGGGCAGTGACCCAATCACCAGGTGCCAGCCCGTGATCACCAGGGCATCGGTGTTTCGACAGGCGTAGCGGCAGAGCACCGTTCCCACGGCCATCGCCATGGCCGCCCCGAGCATCCAGAGCTCCCCCTGGCTCCAGGCGTGGCCGCCGAGCAGCTGGGGGCCGTCGAGCAGCTGGGAGCCGCCGAGCAGCCAATGGCGCAGCAGGGGCCCTGGCAGGCCCAGGCAGGCGATCCCGGCCAGGCCCAGCAGCAGGCCCAGCCAGCCGACCGGATTGATCGCTTCGTCAAATAGCAGCCGTGCCAGCAGGGCCACGGCCAGGGGCTGGGAATCGATCAACACCGACCCGAGGGCGGCGCCGGTCTCGCCCAACCCCTGGGTCAGGAAAGCCTGAAACAGGCTGCCATCCACCAGGGCAAAAAGCAGCAACCAGCCCCGATCAGCCGCGGCCACCGCCAGGGAGCGACCGCTCAGGGCCGCCACCAGCAACAGCAGCAACCCCGCTGGCAGCAGCCGCATCCAGGCGATCGTCAGGGGGGTTGCCCCCTCCAGCAGCGGTTTCATCGCCGCCATCGCCGTGCCCCAGAGGGCAAAGGGCAACACCATCAACAGCCAGCGCAGCGCCAAAAGCTTTTGCCAGCCCACGGCCCCCTTTTTAAGATCCAGCGACTGTGCAACGACCTGATGGTCTGGCCCTGGCGCCGCAAATCCCGTCGAACCCTGGCGAGGATTGCCATCGAGGGGGCGATTATGGGCTCCACCCGGGAGCGGGTGCTTAAGGCCTTGCGCCAGGTGGAGCAACGTCAATGCCCGGCCTTGCTGCTGCGCATCGACAGCCCCGGCGGCACCGTGGGCGACAGCCAGGAGATCCACAGCGCCATTGGCCGGCTACGCAGCCAGGGCTGCCGGGTGGTGGCCAGTTTTGGCAACATCTCAGCCTCCGGCGGCGTTTATGTGGGGGTGGCGGCCGAAAAAATCGTCGCCAATCCCGGCACCATCACCGGCTCGATCGGCGTGATCTTGAGGGGCAACAACCTCTCGAAGCTGTTGAAGCGCATCGGCATCAGCTTTGAAACGGTCAAAAGCGGCCGCTACAAAGACATCCTTTCGCCGGATCGGGCCCTCTCGGCTGATGAACGGGAGTTGCTGCAGTCGTTGATTGACAGCAGCTACGGCCAGTTCGTGGCGGCGGTGGCGACAGGACGCCAGCTGGAGGAGGACACGGTGCGCCGTTTCGCCGACGGGCGGGTGTTCAGTGGCGCCCAGGCCCTGGAGCTGGGTCTGGTGGATGAACTCGGCGATGAGGACCACGCCCGGCGCCTGGCGGCCCGCCTCGCCGGCCTCGATGAGGAGAAGACCCGGCCGGTGACCTTTGGCAAGCCCCCCAAGCGCTTTGGCGGCCTAATCCCGGGTCGGGCCCTGGCTCGGGAGCTGCGCCAGGCCCTCAGCCTGGAGCTGGCCTGGAGTGGCCTGCCCCTCTGGCTACACCGCCCATGAGTGCCACCCCCACGCGAACGACCCCCATGGGCGCCACCCCCCAGCTGCGCGCCCTGCGCGGCGCCACCACGGCCTCGGCTAACAGCGCCGAGGCGATCGGCGAGGCGGTGGCCGAACTGCTCGATGCCCTGGTGGAGCGCAACGGCCTCGAACCAGATCAGCTGGTGTCGATCACCTTTTCGGTAACGGCCGATCTCGATGCCTGCTTTCCGGCGGCGATTGCCCGGCGCCGGGCCGGCTGGGATGGGGTGGCCTTGCTCGATTGCCAGCAGATGGCGGTGGCGGGTGATCTGCCCCGCTGCATACGCCTGCTGGCCCATGCCTGGCTGGCGGCGGGTCGGCCGGTGGGCCATGCCTACCTGCGTGAGGCCAGCCGGCTGCGGCCCGACCTGGCCCAGATGTCCAAGGGCTCGGCCGGCTAGGAGCCTCGCGGCCCCAGCCGCGCCCCCAGCCCGCTGGTCGGCCTGGATCGGCTGGTGCCTCCCATGGCCCCAGCCTCGAACGGGCCCCGCCTCCCTTGCCGCCAGCCCGGAATTGCCTTCCGCCTGAAACTGGCTCCTGCCTGAAATTGACTCCTGTCTGAAACTGACAGCTCCGCTGCCGCCCACCGCAGCCGCCGGTGGTTGCCAACAGTGGTGAGAATTGGGGATGGCCCCATGGCCCGGGCGTTAGCCCTCTCCTCACCACACCATGACCCGATTTCTGCAACGCCTGGCGGCCCCTGCGGTCCTAGCTACTGGCCTTGGCCTGGTCACTGGCCTTGCCACTGGCCTGGCAACGGTGCTGAGCCCTAGCCCCGCCCTGGCCCAGGCCACCCCGAGCCTGATGGAGTTCCGCTGGGATAACACCAAGGACTACCGAAAGCTCTATTACTTCATGAGCGAAACGGCGCGGTTGAAGTGGTCGGAGTATTACCTGCTGCTGCGCCCCAAGGACCGCCAGACCGCCATCCTCAAACTGACGATCGCCCTGCCGAAATACTTCAACGTCAAGATCGATCCCAAGCAGGTGAAGCTCTGCTACATGAAGGAAGGCGGCATGCTGGCCCGCACCAAGTGTGAATCGGTGATCCCAGCCACGATTGAGATTGCCGCCGACGGCACGGCGATTGAAATTTTCCCGGATACGCCCGTGCCGGATCTCAAGACGATCGGGGTCTACATGAACCTGATGAATCCCTTTGACGCCGGCATGTATCAGTTCAACGCCCTGGCCCAGGCCCCGGGCGAGGTGCCGATTTCGGGCTATCTGGGCAGCTGGCTGATCCAGATTGACCCCGCCGTCGGCAACTGAATCCCCAGCGGATCCCCCGGAAATACCAGCGGCTCGCCAGCCGACCCCCGGCTGGTAGGTTGGCCAACTGATTACAGCTGCAGAGCCGAGCCGGAACCATGACCAAGCGCACCCTCGAAGGAACCAGCCGCAAGCGCAAGCGGGTGTCGGGCTTTCGGGTGCGGATGCGCAGCCACACTGGCCGTCGTGTGATCCGCACCCGCCGCCGTCGCGGCCGGGCCCGCCTGGCGGTCTGAAGCCTGGCCCCAGATTTCTGAGTTTTTACCCCTCCTGCGCCCCCGGCCATGGTCCTGCCCAAGGAACATCGGCTTCGGGGGCGCTTTTTGTTTGATCGCCTCTACCAGAAGTCGCGCCGCTTCCATGGCGACTGGCTGGTGCTGCGCACCATGGCAGCCGAGCCGGCCCTGCTGGTGCCTGAGCTGCAACGCCAACCCGTTAGCCCCTATCGCTGCGCCGTGGTGGTGAGCAACAAGGTGAGCAAGAAATCGGTACGGCGCAATGCCCTGCGCCGCCTGCTCCACCCCCATCTCGTCGCCTGCGGGGCTGAGATCAGGCCCGGCGAGATCCCGATCTGGGTGTTGCTGTCGCTGAAGCCGGGCAGCGCCGAGGTGGCCGAGTCGGTGTTGCTGGAAGAATGTTCAAAGCTTTTCGAGAAGGCGGGACTGCGCTGATGTCTCAAGCCATGCCTGAACCCGGTTCCTCTGGGCAGTCCGCCGCTGGGGCCGGGGATGCTCCTAAGCCTGCTGACGCCCCTAGGTCAGCTGAACCGGGCAAAACGGTCGCCCCGGGCCCCTCTATCCAGGAGGACGTCTTTTACGAGGGCGGGCCGGCCTGGGGCGACCTGGTCACCAACCTGCTGTTTGGCCTCACCCTGATCGGCATCCCCTTTGCGGTGGGGGCGATCGTGCGGGCCCTCTGGCTGCGGTTCCGCATCACCAGCCGCCGCGTCACCGTCTCTGGCGGCTGGCTGGGCCGGGATCGCAGCCAGGTGGTGTACAGCCAGATCAAGGAGGTGCGCAGCGTCGCCCGCGGCCTCGGCTTCTGGGGTGACATGGTGCTGGTGCTCAATGACGGCGCCAAGCTGGAAATGCGCGCCATGCCCCGCTATCGCGAGGTCGAGAGCTACATCCGTGAGCGGATTTCCACCCGTTCCGCCGGGGGCAAGGGCCCGGCACCCAGTGGCTTCGGCTCCGTTAAGGCCGCCTGAAGCCCTGGCCAGGCTGCCCTGCGTCCAGAAGCCCTGACGGCCTAGGGCCGCGCCGCAGGCCCCTGTTCGGGCACACTGGCCCCATCGACTCCCCGACCCCCACCGCACCCACGCCGTGATCGGCTACATCTCCGACAACCTGCTCCTCCCGATCCTCGATTTCTTCTATGGGTTGGTGCCGAGCTACGGCCTGGCGATCATTGCCCTGACGGTCGTGATCCGCCTGGCCCTCTTCCCCTTGAGCGCCGGCTCCATCCGTAGCGCCCGCCGCATGCGCATCGCCCAGCCGGTGATGCAGAAGCGCCAGGCCGAAATCAAGGCCAAGTACGCCAGCAATCCCCAGAAGCAGCAGGAGGAACTGGGCAAGCTGATGAAGGAGTTCGGCAGCCCCCTGGCGGGCTGCCTGCCCCTGGTGGTGCAGATGCCAATCCTGTTCGCCCTGTTCGCGACCCTGCGGGGATCCCCCTTCGCCGATCTCCCTTACACGCTCAACCTCAAGGTGCTACCGGCCGATCAGATTGCCGCCGTTGAGCCCAAACCGTTCAACAGCCCCAGCCACTCGATTTTTGTGACGGCCACCAGCCATGTGCCGGTGATCGCCAGCCTCGAGAAGGGCACCAAGCTGGGCGTCGGTGACACCGAAACAGTCGAGTTGCACACCAAGGACGGCAGCAGCTTCGCTTCGGTGCTGCAGGCTGTGGAAAACGGCGAGGCCTATACGCCGAGCTGGAGCATCACCAAGGGCGAAGGGATTGTCAGCGTCGATGCCAACGGCACGATCCACGCCCTGGCTCCCGGCGATGCGGTAGTCGAGGCCAAGATCCCTGGCCTGGCGGCCCGCAGCGGCTTCCTGTTCATCAAGGCCCTCGGCCAGGTGGGCTTCTACACCGATGGAGCGATCAACTGGGATATCGCGATTCTGGTGGCGGCCTTTGGAGCCAGCCTGTTTGGCTCTCAGATCCTCTCGGGCATGGGCATGCCGGCCAACCCCCAGCAGTCCACGGCTAACAAGATCACGCCGGTGATGATCACGGGCATGTTCCTGTTCTTCCCGCTGCCGGCAGGTGTCTTGCTTTACATGGTGGTGGCCAACATCTTCCAGGCCGGCCAGACCTACCTGCTCGGCCGTGAAGCCCTGCCCGAAAACCTGCAGGCAATCCTCGACCAGCAGGCCAGCCAGCAGACCGTGACAGCCACGGCCAGCTCCTCAGAACGCCTGCCCTTTGAACCCAAGGGTGGCAAGAAATAGGCGGCCAGCCAGTCCCTTATTGAACATTCAACCCCCTTCCCCGAGCCGACGCCCGCTTCGGAGTCCTGTCCATGGCCGATGACCTCAGAGCGATCCCGATCCAGGAGCTCAAGCCTCTCCAGGATGGACGTCAGTGGCAACTGGATCAACACCTCGATGGCCTGCCCAGCCTGACGCCGGTGCGGGGCCGGGTGCGGGCTGTTCATCGCGGCAACGTGCTGGAGGTGGAAGGGGAGGCCAGCACGATCGTCACTCTCTGCTGTGACCGCTGCCTGCAGAGCTTCAACCAGGCCCTCAGCTGCCGCAACCGCGAACTGATCTGGCTGGGGGAAGCCTCCCGCGCTGAGGGGGTGGATGAGGACGTGGTGCTCGAATCGGCGGCCCAGCTGCTGGATCTGGAGGCCGATGCCTTCACCGAAAGCCTCGATCCCAATGGCGATTTCGATCCGGCCCACTGGATTTTTGAGCAGCTGCACCTGCTGCTGCCGGTGGTCAATCACTGCGGCGATCTTTGCCCCGGTCCAAATCTGACTGGCGCTGGGCGCCAGGGCTCGGGCCAGGCTGCTGCCTGCGGCGACTCGCCGGACCTGGGGCCGATCGATCCCCGCTGGGCGGCGCTCAAACAGCTGGCCCCATGAGTCAGGCCTGGGCTGACCACCTCGATCTACTGATCCGCGCCCGCACGCCGATCCTCTGGATCCGCAGTGGCGAGGAGGAACGCATCACCGCCTTGCTGGAAGGGGCCGCCCATCGCCTCGGCAACCGCAGCCTGCTGATCTGGGATTTCATCACCGGCCTGAGCGGCCTGCCCAGTCGCCAGGGGGAGGCCAGCCGCAACCCCCTCGCCGCCCTCGATGGCCTCAGCGGTTTGCCCGCAGAGGCCGCTGGGATCCTGGTGCTGAAGGATTTTCATCGCTATTGCGACGACGCCAGCATCTGCCGCCGCCTGCGCAACCTGGCCGGCGACCTGCGCCAGGTGCCCCGCACCCTGGTGATTACGGCCAGCCAATGGCAGGTGCCCACCGATCTGCAGGACTGCATTACCCAGCTGGACCTTCCCCTGCCCGAGGCCAGCGAGATCCATGAGTTGCTGGCCAGCATCGCCGAGGCCTGCGGTCAACGGCTCGATGCCGCGGTGCTGGAGGAGCTCAGCCATGGCTGCTGTGGCCTCAGCGAGCAACGCATCCGTCAGGTGGCCGCCCGGGGCTTGGCCCGGCGCGGCCAGATCGGCGCCGAAGATCTGGCCGAGGTGCTGGAGGAGAAACGCCAGGCGATCGCCCGCAGCGAGCTGCTGGAGTATTGCCCCACGGGCGCTAGCCCCGCCGATATTGGCGGCCACGGCGCCCTCAAGCAGTGGCTGGAGCAGCGCCACCAGGCCTTCAGCGATGGGGCACGCCGCTATGGCCTGCCCTTACCCCGGGGGGTGCTGCTGGTGGGCCCCCAGGGCACGGGCAAATCGCTCACGGCCAAGGCGATTGCCCATGGCTGGGCCATGCCCCTGCTGCGCCTTGATGTGGGCCGCCTGTTCGCCGGCCTGGTGGGGGCCAGTGAGGCTCGCAGTCGCGAGATGATCCAGCTGGCTGAGGCGATGGCCCCCTGCGTGCTCTGGATCGATGAGATCGATAAGGGCTTCAGCTCCGCCCTGGGTGGCGATGGCCGCAGCGACGGCGGCACCAGCCAGCGGGTACTGGCCAGCCTGCTCACCTGGATGGCCGAAAAAACCAGCGCCGTGTTTGTGGTGGCCACTGCCAATGGGGTGGAGCGCCTGCCGGCTGAACTGCTGCGCAAGGGCCGCTTCGATGAGATCTTCCTGTTGGCCCTGCCCGATGCCGGCGAACGGCGCGCCATTCTCGATCTGCAGCTCAAACGGCGGCGTCCAGCCCATGGCTTGCCCCTGGAGGTGGTGGTGGATCGCACCGGCGGCTTCTCGGGCGCCGAACTGGAGCAGGTGGTGATCGAAGCCATGCACCTCGCCTTCGCCGAAGGCCGTGACTTCGGCGAGACCGACCTGATTCAGGCGGCCTCCCAGCTGGTGCCCCTGTCGCGCACAGCCCGGGAGCAACTTGAGGCCCTGGAGCAATGGGCCTCCAGCGGCCGGGCGCGGCCGGCCGCCAGTCGCGCTGGCTGTTAGGGCGTGCAGGCCGTTTGGGCGCGCAGGCAGGGCCAGCGGCAGCCCGGGCACTGCCGATCAGGGGTTTTCGCGAGGCTTCCGTAGCTAGCGAGCGAGAGCTCGCGCCAGGAGTTAGCAACAAAAGCGCTGCCTGACTCACCAGATTGCGGCAGGTAACGAACACCAACTCCAGGTAACGAAGCTCCGTCAGCGGCGAAATTGCAGCGGCAACCCCCTTAATTTCGGGGCACTTGAACGTACCGACGTGAACAACCGCCCCTCCATTGTGACCCAACTGGCCGTGGCTTGTCTCGGGGCGGGCGTGATCACCACCTTCGCCGTGGCCCAGGGCCAGAACCCGATCACCGCCCTGGGGATCACCCTGTTCTCGGCCGTTGCGGCCGTGGCGCTTGGTCAGGTGCTCTGAATCGATAGGGGCCGATCCTCTGGACTCACCAGGGCGAACCGACCAGTTCGATACCGGCCCAGAAATAGGGATTGCCCAGGCCATCTTGCACGCGCTGTTGCTGAACCCGATTGAGCTTCTGCAGCAGCACGCTGCCATCGGGGCCGAGCACCTGATCGCCCTCAAGCCGCACCAATCCTCGAATAAAGGCCTGCCGGGTGAGTTTTAAGGCCTCGGCTTTTGGCACGCCTTGATTGAGGTAGTGATACATCTGCTCGAAATAGGCAGATGAGGCCACATCATCCACATACCACAGGGTGCCTGCCGCACTGCGGGCGCCGGCCTGAACCGCCAATCCAGCAAAGCCAAGCTCGCTGCTGGGATCGCCAATCTTCTCGAGCAACACATCTGCGGTGAAATCCCGATTGAGAAAGATGTTGCTGCCTGTGGACTTGCCGTTGATGCTCTGTAGTTCCTGGGGCACTAGGGGCAGGGGTGCAAGACCATCAAACTTGGAGGCGCCAGCCACAAGCAGGTCCTGGCCCGTGGAGACTGTTGAACTGAGGTTGGTTAAACTGAGGTTGGTTGAACTGAGGTTGGTGAGGGCTAAGGAGGGGGTGATCGAAAACCCATAGCGATCGCCAAAGAAGCGGCTGCCATCGTGAAGGGCCGCAAAGGGAACCGCCTGAAGTCCCCGATCGGCGGCGATCAGCAGCGACGTCACGCCCCGGGCCTCCAGCAGGGGGGCGATCGGTCCAATCAACTGATTGAACAGCTGTCGGGATGCCGATTGGGGATTGGCTGTGTTCAGGGACGTTTGGCGCGACAGACTGGTGTAGAGGTCGCGTAACTGGCTCAAAAAGATTTTTTTGGAGATCTCAACCCGCCGCCCCAGCACAGGTCCATCAATCCTTGCCCTGGGCCGAGGAGGCGCTTGGACGCTCCTCGGAGAAGCGGAGATGGACAACTGCTGGCTGGTAGGTCGAGCGCTCAAAAGTCGGTAGGACTGCTCCTACGGCGACAGGGTTACTGGAGGCGATCCAGCCGGACTGGTCGGCATCGTGACGGCTCTGCAGACCTGGGGAGAGCCCGGCTCCGACTGAGCGGATCCGTAAGACTTGACTCTGCATGTCCGCTTGCAGCTGCTGGGGCGTCGGCGTGGCCGGGATGCCGCCAGCAAAGAGTTCCGGGGCCAGATTCTGCAGCGCTGACTGGGTGGCTTGATGGTCGGAACTGTTGAGCGCTTCGCTGACCTGCTGGGAGCTCAGGGACATCACCGCCGCTTCCCTGGCTCCAGCGTCTGGTGACGTTGAGGCAGACGTGCCTTGCGAACCTGAGGCAGCCGAACCCGCCTCAGGTTCGGCTGTGTCGTCGTAATCCGCAATCGCAAACAAATCATTCACAGCCAGGTCCATCTCCAGGCCTGGAGCCGTCATCATCCCCTCGCCCGTCTCCATGTCATAGGAACTGTCCTCAAGGCTGTCCATGGCGTCAAAATCGCTGTCTTGATCCGGGTCGCTTGAGTCCAGGCCTAACTCTTCATCGGCAAAATCTTGGTTATCCAAATCCCACTCAGCCAAGGCCAGCAGGGAGTCTTGAGAATCACATAGATTGGAGTCACCCCCATTCGAGCAACTTGCCGTGGCGGGAACCGAGCCATTGACCTGCAGATAGCCGCCAAGGACCTGGGTGGGACCGCTGTAGGAATTGCTAAGACTGTTTAAGGTCAAGTCGCCGTCGCCAAGCTTTGATAGGCCGCCGTTGCCAAGAAGAATGGACCCATTCACCGTGGCATGAGCGCCAGAGGCGATATCAAAAAGAAGATTGTAGGCAGGGCTAGTCGCGCCATAGTGATTGGTGCTCGGATCATTTGCTGTATCAATAGCTGTAATCGCTTCAATGACGGCATTTTGTGGATCGTTGATCTCTAGGCAACCAGCCTGTATCTCAATGCGCCCGGGCCCAAACAGGCTGATCCCGCCAGCGATGGTGTTGGCGCCAGATTGGCTGATCAGATTGGCGAATGTGAGCCCATTGCCCGTTTCCAAGCCATAGAGACTCACAAGAGCGTTCAGGGTGGTCGAGCCAGTTGTGCCCACTTGGAGCATAAAATCAGAACCAGGATTTACTGCCACAGGCGCTGCCTAATCCAGCGCTCCCGAGCCGGAAAAGGCAATCAGGCTGGCCGTATTCTAAGTTGTGGTGGCGTTGCTCCACTCTCCCACGCTGAAGTTGCCAGCGATCGTGCCCGTGCTTGTTGTGCCGAGGCTGACTTCGCCTTTCACTTGCACAGGTGTGTAACTGCCAGGGGTTTGAGAATCAAGCTGCGCAATCAAGAGCGCTTGATCGACTTGCAGGGTGACGGCTCCCGCCTGACCATCAAGAATGATCGGGCCGCTACCAATGCCAAGGGCCGTGAACCCTGAAATCTGGGGGTTTGGAGAGCCGCTGGGGTAGTTGGCAGTAGTAGGTTCAACCTCGAAAATGCCTGCAGGGTTTGTGAATTCGAGCCGATTGGCCGTTGTCAACGCTAACTTTGGCAGCGGCGAGAACGATCCAGTCTTTGCGCCAAAGCCGAACCCTGCCGTGCCTTAAAGTATAATGCCATAGGGGGACATGAAAATTATATTAGCCGATTGCGATAAAACAATTGGCACTGAAATCGCTGTTGTGGCGGAAACGCCCGCAATGACATTCTCGATTGCAGAAGTGCCCGGCGCGCTGCCCCTGTTAAAAAAGACTCGACTCAGGTTGTCCTGGATCAGGCTTGTGTCAAAAGCCGAGAAGCGATGATAGAGGTTGGCGCCAGATTGTGAGCCATCGCCGACAATGGCGACGCTTGGATCTTGGGTGTTAAAGATAACAGATGTATTGGCGCTGTTGGCTGTTGTGTCGGGGACAATTCCGGTGGGTACTGTTTGTTCAAAAGTCACAGTGGGCAGCAGTAAGGTGACCAAAGCCCCCACTGCCACAAGCTGTTGCTGGCCTAGGCGCCTAATAGGTAAAAGATGAATGAAGCGCATGATTAATGAATTGAAGGCGGCCCCCGATTACTCCGCCCCAAGGCCTGTTCGGCAGATGGGGCGGCGAAGGAAGCGCGCAAGGCCAGCCGGGCAAGCTTAGGCGAGATGCTGCAGAACAGCTGCAGATGTGATCAATCGGATTGCCCCGTCCAGCGATTGGCCCCGTTCCGCAGACGGTTCACCGCCACAGGTTTGGGCCTGCTGCCGGGGGGCTTGGGAGTGGCTTGAGTGTGGCCAGCTCTTGGCGACGGCAAGACTGAATGGAACAACTAGCTGGCAGATTGCCATTAAGGCTGTTGACCTTGTTGGTTGACTCATGGCCTTAGCCATGCCGCCTTGACCAACCTGCTAATCGGAATGGGTCGCAGCAGTGGCCTGCAACCAGCAGAAAAGCTGGTCAAGTTGCCTCTAAACAGTGATGACCTAGTTGGGCTTTGTGCGCCGATTGTTCTATTGGCAAAGGAATTTTCGCCTCGATTGCGGCTTGGTGGCTGAGCGCTCGAGCCAGCTCGTTCCAAAGAACAAAGAGGCTGCCCCCTGGCAGTGAACCGCTGCTGAATCCGAAAGAATGCTGCTAATTCATCTCATATTCATAGCGTTTTGGTGCTCCACTCCCTCCTGCTGGCCCAGCTCCAGGTCCTGGGCCAGCTTTGGCTCCTGGTCAGGCCATGCCCCAGATCGAAGGACGCACGCCCTACAGCCCCTCCCAACTTCGGGCCATTTTGGCGACCTGTGCCCTCCCCTCCACGGCGCAACCGGACAACCCGGAGCGACTCAAGGCCTGTGCTGCAGCCCTGACAGCCCGATTGACTGCCGATGGCTATATCAATAGTCGCGTTTATAGCATTGATACGCCGAGCGGCAAGAAGCTTGAGGTGGTGCAGGGACGCATCGCCGAGATCCGGGTTAGTAGCCCGGATGCCCAGCTGGCCAGCATGGCCCGCCACAAGCTGCGTTCACTAATCGGCAGCGTTCTACACCTGCCGACCCTGCAGCGTCAACTGCTGCTTCTCAAGAACCTGACTGGCATCGCCCAGGTTCGTGGCAATCTCGGCAAGGTCGGCAGTGATCCAACCCAGGCCGCGCTGATTCTTTCGCTTGAGGCCGAAACGCCGCCATGGCAGGGGCTGATTGAAGTCCGCAACGAGGGTGATGGCGGCACGGGCCAGTGGCAATCGGTGGCCACCCTGCTCAAGAACGACCTGGCCCTCCGCGGAGACACCTTTCTGGTCTATGGCGAAATTGATGGCACATCCACACCGGAACTGGGCTCTAGTGTGGGCTCAATTAGTTATACTTTGCCCCTCACAAATAGCCTGCGCTTCACCGATTCCTTCGGGATCAGCCGCCGCCAGTTGATCGAGGCCAGTGGCATCTACCGAAGCATCTCCTATCGCCAATTGCAAAATCTGTCCCAACTAGATTGGACATTTAAGGACACTCTCACCGACCGTTGGTATGGCTTTGCCGGCTTGAGTGCCAACCGCAATGATGGCTTTATCAACAACGTGAGCGCACCGGTGGTGCTGGGCGGCGGCCTAGAAGGCTGGCTCAGCAGCGGTTACCGCGGGTCGGGCTTGGTTTCAGCGCCATTCGCAGCCAATTCACACTTGCCGGATCGCTCTATGGTCTCCAGGGTTTGGCCGGATTCAGCACGGCAAACCAACGCTCGGAACTGGCCTATTGGGGCGTTGATCCGAGTCGAGCTCAGGCCCTAGCCAGTCAGCTGGGCCTGAGCTGGGGGCTTACCCGCAACCTGCAGCTCAATCTGCGGGCGGCAGGACAACTCGCGTTTGCACCGCTGACCTCAGACATGACCATCTCGGTCGGCAGCAATAACGGCCTCCGCGGCCTGCCTGGCTCCCTGATCAGCGGTGACAGTGGCCTGCTGGGCAGCGCCGAATTCAGCTGGACCGTGTGGCGTGGCCGCCAACAGGCCCTGCAGCTGGTGCCCTTTATCGGAGCTGGTGCGGTGCGCTCCACCCGGCGCTCCTCCACGTTCAACGATGGCGTCGGCTCTGCAGGCCTGCTCGCCCGTTGGATTGCCGGCACTCACTGGTCTTTGGAGCTGGGCTGGGCAGACCAGTTTAGCGTTGAAAATAACAGCGGCATTTGTAACAACTGGCTGTTAGATAATGGTCTCTACACTAAAGTCCAATATCGATTCTGAAGCAAGAACCATGTCAGCCGATATCGAAAACTGAACCAGCCCTCCGGCGCTGACGGTTGCGCTGGGGAAAAGGTCCGTCTTGATTGGTCCTTGCCGTTCGGTGTGGCCTGGTTCCAGTCGGCGGACCGGGCCCAGCTTTGCCACCTCCGCCCCCGCTGACCATCGATGTCCCCAGCCGAGCGGCGGGCCCTGATGCCCGCTTCGGCCAACAAGAAAAACCTACTTCGTAGCAGTTAGTTCCCAGCAAATAACTGCATAATTATTGAGGTAATTTTCAAAACTACCTTCACCCCCTCGAACCGTTCCACAACCTGACAAGCGATCTCCTTCCCGAGTCAGTATTAGGCTGCGGACACTATCGGCTGCATGTAATTGCTTGCCATCTGCGGACATTGTGCCAACGAAAACTGCACGAGTACCTCGCGGCGTAATCAATGCAAACTCGACATGCCTGCCTTGCTGTTTGATAACCTACAAGGTACGTCCTTCCTCGTACGCATTCCATCCAAAAGGCTTATTTGTCTTTTCGGAGTTAACGCTATTGAGTGGATGCAGTTTGCTATGGGTGCCAAAGGCTGTCACGGTAGCCATCCCCTTCCACTCAATGGCTAGGTCTGTTACTGGTTTCGCTGCCAAGGGAATTGGAGAGAGCGTTAAGGCAGTAATAACGATTGAGAAGGCAAATGTTCTTTTGGGACGCTTGTCGCACGTAAATTGGCCAAGAAATGATCTTTTTAAATCTACTACTGCAGCAAGGCTGTGCCTATTGCTTTTGACAAATCTTCCGCTTTGCCTGGCGATTTCAGGTCGCCACAAGGATAAGTCTTGATGCGGCTGGGCTCGAATTACCACTCTCGATTAACTCGCCTTGTAAGGACTAGTAGTGGCCTCAGGGTTGACATGATCAAATTTTAAGTAGCTTTGCCTTCCCTCAGGAAAGAAGTCCGTTTGGGCCTTAAAGCCAGGTCCCTTCGCCTGCTTCTCTCGGTAGGTGGCTCCGCCGGACTCAGGCCACACCGCCTTGCGGATGCTTGGCTGGGCATCCTTTGGCAGCCTCGGCTAGAGCTTCCCTCCAATGGGTTTGAGCAAAAGCCAGGGCAATCTTTAGCTCCGTCTTTAGGCACCGAGTGTGCGAATCGCTGACCAAACCAAAGGAACCGTGACGTCACCCATCTGCCTGAAGGATCTGAAGCAGGAAATCACAGGCTTTTGGCAGGATCTCAGCAGAGACCAGTTGGGGTCAGCAAGGGGTTCCTGCCAGCTCAGAGAGACCTACTCGGACTAGTGCTCAGGTAGATCCAAAGTTCCCACAGGAACCCTAGGGACTGGCACCGAGAAAAGCCCATCCACCCACAACTGGAACCAGGCCAAGACGCCGGCATGGACGGAAGCGGAGCGGTGCGTGTGAGGCGTGTGGGGAGCTTTGATTTCTGCCGCAATGTCCTGGTCAACAGAGTTGTCCTTGCGACTACTGTCTAATGTCTGTTTTGCTTTAGTATCTTCCGCTGTGAATTAAGCTGGGCTTGCCCAGATTAGTGCCGTTGCTAATCATACGAACTTTTGCCCTTGGCCTGCTATTAGATGGCTGTCTTGCTTCGGTGTAGGTAGCCGTTCACTCAGATGCGGGCGTTGTTGTTTACTCTGCTTGTGGGATCCATGACAAGGCTTGCCACGTTGCGGCCTTGTCATGAACCGCCCGTTGAATGCGGCTCTGGCGAAAACGCTATGTTCTGGGTAGCGTTGTGAAAATTTGCAGCCATGATGGTTAAGCACCAAGGACCTCTGCGCCTACACCCTTCTGCGCTGTGGATGCGCAAGGGGCCCTGGAGGGCCAGCCTGATTTGGGGGCTGATTACCATTCTTGCCGTCCCGCCGGTCTTGCTGCTTGCCGTGCCGCTGCTCATGATGTTCGACGCCCCTGGCTCTTCGGGGAACCCCTGGCCATGGCTCATTCTCACCGGTGTTTTGATCCTTCCACTCCTCTGCGCCCTCATCCCCCTGTTGCTCTGGGTTCTCTACGGCCTAGGCAGCTTTTGGCCTCACGCTCGCCCTTGGCTTCGCCGCGTGGGTCATGGTTTGCATGCGCTGCCACTGCTGTCACCCCTTACCGTGCTTGTGGGAGTGATTGGACTGGAGCTGCAGTGCCGCGGTAGCTTCAACTGCCACCCCTGATGGCCACAGTGCCGGAATTGGTCTTGAATACGGGGCTGTGTCTATGGTGTTTGCTTATCTGGTTGGATAGCTATTGAAGGCCAATGTCCCGCCTGAGATGCAATCAATGGGGCCTGTGCTGAATAATCTAGTAGACCTTGAATCGCCTTGGGCGCCGTTTCCTGCTCGAATCTAAATCAGCATGCCATGAAAGTGGCTATGAAAATGAGGTTAAAATTTAGATCAATTCTTTTCGATGGCTTTCTTTAGGACCGCAGCCGCATTGGTTTTGACGATTGCCTTGACGAGCTGTGGTGGCTCAGAACCTAATTCATCGACCCCGGCTCCCGCTGCGGGTGACACTCTGGCAAGTGCCTGTCCAGAGGTGATGGAGCTATTGAAGCAAGGTGCAGATGGTATGGCGAAGGCCGATAAGGATAAAAACCATACAGACCCGACCTATTTAGGTGATCTGGATTCTGTTGTGAAGAGACTCGAAGAGATTGGGACTAGAATCGTGACGGAAAAAGATGCCACTGAAGCCAGGATCTGGCTTCTGGCTTCAGTAGCATCTTAGAAGAGCAAGCCAATGGTCAAGATGTCAGCCCGAATACGGTGTCAACGTTTAGTGCTGCAGTAAAAGAATTGAGTACTGCATGTGTGAAGACGCTCTAATTTGGGGGTTTTGGTGTGGTGGGGCTGGAGTTTGCGTCGCGCTGTTTAGGCCCCACCACCCTTTTTGTTGCTTTGTCAGCAAGCAATGCATTTTCTGGAAACTACGATAGGCTATTTCTAGTTTTTTTGAATTGCCTTAACCCTTCAATTCTGTTATTCATTGGCGCCCCTGGTTGGTTTGTTTGCGGATTTACCCGGCCGAGGCGATCACCCTGCGTTTGCCTTTGTCTCTCTAGATTTATGACCAGATGAGAGTTATCCCGAAGACTGCCAGGAAAGATGACGCCTCTCTAATTGACAATCTTCTGCGGCCAAGGGTGAGACTTCAAGTTGGCTGAATGAGGTGGCTGAATCAGGTAGCTGATCATCATCGCTACCAATTAGAATAATTCTTTCTATTGATTGCCTTAGGCATAGGCGGTACTTTTGAGTCCATAGAAAACTTCAACGAAAACACCCTCCTTAATGTCAATCTTAAGGGGCCAATGCAGGCCAGCAGCTTTTAGCGGGCCCCTGGGATTCGGAAGTAGCTTTTGGGCACAAAAAAACCAGGAGAGGGCTGGCCTGCCATTTTGGAGCTGGTACCCGTTCCGATCCTTTCGGTCGTATGTGGGAAGCTTCTTGAAGGCTACCTTTAGCTACGGCTTTGGTCACACCTTAATCTCGAGACCACAGATGGGACAAGTGCTGTTGCGGGACCTGATGCCCGCCCTGGCCAATAAGACTTACTTCAACTACGGCGGCCAGGGCCCCCTGCCGGATCCCTCCCTAGAGGCCATCGTCGCCAGTTGGCGCACGATCCAGGAGCTCGGGCCTTTCACCACAGCAGTGTGGCCCTTCGTTGAGTCCCAGGTGGCGGCGGTGCGATCGCTCCTGGCTGAGGCCTGTGGCGTGGGCCCCCACCGCATCGCTCTCACCGAAAATGTCAGCAGCGGCTGCGTGCTGCCCCTCTGGGGGTTGCAGTGGCAAGCCGGCGATGAGCTCTTGATCAGCGACTGCGAACACCCCGGCGTGGTGGCCGCCTGTCAGGAACTCGCCCGCCGCCAGCAGCTGACCCTGGCCGTGTTGCCGGTGCAGGCGCTCAGTGCCCAATCCGGCGCCGACCGGCTCGATGCAGCGCTCCTAGTCAGCCTGGAGCAGAGCCTGACGCCGCGCACCCGGATGGTGGTGCTCTCGCACCTGCTCTGGAACACGGGGGCGGTGATGCCGATCACCAAGGTGGCGGAACGGCTGCAGCGCCATGGCCGCCAGCCCTGGCTGCTGGTGGATGCGGCCCAATCGATGGGCAGCCTTGCGGTGGCCGAGGCCGCCGCTGCCGCCGATATCTATGCCTTTACGGGGCACAAGTGGCTGTGCGGCCCGGAAGGATTGGGGGGTGTGGCCCTCTCAGAGCGCCTGCTGGAGCAGGCCCAGCCGACCCTGATCGGCTGGCGCAGCCTGCGCCATGAGGGCAACGCCGCCAGCGCCTGGCATGGCGATGCCCGCCGCTTTGAGGTGGCCACCAGCTGCGTGCCCCTGCTGGCTGGCCTGGCCAGCTCCCTGGATCTGCTCGCTGCCGTTGGCAGCCCTGAAACGCGGTTGGTCCAGATCCGCGAGCGGAGCCGCCAGCTCTGGCAAGGTCTCCAGGCGATTCCCGGTCTGGACACCTTGCTGCAGGAGCCGCCGCCGGCCGGTTTGGTCAGCTTCCGGCTCACCGGTAGTACGGCCCTTAGCCCCGAGGCGGTGGTGGCCCAGCTCGGCAGCCAGGCCATCTGGCTGCGCAGTCTCGATGATCCCCATTGCCTGCGGGCTTGTACCCACCTCACTACCACAGCTGGCGAGGTGGAGGTGTTGCTGGGGGCATTGGAGACCATTTTGTAATGCAGCATTCGTTGGACGTGACAAGTCTGCTGCGGGGATCAGGCAAGGGCCCAGTCAAAACTAATGTAGGGCTTATTAGCCTAAGCCTTGAGTCTGTGCATCGAAGATGTAACCGGCTGAGCAATTATAGCTTCTGAAGGTTATCCCAAAATGGTAACACTTGCTGGGTAAAGATGGCAATCACGGGCCGTTGGCGTAGGACCACATTGGCATTGATTGACATGCCTGCACGCAGCTTAAGATTCTGACCCTTGTAGAGCAGCGAACTGCGATCGAGGGCAACCGTGACAGGGAAGCGGAAGTAGTTATAGGTTTGATCTGGCGCTAGCACATCTGAGCCGATCGACTGGACATGGCCCTTGAGTTCGCCGAATTCATTGTATGGATAGGAATCAACCCTCACTTGCGTTGGTTGTCCGACACGAATAAAGCCCACATCCTTATTGGCTACAAAAATTCGCGCTACCAGGTGATCAGTGGGCACAATTTTTAGCATGGGAATCTCGGTTTGTACGACATAGCCCGGCGAGGTTGGTTTTAGGTCAAATACCATACCATTCACCGGAGATTTGATTTTCTGATATTTCAGGGTCAACTCAGTCTCGGCTAGCTGGCTGGAGATTTCGGCTAGCTGCTTCTCGCTTTCCTCCACTTTGGAGGAGAAATCAATCCTAGTCATTGCTTCTGTATTGGCCAGTTTGAAGCGACTTGACCCTAGGGCCTGACGCCGCCCCACAGTATTCGATTCCAAGCTACGAACTTCGCCTCGCAGGAGTAGGACATCTTGCAGTTCCTTCAGATACTGCGAACGGGCCATGGCCCCTTGGGCTGCTAATGGGGTGATGTCACGCAAAATTTGTTCGCGGATTTTCAGGCCGGCCCGTTTTGCAGATAGTTGGGTGTTTACCTCATCAAGTTGGGATTGGGACTGGGCTACATCGCTATGGGCAGCAGCAATTCTTGAGGCATACTCGGAATTGAGGGCTGTGAGCTTGCCAATCTGGTTTGTCGATAACAGCCGGCGATTCACAGCACCCCCCAGCTGACCACGGCTAAGCTGCAGGTCAGCAAGCAGGCGCTCCCGCACCATTCTTAGGGCCGCAAGCTTGGAACTGGCTGCGGTGGTATCCATTTCCAACAAGACCTGGCCGGCATGCACGTATTGGCCATCTTGAACAAGAATTTTGAGCACCACGCCCCCCAGGGGTGCCTTGATGTCTTTGGTTGTGCCTTTCGGCTCTAATTTGCCGGTGGCTTGGACGGTTTCATCGATCCGGGCAAAGCATGACCAAACAATGCCAAAGCCCGCAACGCCAACGAGTGTCCAGATGATCCAGGAGCTCCAGCGGCGGCTGGGCTGCAGCGCCGTCCAATGGTGCTGGCCGCTGGCCTCGGTAATTTTGCGCACCACACGCTGGCCTATTCCCTGAAAGGCTGGAAGGGCGCGATGTTGGAGCCAACGTTTCATTATTTATGAATTTGAAATGGTTTAGCCACATCATCTGTGACAGCAAACAAGTTTTGGCTGTTAGGGCATAAACATGTCATGGTGTCAGCTTGAGCGGCTATTAGTATCCAGGGAGCAATCCCCTAGAATGACAGTCGCCAATGAGATCTACGATCAAACCCTCAAGATCGGATTCAGCCAATCCCTCAGCGAGGAGGTTGACTAGATCATTTAAGACAACTCTAGATCTGTTTTGCTTCCATGCTTTAAAATAAAACAAGCGCCGCAATTCTAGGTCAGCGTTTTTGCTTAGTGTAACGCTTGTGCCTAGCCCAGTTTGTATCGTGCTTGGGTTGGAGATGGAGCTGCTGATAGTTGAAAAAAATGGGAGCGATATTGCCGCATTTAGTTTTCCTGCCCTAAACAATTGACGTATGCCAAGATCAATTGGCACGAGTTTCTTGCTCTCCTCGAGGTGCCTCATGCCCTCGAGCAGCTTCCTTGCTCCATTGGCGCTGAGCAAGTAAGATGTTGAACCGCAAGCGTATTGACTTGAATTTAGAAAAGTAATGCCAAACCCATGCGATTGCTGATCTTTATTGAGGTCGCAAAATCGCCTATAAGTGCCTGCCGAGAGGAGGGTTTCGGAAAATAATATGTCAACTTTGTCCTTGCATATTTGAAGAGGCTCTAATAGGGATGGCAGTGATTGATGTATTATTGCGTCATCTTCAATCACATGCAAAATATCTGTAGGGCGTGGCTTTGCTCCTAGCCATTGATTCAGAAGAGATATAGTGGTGCGCCAAAGGCCTAGCTCTCCCGCCGTTCTCAGCCCAGCCGCATTGGCTTCTTGTTGCGTGGCAGTTAGTGCGCTAAAACGCTTGTGGGTTGATGTCCATCCTAGCTTTGATAGTTGTGAGGCCATGGCAGCCCAGCGCTCCTTCGCGTCATCTAAATTGATCACAAATCCGCTCACGTAGTCAGGCATGGATTGGAGGCATTGTAACGGCCGAGAGCAAGCAATGCTTGCTAAGATGGGGTTTTGCGGAGTGCTTTCTTCGCTGAATTCATAGCGGTATTGCCTTGATAGAGATGGGAATTGCTCATGGAGCTGATGGATTACCCGGTGGATAACTGTGTTCCAGTTTTGATCCTGATCTTGCCTAAATAAGCGAAAGCTTGGATACCAATGGGTGGATTCTGCTTGCTTGCCCCAGCGCCAATCGGGCGGGACATGAAGTAAGAGCCAGGTTGGGGCTGATAGGGCCCCTGCTAGGTGGGCTAAGCCTGAATCGTTTGTGATTACGAGATCACAGCATTTTGTGATTGCTGCGGTTTCGATGAAATCGAGGGTAGACGATATTTCTGCTTGGCACTCAACAAAGCGATCTCGAAAGCTGCAGTTTTCTAATTGCTCTGCGCCAGAACCCTTTTGTAGGGAAACAAAATTCAGCTCCGGGAAAATCGCCAACGGCGCTAATGCCTGCAATGGAAAGGAGCGACCTTCGCGCAGGCCGGTTTCAGCCTTGGGGTTGCCCTGCCAATGCACACCAACCAACAGCTTGCCGGGGCGCTTCAGCCGCCTTGACCAGGCCTGTTGCCGTTCGTCTGGGACCTGGAGGTAGGGATGGGCGCTAGGGCAATCCTCCGGATTGATGCCGAAATGATGGGGAGCCGAGAGGAGGGGGATCCAGTCCTCCTCCTCTGTTAGGGCAAAGGTCGATGCAGCCACTACCGAAAGGTTTGGATAGGAGAAGCTGATCAGGGAAACCAGGGAATCGGGCACGCAGAGCCGCAGCCCAGCAAGGTTCTGCTGGAGGTGGGGGCCATAGCGGACGAATTGAAAGGTATCGCCTAGGCCCTGTTCGGCGACGACAACCAACTTTGTCAGGCCCGGATCCGTGCCTGACCAAGGCTTCGGCTTGGGTACGGGAATGCAGAGGCGCATGCCTTGATCGGCCCAGAGGCTTTGGCGCCATTCATGGTGGTACCAGCCTTCTGTCCAGTTGTGGTTATTGAGGTGGAGTAAGCCCAGGTTGTAATGAATTGCTGAATTATCCGGATTGACGGCGAGCGCCATCTCAGCCCTTGTGATCGCCTCCTCTAAGCGTCCTAGGGGACGCAAGGCCAGGGCCAGGTTGGTGAGGGTTTCGGCGGAATTTGGATCAAGGCTAAGGCGCTGCTCGAGGCAATCAACGGCGGTTTGAAAGCGCTTCTGGCTGATGTGCAATTCGCCAAGGAATAGTCTGGCGGGTGCCAGATTGGGATCAAGAGTAAGGGCCAGATCGAGGCAACTTTGGGCCGGATCAGGTTTGTCTAGTTGAATCAACAACACCCCTAGGGCCTGCAACACCACCGGCTGCTGGGGCTCAAGCTCAAAGGAGCGCTTCAGTAGCAACACGGCCTCATTGAGCAAGCCCAGATTCCAGGCCTTTTGGCCTAGCAGGCTGAATTGAAAGGCGGTTGGGCTTTCGGCGACCGGGTGTTCAGTCGCTAGCCCCTCATCGGCCAGCAGCTGCTGCACCAGCGGAGCAAAGTCATTGGCTGCATCACAGGCAAGAGCGAGATCAGCAAGCTGGTTCTTGGTCGTTAGGGTTTGGCTGTTCATTGCTGCACGCTCCCAGCCTCCTGCTGCCGAAAGAGGGCGTAGTAGCGGCCCCGCAGGGCCATGAGCTCCTCATGGCTGCCCTGTTCCTCCAGCTGGCCCTGGTGCATCAACAGGATGCGATCGGCGTGCTTGATGGAATTCAACCGATGGGTGATAAACAGCACGGTGCGACCACGGAAATGCTCCATCAAATTGAGGGAGACTCGCCGTTCGGTTGCGTAATCGAGGGCGGAGGTGGCCTCATCCATGATCAGCAGGCGTGGGTTTTGCAGCACGGTGCGGGCAATGGCCACGCGTTGACGCTGGCCGCCGGAGAGGCCGCCGCCCCGTTCCCCCACCGGCGAGCTATAGCCGGTGGGCAATTCCATGATGAAATCATGGGCCGCCGCCACCTTGGCAGCGGCGATGATGTCTTCGCTGGTGGCATCGGGATTGGTGAGGGCAATGTTGTCTTGCACTGATCCTTCAAACAGCAGCGAATCCTGGGGAACGGTGCCGATCTGGCGGCGCAGGGAGTACAACTCCACCTTGGCGATGTCGTATTGGTCGATCAGGATGCGGCCGGCTAGGGGTGGATAGAGCCGGGGTAGGAGCTTGGTAAGGGTGGATGTGCCGGAACCGGATTGGCCCACAATGGCCACAAATTCACCGGCTGGAATCTCCAGGCTCACCTGGGAGAGCTGCAGGGGCCCCTCCTTGCCAAAACGAAAGGAGACATTGTCGTAGCTGATATTGCCCTGGATGGCGGGTAGGGGGATATTGACGCGATCGGCCTCGCTTGATTCTTGGGGGGTATCGATGATGTCAGCGAGGCGCTCAAGGGAAAGGGCGGTTTGCTGGAAGTTTTGGTAGAGATTAGAAAGGCGCAGCAGCGGGCCAGTTACATAACCAGCGATGATGCGAAAGGCAATAAGTTGGCCGAGGGTGAGCTGGCCCTCTAGCACCAGATAGGCCCCGACGCAGAGCACACCAAGGCTGGAAAACTGGTTGAGAAATTGGGTGAGGCCATTGACGGCGGTGGAGGTGACGGCATTGCGAAAGCCCTCGGCCACAAAACTGGAATAGCGTTCTTTCCAGCGCCAGCGGGCCTTGAGTTCAAAGTGTTGTGCTTTAACGGTTTGGATGCCGCTCAGCACCTCCACCAGGTGGTTTTGGGTTTTAGCATTGAGCTCCGCTTTAATACGCAGTTGATTGCGAATCACCGGCGACACGCTCAGGGTGATTAGTCCCAGCACGGGAGCCACCAGCAGGGCTACGATCGTGAGCACCCAGCTGTAGATCAGCATCACGATGATATAGATCACGGAAAACACCGAATCC
Organism: Synechococcus sp. UW140; assembly: GCA_945860085.1. Classification (GTDB taxonomy): domain Bacteria; phylum Cyanobacteriota; class Cyanobacteriia; order PCC-6307; family Cyanobiaceae; genus BAIKAL-G1. The sequence continues at coordinate 6,901 of CAMAPJ010000001.1, read as the reverse complement.
AACACCACCGTGAGGGCGGTGCCGGTGAGGAAGGAACGGATGTTTTCGAGTTCGCCAAGGCGGCTGGAGAGTTCGCCAACGGGGCGCCGATCGAAATAACCAAGGGGCAGCCGCAGCAGGTGATCGATCACCTGCTCCCCGAGGGATAGGTCGATGCGATTAGTGGTTTCAATGAACAGATTGGTGCGCACGGCGGTAAGAATATTTTCAAAGATCGAAAAACTCACCAGCAAAGTTGCCAGCACCGGCAGGGTGCTCATGCCATTTTGGCCAATCACCTTGTCGACGATCTGCTGAATAATCAGCGGATTCATTAGCTGGAACACCTGCACAAATAGCGACGCAACAAGCACTTCAATTAGGGGCCGCTTGTTTTTCTTGATCGCTGGCACAAACCAGCCCAGCCCAAAATTCTTTGTGGGGGTGCGCTCAGTGAGCTGCAACAGCAGCACGGGCAGGTTGCCATCTTCGGCGGCTAGGGCCGTGAGGGCTTCGCCATCGAGCCATTCGAGCTGGCTGCGGGGGCGACCCAGCACCAGACCGCCAGAGTGGGTGGCAAAGGCGATGCAGAGTTCGCCATCGGCCAGGTGCACCAGCGATGGGGTTTGAAGCCGCCCGAGCAAGGGAATCGGCACGGCGGCCAGCTGGGTTTGCAGGCCCATCGATTCGGCCACGGCGGCGCAGAGTTGCAGGGGCACCGAGCCATCACCGCGGCTGGCCTGCTCCTCCAGGATGCGCTGCAGCACATCGGGCTTAATCGGCAGGTTGAGCTGCCTGGCGAGCATGCGAAAGCAGGCCAATGCCTCGGGCACGGGGCCAGGGGCTGAGAAATAAAAGCGATAGGGCTTGGTGGGATCCTGGCTATCGGGATCGTCCTCTAGGAGCCGGGGGCCGGGGGGGGGCGGGGCCGAAGCTGGGACGGCTGAAGGCTCCGCAGCTGGAGCTGTCACCGAGTAGCTGGCGTGGCCATGACCCCAGATCGCTTCGGGTAACCCGATCAGGCGTAGGGGCCGCTGGCTAGTGGCCTGCAGCTGGGGCAGCTGCTCAGCGGCGATGGGCGTGCCAAGGGGTAGGGGGGCGCCTGCAGAAGAGAGCAACCAGCGGTGCTGGGGATCCAGTGAGGTGTGGGAGGGGCTACCGGGCAATACCACGCAAACCTGGGCCTGCCCGGCCAGGCGTTTGATCAGCGGGCGTAATTCTTTGGCGGCAGGGGGCAGGAGCAGGCCACTGCTTGGGGAGGAGAGCAGGGGCCAGAGCTCGGCGGGGCTCACCTGCTGCTGGTAGTGGAGGGCCAGCGCTGGTTGCTGGTGCAGGATCTCCAGCCAATCGCTGAGCGAAATTGCCAGCAGCTCGATGGCGGAGGCAGCAGTGAGAAATTCCAGGGGAGCCCCCACCTGAATCGAGGCCCAGCCGGCTAGGTAGGGGGCATCGATTAGGGCAAGCGTCAGCAAGCTGCCGGGGTGGTTGGGGTGGTCGACCAGCTGGCGCAATTGGCCGGATTGGAGCAGATAAAGGCTGGTGGGTAGCTGATCGGCAATCAGCAGCGGTTCACCCATGGCCTTGGTTTGGCGCGTGAAGCGAGGAGCGATGGCTTCAAGTTGCTCGGGGGAGAACTGGGCAAAGCCAGGATGCAAAGCAAGGGCGGAACTGATCGAGTGATCGGGTGCGGTGACGATTTCATCCACGCGCAAAAAGGGACCTAAAAAAGCTTGGTTTGGCGGCTATCTCTCCACTGGTGGGCGGATTAGGTTCCAGGGCGTCGCCGGCGGGAAGTTCGATTAGGGGTTCGGGTGATTCGGCAGAGCCAGGGCTAATGGGCTGCCCAGCTGGAGGCTGGAGCTGGACAAGGGCGGCCGAAACCTGCTCACGCATCCAAAACTCATACATCTCACCGAGCAGCCGCTGCTGCATGGCCTGATCGAGTTGGGCGGGCAGGTGGCGTTCGTGACGCAAGATCACCCACCAGCCTTCGGCTTCAAAGGGGGGCCAGAGCTGGCCTGGGGTGCTGATGCGCAGGCGTTCGGCCAGCACGGGGTTAATGCGACCGAGCTCCATCGGACCAAATAGGCCGTTGAACTGGTGCTCAATGCCTTCGGAATAGGTGGAGGCAAGATCGGCGAAGGTGGCTTCTTCTTCTCGCAGGCGCAGGTGCAGTTCCACCGCCTTAGCGCGTTCACGCACCCGCAGGAGGGAATAGGTGACGCGATCAAGATCAACCTTGCGCTCAAGGAATAACGGTTCCACACGGGGGCCAAAGGTGGCCTGTTGAAACAGCTCGGCCTGGAGGGCCACAAACAGGCGCTGGCTCATCTGGGCTTCACTAATCACCTGACGCTGCAGCCAGGCGGCCAGGCTGGCCTGATCGCTGATGCGTTCGCGGGCCAGAAAGGCCTGCTGAAACTCCACCTGTTGCTCGCGGCTGGGGATGAACGCCGCTGAATGGCTGCGTTCGATATGGCGCCGAAGCAATTGGGGCATCAGATCAAGCTCGAGCAGCAGCCCAGGCAGCTGCTCGAGGAACACGGGGGTACCGGCAAGAACCAGTATGGGAGGGGCCATGGAACTGAAACCAATGTGCGGAGCCAAGGGCTCCGATTTCGTGGTTGCTACAGCAGTTAACTAAGACCAGCTGGCTTGCTTGATGTGAAGTTGCCGCTCGCCAGGTCGCCAACACTGATATCAAGAATTTCAGCAAGCGATACGATTGAAATCTTGGACTTGATCGCATCAGTAACAACACCGCCAGTAGCAGCGAAGGCCCCCGAAGATCCTTTGTCAAAGTATCCAGCATAGACATAGGCGCTGGTCTTGCTTGAATCGGCAGAGCTTTCGCCATAGGCGACATAAATAAAGTCATTTACGCTTTGGCCAGACTTGCCGATGGATGTTCCGGGTGCTACCGCACCCCCATCAGCAATAAATTGAGCAATTCGGTCTCGAACTAACGAGGCATCTTTGCTGTCATCTATCAAACCTAGATCGTCATCTTCAAAGACTGTTCCATCCCTCAACTGGAGGGCAGCTCCTGAGGAGGAGGAAGTGGAGACAAATCGACCGAAAATGTTTCTGTCGGTTGTAAAAATCCCCAGCCTGTCTTCAGCGTTGCCACTGCTCGGATTGACGAAGGAGAAACCGCTTAGTTTGTTGAACCCAAGGGTATTCGAGCCTTGAGTGACTGTCGAAGGATCTGAACTCCATGTGGTGTAATCCCCATCAACCACATTGAAAATCAAGGTGTCAGTGGTTGAATCAGCACCGCCAAAGCTGGCTACCACTTGATCGGAGTGTGTTAGAGCAGCCGACAGCTGCACGATATTAGCGCCGCTATCGCCTGTGATCGCAACTGATGGGATTGTGATCACACCGATAGCATTCACATGGGCATTAACCCCATAGAGGTTGAGGGTACTGCCGGTGGTGGCAGCGTTGTCGTTACTGGTGATCGCTGTGGCGCTCTTGAGTACATCAACGCTAGCAGCGTTGACATTAGCGGTGGTATCAACAATAGCATAGGTGTAATCCACTTTGTTTTGTGCACTCCTAACAGCAGTAGCAACAGTCGTGCTCAAATTACCCAGGGGGGGTGGAGGAGTGAGCAAGGAGGAATTGTCTAGCGTGATCGAGCCGGTGGTAGCAGCGTCGATGGATTTCAGCGTTTCTATTGAAGTGCTGGTAGTGACTGTGACATTGCCAGTGTAATCGGTGAAGCCAGAGAGGGCCACAGCCAGATCATCTGCTGAACCACTGAGTGCAACGGCATTGCTGGCCAGGGTAATGGCACCGGCGGTGGCGTTATTGATGGCTTTGAGCTCAGCCAAGCTGTGGTTAGTCGTTAAAGTGACTGTCTTGTTGAAATTTACATAACCGCCGACGTTGGCGGCCAATTTCGAAGCAGTGTCAGTTACCGAGCTGTAGGTGATCGCATTCTGGGCAGCAGTATCAATAGCCGATAGTTGGTCTATTGAAGCCGAGCCAGTAATCGTGATGTTGCCGGTGTAATCGGTAATTCCATCGAGGGCATCAGCTAGATCAGCCGCCGAACCAGTGAGGTCAATAGCTTTGCTAGCCAGAGTGATGGCACCGGTCGTGGCGTTATTGATGGCTTTGAGCTGGGCCAGGGTATGGTTGGTAGTGATAGTGACACTCTTATTACCGCTCAAATAGCCATCGGTATTAGCAGCAAGATTGGCTGCAGTGTCAGTGATAGTGCCGCTGGTAACGCTGTTGCTTGTCGCCCCATCAATGGTGGCGAGCTGGGCCAGCGAGACGACGCCCGTGACGATGATAGGACCTGTATAGGTGATTCCAGTCAGGGCAGCCGCGAGTTCCGAGGCCTCTCCTTCCAGTTCAGTCAATGGGTATTGCAACGTTATCGAACCACTGGTGGCATTATTAATGGCCTTCAGCTGCGAGAGGTTATGGACAGTATTGATGTCGACGTTTCCGGTGTAGTCGGTGATGCCAGCGAGGGCCGCAGCCACATCAGCAGCTGAACCAGAGAGATCGATAGCTTTATTGATCAAGGTAATGGTGGCCGAGGTGGCGTTATTGATCGTCTTGAGTCGCTCCAGGTTATGGTTATCAGTGATACTGATCACACCTTGGTACCCAGTGATCCCATTAAGGGCAGCAGCCAAGTTGGCCGCTGAACCAGTGAGCCCAATCCCATTGTTAAACATGGTGATTGTGCCCGAGGTGGCGGCATTAATGGCTATGAGTTGCGTCAGGCTGTGATCATCAGTAAGGGTGACCGCTTTAGAGCCAGCCACTGTCAAATAACCACCAGGAACCGACTCAGCAGCCAAGTTTGCGGAACTGTCCTCAAAGGTTGCATAGGTAATGGCGCCACTGGTGGCATTGTCGATGGATCTCAGCTGGGCGATCGTGGTGGAGCCATTGATAGTAACCGTAATGGCATCGGTGCTTGCTGTGGTGAGAGCTGCGAGTTCAGCAGCAGTGCCACTGATCGTTGCTGTTACAACTCCTGCAGTCTTGCCACCAAGGGTGTTGAGCGCGGTAACGCCAGAACTACCTGTTAGGGAAGAATCTGACACCGTAACCGTAATGGCATCGGTGTTTGCTGTTGTGAGGGAAGCAAGTTCAGCCGCAGTGCCACTGATCGATGCTGTTACTACTCCTGCAGTCTTGCCACTAATAATACCTAGCTCAGAAACAGTTGGTGCTGTACCCGTAACTGTTACAGGATGCGTTCCATTGACATAAACGCTGTCGTTAGAAAGATTGGCAGCAGTATCAGTAATGGTGCCGTAGGTGATCGTGAGCGAAGTTGCTGCATCAATCTTGGCAAGGTCACTGAGGCTGACCGGATCTGTCACCGTAACCGTAATGGCATCGGTGCTTGCTGTGGTGAGAGCTGCCAGTTCAGCAGCAGTTCCACTGATCGTTGCTGTTACAACTCCTGCAGTCTTGCCACCAAGGGTGTTGAGCGCGGTAACGCCAGAACTACCTGTTAGGGAAGAATCTGACACCGTAACCGTAATGGAATCGGTGTTTGCGGTTGTGAGGGATGCAAGTTCAGCAGCAGTGCCACTGACCGATGCTGTTACTACACCATCGGTCTTACCACTAATTGAACCTAGCTGAGCAACTGTAGGTGCTGTACCCGTAACTGTTGCAGGATGCGTTCCATTGACATAAACGCTGTCGTTAGAAAGATTGACCGCAGTATCAGTAATGGTGCCGTAGGTGATCGTTAGCGAAGTTGCTGCATCAATCTTGGCAAGGTCACTGAGGCTGGCCGGATCTGTCACCGTAACCGTAATGGCATCGGTGCTTGCTGTGGTGAGAGCTGCGAGTTCGGCAGCAGTTCCACTGATCGTTGCTGTTACAACTCCTGCAGTCTTGCCACCAAGGGTGTTGAGCGCGGTAACGCCAGAACTACCTGTTAGGGAAGCATCTGATACCGTAACCGTAATGGAATCGGTGTTTGCGGTTGTGAGGGATGCAAGTTCAGCAGCAGTGCCACTGACCGATGCTGTTACTACACCATCGGTCTTACCACTAATTGAACCTAGCTGAGCAACTGTAGGTGCTGTACCCGTAACTGTTACAGGATGCGTTCCATTGACATAAACGCCATCGTTAGAAAGATTGACCGCAGTATCAGTAATGGTGCCGTAGGTGATCGTTAGCGAAGTTGCTGCATCAATCTTGGCAAGGTCACTGAGGCTGGCCGGGCCTGTCACCGTAACCGTGATGGCATCGGTACTTGCTGTTGTTAGAGCAGCAAGTTCAGCAGCAGTTCCACTGATCGTTGCTGTTACAACTCCTGCAGTCTTGCCACCAAGGGTGTTGAGCGCGGTAACGCCAGAACTACCTGTTAGGGAAGAATTTGACACCGTAACCGTAATGGAATCGGTGTTTGCTATTGTGAGGGATGCAAGTTCAGCCGCAGTGCCACTGATCGATGCTGTTACTACTCCAGAGGTGCTAGCACTTATGTTACCAAGACTGGAAACAGAAGGATTAGCAGTTGGCAATACGAATACATCGTAAGATCCATAGCTTTGCAAAGTAGCATTAAAGCCACTTTCAGGATCAACAAGAAGCACATCGCCAGAAACAGACGCATCAATGGCTGCAGCAACAGAGCTAAATGCATCTACGATCAAATAACGCGTTGTCGTTATTGCACTTGGATTGGTAGTATTATAATACTTAACAAACTCTACACCATCCAAGGTGTCACTACCGGTCGAGTTTGTGGTTACAAGCAATTTACCGTTGCTATCTTTTGCAAATGCAATAGTGGTGCCAACAACTACAGCTTCATCTACACCAGCACCACCAGTGAAGCTATCATTACCTAAATTACCAATGAACTGGGCTGAACCTGCGGTACCGATAATAGTATTAGCAATAGAGCCCTGAGCAATAGCCT